>CANRQA010000026.1 GCA_947632635.1 uncultured Clostridia bacterium | reverse complement strand
CCAGAGCAATATTCAAAAGATGTCCAGAAGTGAAGAAAAAGTTATGGGGAGGCAATTTTTGGAGTGGACGGTTATCTCGTTGGTACAGTTGGAAGAAATGGAAATGAAAAACAGATAGAAAACTATGTAAAAAATCAAGGAAATAGTTATAATAAATGTATAGAGGGCAAATAGATTTATTTGAGTAGGAAAGACAGGTTAATACCCCGCTGCTTGTGGCGGGGTAGTTTATTTTTTTCTTATTTCTTGTAGAATTGCACAATTAAAATTTGATAATTAATTTTAGTAAATAATTATTAATAGTCTGAAAGCAAAATAAAAATTATTTTTATGGTCGAACAAGTAAGTTTACAATAATAGAGTTAATGTTTTAATTAAGTTATATTTATTTAGATTAAAAGGTAACAATTGTACTAGAGTATATATTAATTATATGAAAAAATAATGTTAGCAATATTGAACAAAACTTAAGTTTATGATATAAGTATATTATAATATTTTGGAGATGAGACTTATGAAATATGGTTTAACACTTGAGGGGGGAGGCGCAAGAGGTGCTTACCACATAGGAGCTGTAAAAGCATTACTTGAAAATGGATATGAATTTGGTGCAATAGTTGGTACTTCTATTGGCGCTATAAACGCAGCATTTTTAGCTCAAGGTGATTTTGATGAAATATATAAAATGTGGAAAACCTTATCATTTAGTGACTTATTTGATATTGATGAGGATAAAATAATAAAAGCAATGAAAGCTGATATAAATTTTGATACAGTAAAATATTTAACTAAAAAACTTAGTAAAAGTATAAAAGAAAAAGGTATTGAAACAGACAAAATGAAAGCATTACTTACAGATAAAATTGACGAAGAAAAGTTAAGGAAGTCGAGTATTAAATTTGGACTTGTAACATTTTGTATTTCAGATGTTCAAGGTAAAGAGTTATATATAAATGATATGGAGAAAGGTAGCCTTATAAATTACTTAATGGCAAGTTCTAACTTACCTGTATTTCAAAGAATTTCATTTAATGACAAAAAATATATTGACGGCGGAATATATGATAATTGTCCTGTACATATGTTAGAAAAAGAGGGATTTGATAATGTTATAGCAATTAGGACATATAAAAGAATGAGGATAAGAGGATATCATGATATATTAAAAAGAAATAAAGTAAGTATTACTATGATAAGTCCTGTTGATACTTTACCAAGTATTTTAAACTTTGAAACTAATAACTTAAAAGAACTACTTAAAATGGGATATTATGATGCATTAAAAATGATTAAAAAATTAGATGGAATAAGGTATTATATATATCCAAAAAATGAAGAAGATATTTGTAATAAATTAAATAAAATTAGTTATGAAAAGGTAATAGAAATAGCAAAAACAGCAAAAATTAGACTAGAGGTAGGACAAAATATATCAGACTTTTTGTTATACAAAATAATGCCAATACTTGCTGCAAAAACAAAGAATAAAGAAATAGATAATGTAAAAGAAGGACTATATGCTATAGTTGAACATATAGCAATAGAAAATAATATAAAAAGATATAAGTTATATAAATTTGAAGATTTAATAAAAGAAATAAAAAATATTGAAAATGTTAAATTAAAAGATAAATATGAGGAAGCTATGTATGAGTTAATAATAAATGTATAAGTAATAAAAAAACATCTTACGAATATATATTAAAGTATATTGTGGGGTGTTTTTATGTTAAAATATTGTATTTTAGGTACAGATGAAAGAATTAATACTTTAAGAGAGTTATATATAAAAGATAATGTGAAAATTACAGATATTGATAAGTCTAATGTAGTAATTACTGCAGTCCCATTTTCAAAGGATGGTATTACTCTAACAGGTGAAAATATAACTTGTTTAGAATTAATAGAAAAATTAAAGAAAAATAATATTACGGTTATATCAGGTGCTATCTCAAAAGAAATAAAAGAAAAACTAGATAAAGAAAAAATAACTTATTTTGATATAATGCAAAATGATGCACTTGCAATATATAACGCTATTCCAACGGTAGAGGGAGCAATTTCTTTAGCAATAGAAAATACAAAATTTACACTACATAATTCTAATTGCTTAGTATTAGGTTTTGGAAGAGTTGGAAAAGTTCTTTCAAATACTTTAAAAGGAATAGGTGCAAATGTTTATGTTGAGGCTAGAAAGGATAAAGATATAGCAGAAATTGAAATATTAAAGTATAATAGTGTAAGATTAGAAAATTTAGAAAACTATTTACAAGATATGGATGTTATATTTAACACAATACCATATATGATACTTGATGAAAAAAGATTAAAACTTGTAAAAAAAGATACATTAATAATTGATCTTGCATCAAATCCTGGAGGAGTTGATTTTGAATTTGCAAAAAAACTAGATAAAAAAGTAATATGGGCACTTGCACTACCAAGTAAAGTTGCACCATATACATCTGCTATATATATGAAAAAAATAATAGATAATATAATAGAAAATAATTTTGATATATAAAGCAAAAACGAGAATTGATAGTTTCAATTCTCGTTTATAGAGTTATTTTTACTCGGATATTCTATATGTTGAATAGAGTGAATTTATGTTTTCATCTGTTACTGTAAAGCCACACCTTTTTAAGTAACTATAAAATTTTATTTCATCAATTGAGCCTGATAATTTTATGTGAGTAGGTTTTGAAAAACGTACATAATATCTACATTTACCCGGATAACGTTCTTTTGTGTCTTTTGAATGCTTTAGTATAAAAATTTCAACATAGTCATTTATATAATTTTTAAAATAATTAAGCCATTCGTAAATTCTTACAAAAATATTTTTGGTATATTTGCTTTTTATTTTTAGTATAAAATAATCTTCGTTAAGTATAATGCAATTAATTACATAAAGAAAAAAACATTTTAAAAATACATTTGATAAGTTTTCATTATTATAATTTTTTGATTTTTCATATTTATACAAATCCCGTAATTTTCTTGCCTTTTCAATTTTTTCTTTCATTTTTATCCTCCTCTAATAGTTATTTAAAAGGTATTTTAATTAATTATGAAAAAATTATATCATAATATTTGTATGTTTTCAACTTTAATTTAAATAAAAGTTAAAAAGTGTATGAAAAAACCAAAATAATAAAAAATACTCGTTATTTTAAATAATATAATTAGAATATTTTGTATTAGTAAAATGAATAAAGCATATAGTATAAATATATGGTGATAATATGCAAGAATATATAATATATATAGAAAAATTAGTATGGAGTGTACCACTTGTTGTAATATTAATGTTTACACATATATTTTTAACTTATAAATTAAAATTTCCACAAAAATATACTTTTAAAGGTTTAAAATCAATGTTATCAAGTAACAACAAAAAAGGAAAAGGGATAAGTTCATTTAAATCACTTATGACGGTCCTTGCAGCAACACTTGGAACAGGAAATATTGTAGGAATTGCAACAGCAATAACAATTGGAGGAGTAGGAAGTATATTTTGGGTATTTGTTTCAGGTATTTTTGCAATAGCAACAAAATATGCAGAAACATATTTAGTATTAAAATATAGAAAAAAAGATGAAAATGGATACTATGGAGGAGCAATGTATGTATTAAAAGAAAAACTAAATTTTAAACTACTTGGGGCACTTTTTAGTATATTTTTAGTAGTAGCATCATTTGGAATTGGAGCTATGATACAATCAAATGCAATGAGTGAGTCTTTAGTAAATACTGTTAATGTAAATAAATATGTTATAGCAATTGTGGTAACTATAATATGTGCATATGCTATATTTGGAAATGAAGAAAAAATCTCAAATATATCAAGTGTATTAGTGCCACTTGCAACAATAATATACTTATTTATGTGTATATATTTGTTATTTATTTTTAGATTAAATATTATTCCAAGTATAAAATTAATAATAAAAGAAGCATTTAATTTTAGTGCAGTAACAGGTGGAATATTTGGAACTGTTGCAATTGGTGCAATAAATGCTGGACTTTCAAAAGGACTATTTTCAAATGAAGCAGGGATGGGTAGTTCACCACTTTTTAATGTAACAGTAAAAGGTAAAGATATAAAAGAAGAATCAATAATTGCCTCAACTAGTGTTTTTATTGATACAGTAATTATTTGCACTATTACTGGAATTGTACTTGTTGCAAGTGGAATGTGGAATATATCACATAATGGAATGGAACTTGTACAAAATACATTTTCTATTTTACCATATGGTAATTTTCTATTATCCTTTTCCATTTTTATATTTGCATTTGCAACAATTCCTTGTTGGGGGTATTATGGTAGTATAGGAATAAAGTATTTATTTAAAAATTCTAAAATACAAAACATATATAAAATAATATATACTATATGTGTGTATTTAGGTACTATACTTACACTGCAAATAGTTTGGAGTATATCTTCAATAGCAAACGCTTTAATGGTAATTCCAAATTTAATAATGATATATTATTTAAAAGAAAATATCGAAAGTTAATATAAAATGAAAAACATAGCTTGACATAACAATAAAAATACTGTATAATTATGATAGAATATTTTAGGGTATTTTAAGAAATTATATGTATTTTAGGAGATTGTTATGAAAAATAATAATAATAATAACAAAAATAATAAAATAGATTTCGTAATACTTTGGGTAGACGGAAACGACGAAAATTGGTTAAAAGAAAAAAATAAATATCTTCATTTAGAAGGAGATATGCAAGAAAATAGATTTAGAGATTGTAATAATCTCGAGTATTTATTTAGAGGAATAGAAAAATATGCAAACTATGTAAATAAAGTGTTTTTCATAACATGGGGACATATTCCAAAATGGCTTAATGTAAAAAACAAAAAATTACGAATAGTAAAGCATGAAGAATTTATACCAAAGGAATATTTGCCTACATTTAACTCAAATGTAATAGAATTAAATTTACACAGAATAAAAGATTTATCTGAAAAATTTGTATTATTTAATGATGATTTTTTCTTATTAAAACAAACAAAACCAGAAGATTTCTTTATAAATAACAAACCAACTGATGTGTATGTTGAATATACTCAGCTTGCCAGTTTTTATAACGATACACATTTTTTCATGAAAGCAAATATTTTAGCAATTATAAATAAACATTTTAAGAAAAAAGAAGTGGTAAAAAAGAACTTGTGGAAAATGTTAAATTTAAAATATGGTAAATTTAATTTTAAAACATGGCAATCACTTGGCTTTAAAAATAAATTTTGTGGATTTTGGAATTTCCATTCTCCACAAGGATATTTAAAAAGTACTTTTAGGAAAATATGGGAGCTAGAGGGCGAAAGTTTGGACAAGGCTTGTCATAATCGTTTTAGATGTTCAACTGATTTAGGACATTATTTATGTAGATATTGGAATTTGGTAGAAGGAAACTTTGTACCAAAAAAGGATGAAAGTAAGTATTTAATATATAAAGATGATAATACAGAAACAATTAAGGAGCTAAAAAGCAATAAATATAAATATGTTTGTATAAATGATGCATACATGAATATTGACTTTGAAAAAGCAAAAAAAGAAATAAATAAAACACTTCAAGAATTACTACCAGATAAATCAAAATTTGAAAAATAAGGTGATATATGGAAGATAATAAAAAAATTGATATAGTAATACTTTGGGT
Source organism: uncultured Clostridia bacterium (assembly GCA_947632635.1). Taxonomy (GTDB): domain Bacteria; phylum Bacillota; class Clostridia; order TANB77; family CAG-465; genus CAG-465. Next base: position 12,224 of record CANRQA010000026.1, on the reverse strand, counting down.
AGATGGAAATGATAAAAATTGGTTAGAAGAAAAAGCAAAATATGAAAGTTTTAAAGGTGATAAATCAAAAAATAGATTTAGAGATTTTGGAAACTTACAGTACTTATTTAGAGGTATTGAAAAATATGCAGATTTTGTAAATAAAGTATTTTTCATAACATGGGGACATATCCCAAAATGGCTAAATGTGAAAAACGAAAAATTAAGAATAGTAAAGCATGAAGAATTTATACCAAATAAATATTTACCTACATTTAATTCAAATGTAATAGAAATGAATTTGCACAGAATAAAAGATTTATCAGAGCAGTTTATATTATTTAATGATGACCTTTTTATTTTAAATAAATTAGAGCCCTCATATTTCTTTCAAAACGGCAAACCTAAGGATATGTATATTGAATATCAAAAGAAAAATCGCAGTCATAGAAATATTGTTATGAGAAATAATTATTTTAATATTTTAAATAATTATTTCACAAAAGGTAAGTTTATAAAAAATAATATTAATAAAGTTTTCAATTTAAAATATGGTATTAAGAATTTAAAAACATTATCATGTATATTTAAAGCAGAATTTCAAGATATATATAGTGAACATTTAACACAACCATTTTTAAAAACTACATTTGAAAAAATGTGGAATAATGAATATGAAAAATTAAATTCTGCTTGTTTTAATAAATTTAGAGCTGATACGGATATTGGGCAAAATATATGTAGATATTATGAATTATTATCTGGAAATTTCGTGCCAAGAAAAAAGCTTGGAAAATATTTTATATTAAAAAATGATAATAGTAAGCTAATAAGGGATATAATTAATAGAAAATATAAAATAATATGTATAAATGATGCTTTAGAAGATTTAGATTTTGAAAAATGTAAACTAGATATTAATAACGCATTTAGTAAAGTTTTTAAGGAAAAATCTAGTTTTGAAATATGATTACTAACTCAAGAAAGATTAATAGTCTTTTCTTGAGTTTTGTATTATTATATAAAAAAAGTTGATAAATTATAATAAATGACATATAATATAAGTAAGGAAAGTAAGGAATATGAAAGGATGTGATTTTATGGAACTTGCAAAAGTTACTACAAAAGGGCAAATAACAATTCCTAAATCTATAAGGAAATTATTAGATTTAAAAGAGGGAAGTAAGATTTTATTTATAAAAAAAGGCGATGATATAGTTATACAAAATTCAGCAATGTTAGCCTTAGAAAAAATACAAGATAGTTTTTCAAATGAAGCACAAAGACTTAATATTAAAACTGAGCAAGATGTTGTAAATTTGATAAAAGATTTTAGGAAAAGCAAGAAAGAGTGAGTATTTTATCAATGTAGCCAATTTCTTGAAAAATATGGATAAATCAAAATTTATTATACGTTAAAAAAGACTTAATTAGTATATATAAACTAATTGAGTTTTTTCTTAAGTTATATTAAAATCTTAATGTATTTCTTTACTTTTTAAATAAATTTTTGTATAATCATTGTAGGTGGTATATATGGACTTTGTACATTTGCATGTACATACAGAATATAGTTTACTAGACGGTGCAATAAGAATAGATAAATTAGTAGAAAAAGTTAAAAAATTAGGTATGAAATCAGTAGCAATAACAGACCATGGAAATATGTTTGGTGTTATTGAATTATATAAAAAATGTAAGGCAGAGGGAATAAAGCCAATAATTGGCTCTGAGGTTTATGTAGCTCCAAGAAGTAGATTTGATAAGCAAGGAAGAGTTGATACAGAACCAAATCATTTGATACTTCTGGCTATGAATAATACAGGATATCATAACTTAGCAAAACTTGTATCAGCCGGTTACACAGAAGGATTTTATTACAAGCCAAGGATAGACATGGATATCTTAAAAAAATATAATGAAGGCCTTATATGTCTTTCTGCATGTCTTGCTGGAAAAGTTGCAACTCAAATTGTAAATACAAATATAGAGGGTGCAAAAGATACTATTAGAGAGTTCATAGATATATTTGGAAAAGATAGATATTTTCTTGAAGTTCAAGATAATAAATTAAGAGAACAAATACTTGTAAATCAGAAACTAATAGAATTTTCAAAAGAATTTGGAGTAGGGCTTGTAGCAACTAATGATTGTCATTATTTAGATAAGAAAGATTACGACTTTCATGAAGTGTTACTTTGTATAGGTACTAGAAAAACAATAAATGATGAAGATAGAATGACATTTAAAACAAATGAATTCTATGTAAAATCACAAGAAGAAATGTATGAAGGATTTAAAAATATTCCTGAGGCTTTAGAAAATACAGTAAAAATAGCAGATATGTGTAATGTAGAATTTGAATTTGGTAAAATAATATTGCCTGAATTTAAAATAAATGAAGATATTACACATTTAGAATATTTTAGAAAACTTTGTTATGCTGGAATAAATAAAAGATATGGTGAAAATCCTATTAAAGAAGTAATAGATAGATTAGAATATGAAATAAGTATAATAGATAAAATGGGATATATAGACTATTTCTTGATAGTTCAAGATTATATAAATTATGCAAAATCTGTAGGTATTGCAGTAGGACCAGGACGTGGAAGTGGTGCAGGATCAATTGCAGCATATTTAATAGGTATAACAGATATTGATCCACTAAAGTATAATTTGATATTTGAAAGATTTTTAAATCCCGAAAGAGTTAGTATGCCAGACTTTGATGTAGATTTTTGCTATGAACGACGTGGTGAGGTTATAGACTATGTAAGTAGAAAATATGGAAAAGACCATGTAGCTCAAATTATAACATTTGGAACAATGGCAGCACGTGCAGCAGTAAGAGATGTAGCAAGAGCATTAGACATGCCATATCAAAAAGCTGACCTTGTTGCCAAAATGATACCTCAAGAAATAAAAATGACAATTGATAAAGCAATTAGTATAAATAATGAATTAAAAACGTTATATGAAACAGATAGTGATATACAAAAAATAATTGATTACGCAAAAATGGCGGAGGGAATGGTACGTCATGCCTCAACTCATGCTGCTGGTGTAGTTATTACAAAAGAAAGAGTAGTAGATTATGTACCGTTATATGAAAATCAAGATATAATTTCAACTGAATATACAATGACAACATTAGAAGAATTAGGACTTCTAAAAATGGACTTTTTAGGTCTTAGAACATTAACAGTTATTTCTGATACATTACAGTTGATAAAAAAAATACATGGTATAGATATAGACTTTAAAAATAACATGGAAGATAAAGAAACCTTTAAACTATTATGTAGTGGAAAAACAACAGGTGTTTTCCAAATGGAAAGTAAAGGTTTTAGGCAAATGATGGTTAAAATGCAACCTGATTCAATTGAAGATATTATTGTAATGATTTCGTTATATAGACCGGGACCTATGGATCAAATACCAAGATATATACAAAACAAGAATAATAAAGACCATATTATATATACTCATCCAGCTCTTGAGCCAATTTTAAATGTAACTTATGGCTGTATGGTTTATCAAGAACAAGTAATGCAAATATTTAGAGATTTAGCTGGGTATAGCTTAGGTAGAGCAGATCTTGTTAGACGTGCAATGAGTAAGAAAAAAACTGATGTAATGGAAAAAGAACGTGATATATTTATTGAAGGTGCAATGAAAAATGGTATAGATAAGGAAAGTAGCAATAAAATATTTGACGAAATGGCAGAATTTGCAAAATATGCATTCAATAAATCACACGCAGCCTCATATGCAGTTGTAGCATATGAAACAGCATATTTAAAAGCACATTTTCCACATGAATTTATGGCTGCCACTATGAACAGCATGCTTACTAATTTAAGTAAAATACCAGAGTATATAGCAGAATGCAAAGAAATGAATATTGAAGTATTAAGACCAGATATCAATGAAAGTTATGCAAAATTTGCAGTTGTAAATAAAAAGATAAGATTTGCGCTTGTATCAATAAAAAATGTAGGAGAAAATGCTATAAATGAAATTATCACAAACAGAAAAAGAGATGGAAAATTTACAAGTTTTATAGATTTTTGCGAACGTGTAGCAGGCGATATGGTTAATAAAAAATGTATTGAAAGTTTAATTATGGCGCGGATGCTTTGATGAGATAGAAAAAGATTTAAATAGATACGACCTCTTAGATGCCTATGAAACAATAGTTGATAATGTAAGTGCTACAAGGCGTAATAATTATATAAATCAAGTAAGTCTTTTTGATATTGGAAACGTAGAAAAAGAAAACAAGATTAGTATAAAAAAATGTGGTAAAAGTCCAAGTAAAAAAGATTTGTTAAATATGGAAAAAGAAACTTTAGGACTATACGTATCTGGTCATCCTTTAGACGAATATATGAGCTATATAAAAAACACGGCTACAATAACCAGTAAAGAATTAATAGAAAGCACTGAAATAAGTGAAAATGGAGAAAACTTAAAAGATACTATAAATTATGACGGGCAAAATGCAGTATTTTGTGGAGTACTTACTAGTTCAAAACTACTTACAACAAAAAGTGCTAAACAAATGATGTTTGCAAATATTGAAGATATGTATGGAAGTATTGAACTTGTTATATTTCCAAATGTTTATGCTAAATACTATGATATTCTACAAGCAGATAACGTATTAAAAGTAACAGGTAAGATAAGCATAAAAGAAGATGAAAAGCCAAAAATAATAGTTTCAACACTTGAAACTATTACTGCAAATAAAAAAATATATATAAGACTTCCAAAAGATAAATTTGATATGGAAAATAGAGTTATTGATTATATAAAAAATATGGGAAATGCAACTCGTGGTAGTGTTCCAGTATTTATCTTTTATGATGGAACTAATAAAATAAAAGCATTAAATAGAACATTATGGCTAAATGTTTCAAAAGAAACTTTAGATGTTTTAAAAACTGCTTTTGGAGAGGAAAATGTAAAAGTAAAATAATTAGATATATATATCGGTATAAGTTCAAGTTATAATACATAATTTATTTGACATATAACAAATAAAGTAGTATAATTGAGTCATAAAAAATCAAATCTAACTTAAATTTAAGGAGGAAATGTCTAAAATGTGTAAATATAATATTGATTTTAGTGGTGAGAAACCTTGCTTTTCTGCGGAAGAATTCAAAAATAATAGTGCAAGTGGTAGTATATACAGTTCTGGTAAAAATTTTCCTTATATTCCTATAACATATTTATTTTCAAGTGATAAATATCTGCATATTTTTACAGGAAGTTCATTGCCATCTGATAAGTCCAGTGGAAGAGTTCAAATAAATTTTAAAAAATTACAAATTCGTTTTTATAAAAAGGAACTTAATAACGGAAGATGTGCAGGCTTTGGAACATATATTCCTTGTGCAGATTATTATTCTTTAAGTCAAGTTGGTATGGAAAGTTACAATTTACTTGTTACGTTTATAATTCTTTTTAGTGAAAAAAATATTAAAATGTTAGAAGAAATAAAAGAAATAACTGAAAAAACTGAAGAAGAACTTGGCATGTTACCACCTCTTTTTGATAGTAAAATATATAAAAATAAATATAAACTTGAAGAGTTTTATACTTTGTTTATTAGTAATATTGATTTTGTAACTTATTTTTTAGATAAATATAATATGGATGAATTTAAAGATTTTAGTGAGTTAGAAGCTAAAATTAATGAAGATTATGTATATGATATGATAAATAAAAAAATAGAAGTAAGACCTGAAAAGTATTTTAATTGGTTAGAAGATTTAATATCAAAACAAGAGTTACAAAGTAAACATTCATTAGAACAAGCTAAAAAATGTATAAGGATAATATTTGAAGAAAATAATAAAGCTAAAAGTGAACAATATAATTGGCTAAAAAATGATTTAGAAGAAGCATTAAGTAAAAAATAAATAAAAAAGTACTAAGTAATTAATTTTACTTGGTACTTTTAAAATAGAGTATTATCTTGACATAATGAAAAAGTTATTATATAATTAGAACATAAAAAATTAAATCTAACTTAAATTTAAGGAGGAATTTTGTATGACTTTTTTGGATCAGGAAAGAAAGTTTAGAAAAAGGGAAATGGCTAAATTTGGTAATTTTATTTCAACAGAACAATTTGAAGAATATATGAGATCTTTAAAGAGAATTAAAGAATTGCAAGATGAACTTGAAAAAATAGAAAGTGAAGTTTATGGCACAGTAGATGGGAATATAGAGATTTTTACTTCTTTACGGGATGATATTTTAGGATACCGTGTTCGAGGAAAGATAACTATAAATCCTATTACAGAAATAATCAGTGTTAATAGGCGTAATCCACAAATAGACTATGTAGATAGTAGGAAACCTATAAGTAGAATAGTGTCTGAAAAATTTCCTTTTTCTGATCTTGGAATTGCAGGAGATAATAATGTTATATTAAAAGTTTTGAGAAAACTTTTTAAACAAAAATTAGAAAGGATAAGGGATAAAGAAAACGAAATTTTAGCAGAAATGGGTTTTACAATAGAAGAGCATGAGCCATATTCACAGAAAAATTACCTAAGACTTAGCTTATGTAATAATCATAAAATACGTAATTTATATAATGAGCCCTATGAATTGGAAGAGTTTTTTAATTTGTTTATATCTAATACCGAGGCAATAATAAATTTTTTACACTGGTTGGAAAAAAATAGTATTGATATTGGAAATAAAGATAAAGTAATAGAAGAGTTTAAAAAATATTACGAAATTTTAACGATTTTTCCTACATTTTCATCAGGAAGTCCATGCAAAAAGAAAATAGAAGAGCTTAATGATTCTGATGTGACAGTTTCTAGTCCATCTTTTGAAGATGCTTTAAAATGCCTCGAAATTATTATAGAGGAATATAATGAATTGCAAAAAGAATATAAAAAGTATAGTACAATGGAAAGCATGCTTAAAGAATATGTAGATTTGTGCGATAAGGTTAATTTTATAGAGCAAAAAGAACTTTTTAGTTTATTGCATTCTTAAACAAAAAAAGTACTGAGTAATTAATTTTACTCGGTACTTTTTTAATTTCTATTTATCATTTCTTACTACATCAGCAGCAGCACCTAAAGCACCCATAGCTTTAGTAGCATCAAAAGGAATAAATACTTTATTAGATTTACCGTCGGCAACTTTTTCTAAGGCCTCTAAAGATTTTAAAGCAACAAGATTTTGGTCAGGTTTTGCTTGCATTATTGCAGAATATACAAGATTTACTTCTTGTGCTTTAGCTTCAGCAACTTTTTTTATTGCTTCAGCATTACCTTCAGCTTCAAGAATTTTTGATTCTCTAATACCTTGTGCACGTCTTATACTAGATTCACGTTCAGCTTCAGCTTCAAGAATAGTTGCTTGCTTTTTACCTTCAGCAAGCGTAATGTCTGCTTGACGTTTACCTTCAGCTTCAAGAATAATAGCTCTTTTATTTCTTTCTGCGTTCATTTGTTTTTCCATTGCATCTCTAATATCAACAGGTGGTTTTATATCTTTAATTTCAACACGGTCAACTTTACAACCCCATTTATCAGTTGCTTCATCAAGAATATCTCTTAATTGATTATTAATCATATCTCTTGAACTAAAAGTAGCATCAAGGTCCATTTTACCAACAATATCACGAATAGTTGTAATTGCAATATAGGCAATACCTTTTTGTAAACTTTCAATTTCATATACAGCTTTTTCTGGTTCAGTAATTTGATAGAAAACAACAGTATCGATAGTAATTGTAACATTATCCTTTGTGATAACACTTTGTGGTGTAACATCCATAGTTTGTTGCTTTAAACTAACAATAGCTCTTACATGGTCTATAAAAGGAAATATAAAATTAAGACCAGCTTGTGCTGTTTTATGATATTTACCAAAACGTTCTATAATACGTACTTCTGATTGTCTAACAACTTTTATTGAACAAGAAGTTATTACAAGTAGAATAATTAATACTATAACAAAAAATACTTCCATAATAAATTTACCTCCAAAATTAAATTTTCTTTACTTTTAATTTTACACCCTCAAGACCAACAATTTCAACAGCAGAGTTCTCATCAATTATTTCGTCATCATCTGAAAGAGCAGACCAAAGTTCCCCATTTACTTTTACTTGTCCTGTAGATTCCAAATTATCAATTTTTTTAATAACGATAGCATGTTTTCCTATAATAGCATCACTATTCATAGGAGTATCATGAGTTTTAAATAATTTTTTTACTAGTGGTTTCATAAATATTAGCATTAGTGCAGTAGAAATTACAAATACAGCTATTTGAACTTTTAAAGAAAAGCCTAATAGATAAGTTATAAAAGCTAAAAAAGCACCAATACCAGGCCAGAATAATAGGAATGAAACGGTAAAAATTTCTCCGATAAGAAATATACCACAAAGAACTATCCATATAGCCCAAGTAGGTATCATTTCGCATTCCTCCTTTCTAGTTTAATAAAATAAACTTACAATAAATATTATACAATATTTTTAGATACTATTCAAGTAAACAAGAAAAAAGAATAAAAAAATCGAAAAAAATAGGTTACAGTTAAAATATAAGAAAAAACATTAGTAATAATTTTATTTAAAGTATTAAACTTATTTATAATATTAATATGTAAATTAATTATAAGACTAAAAAAGAATGAAAAAAAATTCAAACATATTAATTGACTTTTTTTATGCTTAATGATATAAGTAAATTATATGATAATAAACGAGAGGAGGAGTTTTTTATGAAAAAGCCAGTAATAATAGCAATTATAGTAGTTGCAGTAGTAATTGCAATAATGGCTGCAGTAGCAGGAGTTATTTTCGTTAATTTAAACAAAGAAAAAACATCTATTACTGCTTCAGATTTTTATACTATTATGTCTCAAAAAGGATATAGTGTTCAAGATGCAAATAGTCAATTTTCAGATTATGATTATGTAAGCCAAGCATACATAGCCGCAAGTAATGATTATGACTTTCAAATTGAATTTTATGAACTTATAGATGATTCTTATGCAACAAGTTTTTATAATAATAACAAATCTATTTTTGAATCATCAAAAGGAAAAGACGTTTCTGCTGAAACAAGTGCAGAATTAAAGAATTATTCAAAATATACTTTATCAGCAAATGGCAAATATATGGTTGTTTCAAGAATAGACAATACTGTTGTATACGTCGATGTAGATGATAGCTATAAAAACAATGTTAAATCTATACTAGATGAATTGGGATATTAATTATAGGAGAAAATAAAAATGAGTTATATATTAATTATATTTTCAGGAATTTTTGGGATAATTGGAGTTGTTTTCTGTGTAATAGGAATTGCAATGCTTAACAATAAAAAGAAAAAAGAAAGAAATTGTATTTCAAAAACTTATGGGAAAGTAACAGATATAGTTAAACATGAACGTTATAGTATGAATGGTGGATATGTTACAAGTTGGTATCCAGTGATTGAATATAATATAGGAGGACTTAAATATATAAAAGAAGCTGTATATGGTGGCACTCAAACTAAATATGCAATAGGACAAGAGGTAGAAATATATTATAATCCAAAAGACTGTAATGAATTTTATATAGCAGGAGAGACTTTGCCAAAAACATTAGGTGCAATCTTTACTATTATAGGAGTAGGCGCAATAACTATAGCTATATTTTCCACAATATTAATGTTGTAAACAAATTTAATACATTAAGCAATTTATTACTACTGTTTTTAATTATTTACTTAAAAGCAGTAGCTTTTTCTTTTATGTATATTTTTATCTTATTTAACTGTAACAAAAAATAAATATTCAAAATTAACTCAATAAAGGCTTTTTATTAAAATTTGTAATACTCTTGACATATAATATAGTATATGCTAAAATAAGTATGAATTTAGCATATATTTAGCTTGAATATTTCAAAAATGTTACAAAATTTGACAAAATTAAAGATATATGTTATAATAAACAAGTAGCCTAATTTTAAGATTTTAAGGAAGGTGTAAATTTTTATTATGGAAAAAAGAGGTGTCCTCAGAACACTAAGATTTATATTTTTTACAGTACTGACTTTAGTACTTATATTTAGTGCTGTACTTGTAACAGTATTAAATACATATAAGCCAGCTGTAAAAGCTTATCTAAATGGAAAGTTTATAGGATATTTTTCAGATGAACAACAATTTGATGAAGTATATAACGATTTAGTTACTGAAAAACAAAGTATTGATCCTAATGTAAAAGTATATCTAGAAAGCGAACCAACTTTTGAAACAAGTTATATAAGAGATAAAGTTTTAAAAGACCAAAATGTATATACAAATTTAAGAGCCGAAGTTAAAACTGAGTATACTATATATAATGTAGCAGTTGACGGCGAAACAAAAATGACTTTTAATACACAAGATGAGGCTAACAAATATGCAGAAAGTCTAAAATCACAAGTTGCAAAACTTAATACAGAAGTAAAAATGGAAAAGGTTGCAGAACTTGGTGAAATGACTTCTATAGAAAGAGCAGATAGTATATTAAAAGATATAGTTGATAGAAATAAACCAGTTGAAATTCCAAAGGTAACATATAAACCTGCAACAGCGCAAACTATTGGTGCCGCTTATGTAGCACCAACAGGTGAGGGTGTATGGCCTACTGTAAATAGAAGAATAAATTGTGAATTTATGGGATATTCAGGACATACAGGAATTGACCTTGGAGGTGCAATAGGTACCGCAATTTATGCATATAGAACAGGTAAAGTTATATTTGCAGGTTGGGGAACAGGTTATGGGCTACATGTAAAAATTGACCACGGTAATGGTATGACAACTTATTACGCACACTGTAGTGAGCTTTTAGTATCTGTTGGTCAAACTGTATCTGAAGGTCAAATGATAGCTAAAATTGGTATGACAGGTTGGACTACTGGACCACACGTACATTTTGAAGTAAGATTTGGTGGTGTCCCAGTTAACCCATATCCATATATAGCTGGAAAATAAAATTGATAAATAAGTTGCTTGCAACATATTTATATATCACCTATTGCCAGGATTTAACATTAACCTCAAGTTATATCTTAGCTTTAGGCAAGTAAAAGAAAAAAGGAGGTAACAAAATGACAAAGGAAAGAAAAGCAGAAATTTTATCAACTTATGCAAGAGAAAAAAATGATACAGGTTCTGCAGAAGTTCAAATAGCACTTTTAACAGAAAGAATAAATGAATTAACAGAACACTTAAAAGTACATAAAAAAGATGATCATTCAAGACGTGGACTTTTCTTAATGGTTGGTAAAAGAAAAAGACTTTTAAAATATTTAGAGTCTAAAGATATCGAAAGATATAGAGATATTATTTCAAAATTAAATATACGTAAATAATATGTGGGGAATGTAGCAATATATTCCTCTTTTATATAATATGAAAGTTATACTGGGTTAAAGAAAATACATAAAATAAAGATATAAAAAAGTAGTTAAAGGCATATTATTATTTTCAAATAGAGAACTTCTAAAAATATATAACTATATAAAATACTGGCTAAATAAAATATATTTTAAGAAAGGCTATAAAACATTAGTAATTAAATGAAAAATATATGTACTCAAGTCTAAGGGTAGCAAAATCAGAATTTGAGTAATCAAAACGAGCTTTGAGTGTGGTATTTTGAGCGTCAAAGTATATGGGCAAGAAATTAAAACACGTAGAACAATTATTTAATTGTGGAAGTACAGTAAGAAAGTAAAGTGTATAATAAATGCAATAAAGAGTGTAAATTCAAGTTTTAGAAAAAATAAAAGTAGAGCATTTTCAAACAAGATATCATTATATACGTTATTGTATTTAAGAGTAATAGTGTTATATAAGGAAAGAAAAGCAGATACTACAAATTATATATAGTATCTGAATCATAGTTGATTTCGAGTTTACACAGTTTATCCGATATACCCTATTAAATGGAAATCATGATGTATTTGACCTTAAAGTTTCATAAACAAAAGTACACAAAAACTAGGAAAACATCCTAGAATTTTTGCGTGCTTTTGTTTATACCCGTGAATAGCAACTAAATTAATGTTACTACTATGAAAAAAAATAGATATTATCTAAAAATAAGCATATTCCCCCTTTCCCCCAAAAAAAGAATATTGACTTTGATAGCCCGTGGTAGCAAGCCCTGCACTTTTAGTGCAGAAATTCTTTAGAACTAGGAGACAATTT
>CANRQA010000025.1 GCA_947632635.1 uncultured Clostridia bacterium | reverse complement strand
AATCAAAAAGATGATATAGATGAAATATTTAAGATAAATGGCAGACAGCTTTAGCTGGACAGGACTTTCAGTCCGCAGAAAAGCTCTGTACTTTTAGTGCAGAGTGGTTGACAAACACTTGTTCATGATATATAATTATATAGAAAATGGAGTGGATATAAATGAATGATAAATTAGTTATAAAGGGAGCAAAAGAGCATAACTTAAAAAACATAGATTTAGAAATACCAAGAGATAAATTAGTAGTATTTACAGGCTTATCAGGCTCAGGAAAATCATCACTTGCTTTTGATACAATATATGCAGAAGGACAAAGAAGATATGTAGAATCATTATCTTCATATGCAAGACAATTTTTAGGACTTATGGAAAAACCAGATGTAGAACTTATAGAGGGGCTATCTCCAGCAATATCAATTGACCAAAAAACAACATCAAAAAATCCACGTTCTACTGTTGGAACTGTAACTGAAATTTATGATTATTTAAGGTTATTGTATGCAAGGGTTGGTGTACCTCATTGTCCTATATGTGGAAAAAGAATAAGAAAACAATCTGTTGATGAAATTGTTGACCAAATAATGTCAATGGAACAAGGAAGTAAAATATTAGTTGTTGCCCCAATTATTAGAGAAAAGAAAGGTGAGCATGTAAAATTACTAGAAAAAATATTAAAAGAGGGATTTATTAGATGTAGAATTGATGGCGAAATATTAGAACTATCTGATGGAATTCCTGAACTTGATAGACAAAAGAAACATACAATAGAAGTTGTAATTGATAGATTAGTTGTAGGGCCAGATATACAAAAAAGATTAACAGACTCTGTAGAACTTGCACTTCATCAAGCAAATAATTTAGTAATAATTGCAAACTTAAATGGTGAAGAACAACTATTTTCAGAAAATTTTGCTTGCCCAGATTGTGGAGTAAGTTTAGAAGAATTGACACCTAGAATGTTTTCATTTAATAGCCCATTTGGAGCTTGTCCAGCTTGTACAGGACTTGGTGAGATATTAAGGATAGATATAGATAAAATAATGCCAAATAAAGAAAAAAGGCTAATTGATTATGGTGCAATACAAGGTTGGTCAGGTCGGTGGAACAATAATTGACTCTATAAGTGGAATGTATATAAAAGGACTATGTGAGCATTATAACATAGATTCAAAAACTAAATTAAAAGATTTACCAAAAAGTTTCATGGATATCTTACTTTATGGCAGTGGAACTGAAAAAATAAAATTTGAACATGAAAGTAGGACTGTTTCAAGAAAATTTGAAACTGAATTTGAAGGAGTTGTACATGCACTAGAAAGAAGATTTCAAGAAACTAAATCACCTGCAATGAAAGCATATTATGAGACTTTAATGTCAGCATCTCATTGTGAATTATGTAATGGTACAAGGCTAAAAAAAGAAGTACTTGCAGTAACAATAGGAGGACTAAATATATCAGAACTTTGTGATAAAAACATTGTAGCAATAAAGAATTTTATAAATAACATTTATGAAAATAAAATGTCAAATAAAGCAAAGTTAATATCAGAACAGATTATAAAAGAATTAAATAGTAGATTGCAATTTCTAATAGACGTAGGACTTAGTTATTTAACATTATCAAGAGCAGCAGGTACACTTTCAGGAGGCGAGGCTCAAAGAATAAGGCTTGCAACTCAAATCGGTTCAGGACTTACAGGTGTACTTTATATATTAGATGAACCAAGTATAGGCTTACATCAAAGAGATAATGAAAAATTACTTGCATCTCTTAAAAAAATGAGAGATTTAGGAAATACATTAATAGTTGTAGAGCATGATGAAGATACAATGAGGCAGGCAGACCATATAGTAGATATTGGACCAGGTCCTGGTGTACATGGTGGAAATGTTGTATTTTCAGGATCTCCAAAAGATATAGAAAAATGTGAAGACTCAATAACTGGTGCGTATCTAAGTGGTAAACTTAAAATAGAAGTGCCAAAAACAAGAAGAAAACAAGATAATGGATATATTGAGATAAGAGGTGCAAAAGAACATAATTTAAAAAATATAAATGTTAAAATACCAAATTCTAACTTTACTTGTGTAACAGGAGTATCTGGTAGTGGGAAATCAACACTTGTAAATGAGATTTTGTATAAGGCAGTTGCAAATAAATTAAATAACAGTAGAATAAAGCCAGGAAAACATAGCAAAATAATAGGACTTGATAAAATAGATAAAGTAATAAATATAGATCAGTCACCAATAGGAAGAACTCCAAGGTCAAATCCTGCTACTTATACTGGTATGTTTGACCCAATAAGAGATTTATTTGCCTCTACAAATGAAGCAAAGATAAGAGGATACCAAAAAGGAAGATTTAGTTTTAATGTACATGGTGGTAGATGTGAGGCTTGTTCAGGTGATGGAATAATAAAAATTGAAATGCATTTTTTACCTGATGTATACGTACCATGTGAAGTATGTAAAGGAAAAAGATATAATAGAGAAACCCTTGAGGTAAAATATAAAGGAAAAAATATAAGTGATGTATTAAATATGACAGTTGAAGAGGGACTGGAATTCTTTAAAAATATGCCGTCAATAAGAAATAAATTACAGACATTAATGGATGTAGGACTTGGATATATTACTTTAGGCCAACCTTCAACAACGCTATCAGGTGGAGAAGCCCAAAGAATAAAACTTGCAACAGAACTTTCTAAAAAAGGAACAGGAAATACATTATATATTTTAGATGAGCCAACAACAGGTCTTCATATGGCTGATGTGCATAAGTTAATTAATATATTACAAAGATTAACTGATGCAAACAACACACTTGTCGTAATAGAACATAATCTTGATGTTATAAAATCAGCTGATTATATAATAGACTTAGGACCTGAAGGTGGAGATGAGGGTGGAACTGTTGTAGTAGCAGGTACTCCTGAGCAAGTTGCAAAAGAAAAGGGAAGTTATACTGGTAAATTTTTAAAACCTTTGTTATAAAATATTATAAGTTAAAAAGGTAGTAGACATGAAGTTCTACTACCTTTTTAAGTCTATATGACTATGTAGTTATTATGTGCTAAAATTAGCAGCAACAACATAAAAGAACTATGATTATTAATATAATCCATATGCAGCAACAGTTTCCTCCACCGAAGATACCGTTATTTCCACATCCACATCCGCAGTTGTTATTGCATCCGCATCCGCATCCACATCCGCATCTTTCATCCATCTTAATTCACCCCTCTTTGCTGTATAATCCTATTAGAAAATAGGAGTTGAACTGTCTAACTCAAAAAAAGTGTCGACGTTCAATGGTGTAGATGAATTATCTCTAAGTCTATTGCAACTAAAAAATATAAATATAAGAATAGCAAGCCATAAACATGAGTTATCTTTGCACATATATAACACTCCTTTTGTTAAATTGGAAATTATATTTTCCAATTAATATACTATATTCAAAATCGTTTTTATATGTTACCAAAAATAAATTAACTATTTTTCATTTGACAAAATTCGATGTCAAAAAAAGTTGTCGTTTTATTTACATATAATAGATTACATGGTATAATTTTAGTATATTTAGAGGTGGTTAGTTTGAAAAACAAGTTATATAACGTATATTTTCCAATATGGTTACTTATACTTATTCCGGCAGTGTGGCTTATAACTGTACCTGTTAATTTTATAATAGATAGTATTGTATTATTTGTTACTATAAAACTAATGAATATAGAAGAAAATGTGTATAAAAAATCAATCATAAAAGTATTTTTATTTGGCTTTGTTTCTGATTTAGTAGGTAGCCTATTACTTTTACTTACACAGTTTATTCCAAATGATATAGTAGGTGCTATTTCATGGAATCCTTTTTCAAATGTTTATGCTTTGTTATATGTGTTATTTTCTGTAGCTATATCTGGAATTTGTATATATTTTTTAGATTACAAGATAGCATTTAAAAAATTAAATATAACAGTAAAAGAAAAAAGGAAAATTGCACTTGTTATTGCAGTTATAACTGCACCATACTTTTTTCTTTATCCAACATCTGCGTGGTATTCTGAAAAAAGTTATATAGCTGAAACTAATGAGCCTATAGAGCAGTTTGAAAATTTTGTAAAAAATGATAAGGGTACAAGTATAACAGATAATAATTTAACAAATATATTTAGTTTTAGTACAAGATTTACTAAATATAGCATATATAGTGATGAAATTAGAAACTTGTTATATGATGTAGATATTAATACTAAAGCTTTTAATGTTAATCTTACATTAAGTGAAAATATACATATTAATGAGGAAAAGGAACAAGAAGAAGTATATAACTGGCTTGAAGAACGTGCTATTATTACATTTGGTTTAACAACTGATGTTGACATAGTAAATATAGACTTAAAAATCGGTGATTATGAAAAGGAATATACGTTTAATAAAGAGGATTTAAATAATAAATATAACGTTAATTTAAACGAGATTTCAGAAGATATTAATAAATTTAAAGAACTAATTGGATATGAAATAGATACAGAAGATGTAGAAATATATTAAATAAAGGTGAAAGTATTGAAGAAAAATGAAATTTATGACTTTGAAGTAATAGATAATGGTATGAATTTTGAGGGTATTGCTAAAAAAGATGATATGGTGGTATTTATACCCGGTGCAATTATTACTGAAAAAGTTAGAGGAAAAATTATAAAAGTAAATAAAAACTATGCTATTGCAAAAGTAGATGAAATTTTAAAAAAGGCTAGTTTTAGAGAAACACCCTTTTGCGAAGTTTTTAAAACATGTGGTGGTTGTGATGCTCAAAATATCACTTACGATATGCAACTTATATTAAAAAGAAATATGGTAAAAAGTGTGTTAGATAAGTTAAATGTAGAGTATGAAATATTAGAAAATACTATTGGTATGGGACTACCGCTATATTATAGAAATAAAGTACAGTATCCTATAAGAGAGGAAAATGGAGTAAGTAAAATTGGCTTTTATAAAAAACGCAGTCATAGTATAGTTAGTAATGAGTGTTGTTATATTCAAAATAGAGTAATTGATATGCTTGCTAAAGATATATTTTCATCTTTTATAAAACATGGATTTAAAGGATATAATGAGGCTACAAATGATGGAGATATAAGGCACATATTAATTAGGCGTGGATTACATACAAAGGAAATAATGGTTGTAATTGTAGTAAATAAAGAAGAGTTATTTGAAGATTTAAAAATATTAGATATAGCAAAAGAATTTGCAAGAAAAAATGAGAATATTAAAAGTTTTGTACTTAACTTAAATACAAGTAATACTAATGAGATATTAGGAAGTAAAACTAAAGTAATATTTGGAAGTGAATATATAACAGATGTAATCGGTAATTATCGTTATTTTATATCCGCAAAATCATTTTTTCAAGTAAATACCTTGCAAGCAGAAGTTTTGTATCAAACTTTAAAAGAAAAACTATGTCTTACAGGTAAAGAAATACTTTTTGATTTATATAGTGGTGTAGGCTCTATTGGTATTTTCTTGTCTGATAAGGTAAAAGAAGTATATGGAATAGAAATTGAACCTGATGCAGTACATATGGCAAATCTAAATATTAAGGAAAATAATGTTGAAAATGCAGAATATATTGCAGGTAGTGTAGAAGAAAAAATAGTTGAATTTAAAAATAGAAATATAAAGCCTGATGTAATAGTAGTAGATCCACCACGAAAAGGATTAGATGAAAAAAGTATAGAATATATATTAGATTTTGGACCTAAAGAAATAGGATATGTAAGTTGTAATCCTGCTACTCTTGCAAGAGATTTAAAGCTGTTAAGTAGTAATTATAACATAAAATCAGTTACACCAGTTGATATGTTTCCACATACTAGTAATGTTGAATGTGTTACGGTGCTACAACTAAAAGAAAATATGTAAGAAAATAAAAAATACGGAATTGTATAAGGAGTAAACAAATGTTTGACAAATAATTAAAAGTGTTATATAATATCAAAAAATAATAAGGAAGTGATATTATGAAAGAAAACAAATTGGCAATATTTGAGGAAAAAGAAATAAGGAGAAAATGGTATAATAAAGATTGGTACTTTTCAGTAGAAGATGTTGTTCAAGTTTTAACAGATTCTGTGGATGTCAAGCAGTACATAAAAAAACTTAAAGCTAGAGATGAAGAACTAAATAATAACTGGGGTACAATTTGTACCCTAGTTGAAATGTTTGCTAAAGATGGGAAAAAGAGGAAGATAAGAACAGCAAATACAAAAGGAATATTGAGAATTATCCAATCAATATCTTAACCCAAAGCAGAACACAAGAATTAAAAGATGATGTACATGAAGCAGGAAAAATTATTGGAAAGGCTAGAAAAGAGATTGAAGGTAAGATTGGAAGAAAAGTTGCCGGAAAAACAAATTATAAAAGTTTAACTAATAATATAGATATAGTACATACAATTGAAAAAGGGGAGATAAATAGTCAAAATAAAAATTAGATGTTTTTAATAAAAGCATATCAATGTAGAGTGTGTAAATGTTCTAGAATTAAAAGAATTTGCTAAAGAATAAAGTTTTCTATATATAAAGATGAAATGATATAAATATTAAAGTTATATTACAAAATGGAAATGTATGGCTTAATATAGATTCTTTAACTAAATTATTTAAAATTGTTCGACAGGAATAGCAAGGCACATAAATAATATTTATAATGATGAAGAATTAGAAGAAAATTTAACTTGTGCAAAAATTGCACAAATAAAAAAAGAAAGCAGTAGAAGTGTTACAAGAAATATTTTATACTATAATTTGGACATGATTATATCTGTTGGATTTTGAGTTAATTCAAAATCAGCAATAAAATTTAGAAAATTATGTAAAAAATAGAAGGGAGGGAATATAAAATGAAAATAGGAATTGATATAGACAATGTAATATCAGATTTGGATAAAACATTTCTAGAAGAATTTTTAAAAGAAGATAAAAACAAAAGAAATAAGGGTATAGTAAATCAAAATGCAAAGCATATAACGGAAGGAATGTTCGATTGGACACAGTATGAAATAAATGATTTCCTTATAAATAATATGGATAGAATGTCTATGAATTTTGAAACAATTCCACAAAGTAAATATTATATTGATAAATTAAAAAACGATGAGAATGAAATAATTATAATAACAGGTAGAAATAAAAAAATATTTAAAAATCCAGAAGAAGTAACTAAAATATGGCTAGAAAGAAATAAAATTTATTATGATAAACTTATCTTTACAAAATCACCATATAAGGTAGAAGAATGCAAAAATTGTAGGGTTGACATTATGTTAGATGATATGGCTATTAATGTTAAAAATTTAAGAGAAAATAATATAAATGCTTATTTAGTAAAAACTAGATACAATGAAAATTATAGTTTAAATATGCCAATGTTATTAAGTTGGGAAGAAATATATAATTTTATAAAAATAAAATGTAAGGAAAGCTATATAAAATAATCAAGTAGTAAAGCACCAGACCAAATAGAGAATGACGATATAAAAAATTAAATAATAGTCATATGATTAATCATTCAATTTGTGTTGTAAATGTTGCAGAAAAAAATTGCAAAATCTCTGAATTTGGATAAAGATTATGCTAAAAGGCCAGTAAAACCTGGCAAAATCTGTGAAAATATAATAAAAATTATATTGTATTAGAATTTTAAAAGTGGGGGAAGTAAATATGTTAAATAAAAATCAAATAATAGAAGAATTAAAAAATGAGGATTCTCTAGTAAGGAATGCTGTTTATGAATATGTATGCAAATTGCATTTATATGATGATGAAGATATAAATAAGGCATTTATAGAATTTTTAGAAGAAAATTATAATCAAGAAATAAATTATTCTGGTTTAATTTGTTCAAAATTAAATAGAAAAATTATAGAATCTCTATTAAAAATACATGAAAAAGAAGAAAAATTATATTTAAAAATTCAAATAGAAAATGTACTTATTCGTCATTATAATATTATAAAAGATATGGATTATAATTTTGAGGAATTAATAAAAAATGAAGAATACTTGTTAATATATAAGAAGATAAAACATTTCTCTAAAAAAGATCCTGAACAATTACTGAAATTATATATAAAAAGTATAAATAATTTTGTAAATGATAATGAAAATAACGATGAAGAAGCTATTAAAAAAGAAATGCTTATAAGTGCTATGGGAACAGCTCTTATTCAAACTAAAAAAGGAGAATTACTATTATCTTTATTTGTTCTTAATGAAGTTGCAGATAAAAAAGAACGTGATAACTTTTTTGGTGAATATATTCCATATGTAATTTTTCCACTATGTGAATGTGCAAGCGATGCGTATCATACTGTTATCCAAACAGTATATTATTTTCATATGGATTTTATAGGTTATCAAGATGAATGTAATTATTATTTCTCTAGTATATGCAATAAAGAATTTATAAATAGTTATCTAAAAGTTTTAAAAACAAATGATATAGAAGATTATTATTACGATATTTGTGAGTACTTAAATTCCGAAGTAATAGATGATTTTTTATTAAAAAGTTTAGATAAGGTAAAAAACGAAGTAATTAAAGAAGAAATAATTATTGTTTTAGCAAGCAAATTTAATAGTAAAGTTATTCCTTATGCTATAGAATATTTAAATAATAAAGATTTTGAAAGAGAAGAAGAACTTAAATTATCATTAGCACCTTTATTTTTAGTTAATAAGTATGAAACTGATGTATCAAAAAAAGTTATTGAAGATGCAAAAAAATATTTAGATTTTGATGAGTATGGAAATGACGAGACAGTTGCAAAAGTATTAGCTAATATGCAAGGAGTCTTGTTAGAAAATAAGCCTCATATAAAGGAATATAAAAAAATAAGGAAGTTGCATAATGAAGTTATGCAAAGTATTGTCGATTATTATATGCAAGGTAAATTTGAGCTTAAAATCGAAAATAAACAATATAGCAATAACGTTACAAGAATTGATAGCAAGTTTGATACTAGCACAGAACTTGGAAAGCAGGCTATGGCAAATATAATAGCATATAAAAATGCTGTTAATATGAATTGTATAACAGAAGAATTTATTAATAAAAATAAATTTAAAAGTAATGATAAAATAGAATTATTACAAAGTATGCTTAATTCTAGTGCTGGATTATTTGAGATTATTGAAACTGATAAAGAAAATGGAAAAGTTCATTTAAAAGATGTTTTAAGTGGAAAAGAATTTTGGATAACAGATATTGCATTTAGTGGCAATATGAATACTGATAAAATGTATATATATACAAGAGTTATAACATACCATGACATTAGCTTTGGAACAGGACTAAATATTATATTTAGTAAGTATGATAGTTTTATTAATGATTGGATATCAAAAAATAAACCAATATATAAAGATAAACAAGAGATAACAAGATTTATGGAATTATATAATGAGTATTCAGCCGATAATAAGGGAATGGAAGTTATCCCTAGAAATGTATAAAATATAAGGATTTCATAATTAAATATAGTTTTAGAGGTAGTAAAAAATGAAGTTTATAATAGAATTAATAAAAGCAGTTATTAGTAGGGTAATATTTAGAAAAAGCAAAGGACAAGTAATTAAAAAATTCTGCGAAAATATGGGTATTATTTATATAAAACTAGCACAAATATTATCAACGCAAAACATTGGAAATATTTTTAAAGAAGAAGATAGAGTTATATTATCTTCTATTTGTGATAATGTAAGTCCTATATCATTTAAAAGAATAAAAGAGATGATAGAAAAGGAATATGGAAAAAATATTTATGAAATAGTTGAAAGTATCGAAGAAACCCCAACTGGTTCTGCATCTATTTCTCAGGTCCATAGAGCAGTATTAAAAAATGGCGATGTAGTGGCTATAAAAGTAAAAAGAACAGATATAACTAAAAATATAAAAGAAAAGTATATTAAATTTATGAAAAAAATGATATACATCTTTGGTAGGTTTATTGGCTTTAAAAATTTATTAGCTGCAAAAAAAGTGTTAGATTTATACATATCATGGATATATGAGGAAGTTGATTTCAATCATGAACTTGATAATATTAAAAAATATACAGAATTTGCAAATTCTGTAAATGGAAAAGTAGAAAATACAATTAAAATTTGTGTACCAAAAGTTTATGAGGAACTTTGTACAGAAAATATAATAGTAATGGAATTTATAACAAGTAAGACAATAAATTCATTAACTTTAAATGAAGAAAATAAGGCAAAAATATCAAGTGCCTTAAATGATTATTTACAATTATCTTTTTATGCTTTATTTAATGGAATGCCAGTTATTTTTCATGGAGATCCACATGGTGGAAATATATATATAAAAGATAATGGAGATATAGGATTTCTGGATATGGGGCTTATATTTATTTTATCAAAAGAAGATATGAAGATATGTTTAGATTTTTTCTTATCAGCTTATACAAAAAATGAAGAAAAATTTTTAGAAATGTTTTTGCAAAATGGTGCTAATTTAAATGAGGCAGAAAAAGGTAAATTTAGAAAAGAAATAGAAAAATATTTTAATATAAATAGAGAAGTACCGATAACTGCATATTTTACTGAAATGATGAATATTTGCTTTGCATATAATATAGTTCCACCAGATTTTTTATTTAAAATGGCTAAAGCTTTTATATGCTTAAATGGAATTAATGTTTTTTCAAACAACGAAACAAAAGGTTTTGAAATGGTAAAAGAGCAAGTTATAGAGTATTATGTAAGAAAAAATATAAAAAAATATATTAGTTTAATAAAAGAAGGATTGGTACTTGCACCAAGCCTTGTGAGTAATACATATAAATATGGTTTAATGAAAGCTGTTTCTAAAGAAATGGTTAGAATAGAAGAAATGTATAATAAGTTGAATTCTATATATTTAGATTGTAAAGATTTTGTTAATATATTTAACAATTAAAAAGATGTAACAATAAGAAATAGTAGTATATTATTGTAAATATAAATCTGATAATTATTTTTAAGGAGGTCTCATTTTGAAAACAAAAATTTTATATCTTAATGAAGATCCATATACAAATGGTAAAAAATCAGGAAAATACTTTAAAAAAATAATAAAAGAAAATATTGAGTATTATAGAAAAAATTTAGAAGATGAAAAATACAAGAATATAATTATTAGTTTATCAGATAAATTGCAAGATGAATTTCCAAATTATTATGATGAAATAAAAGGAAAAGCAGATGGTGCAGAAGTTGAGTTTTTAGAATATTTTTCTATGATGTGCCCAGAGTTATTAGACCAAACATCTCATTGTACATCAATAATATGCAGAAAAAAAGATAGAAAATTTATCATTAGTCATAATGAAGATGATGATTATAAAGAGGGGAACTTTTGCATAAGTAAAATAAAAACATTAGATGGTTGGTTTGTAACAAATGACATATATAATATGCCGTTTGGAAATGGGTTTAGTTGGAATAGTTCAGGAATAATAAAGACAATTAATTATACACATGAGCCAAATGTTAATTTAATGAATTTACCAAGATACTTTTCGCAAAGACATATAAGTGAAGCAGATTCAATAGATGATTTAATAGAAAGATGTAGTAAGTTAAGACCAGCTTCTGGATATCATGTAAATGCTATTGATATAAAAAATAATATTGCTGTATCTATAGAAGTATATCCAGATGATATAGATGTTTTATATATTGATAACTATTATATTCATTCTAACCATTATATACATAACAGATACAAAAATAAAATATATACTGATAAAGGAAGTAATAGTGTATTTAGATTAAAAAAAGCAAACGAGTTATATAGTAATTTAAAAGAAAAAAATATAGTAAATATTAAAAGTATTCTTGATTACAGAAGTATAGAAGATAAATTTGAAAATTCTATTTTTCAAACAGAAAAAGATCCATATATTACAGGAATGAAATTTTCGTTTGATAATAACCGAAATAAAGAAATAGAAATATATGTGTATCCTAATAACGAAATAATAAGTCTTGATTATGAGTTAAAAAATAATCCAATAATTAAACCTATTCATAAATAATTGTTATATAAAAATATTATAGTACTAGAAAAGGAGCAATAAAATGAAATTATATGTAATAAGACATGGTCAAACAGATAGTAATATATTAAATATCTACAATGGAAATTTATTAGATGAAGATATTAATGATGTTGGGATAATGCAAGCAAAAAAAGCAGCCAAAGTTATTAAAAATTTAAATATTGATTTAATTATTTGTTCACCACTTTTAAGGGCTAAACATACTTGTGAAATTATAAATACTAATAATATTAAAGTAATATATGATAAGAGAATACAAGAAAGAAATTGTGGAAGTCTAACAAATACAAAACATGATAGTTTTTATTATGATGAATATTGGAATTACTATTCTAAAATTAAAGTTAATAATTTAGAATCTGTGCCTGAATTATTTAAAAGAATTCATTCATTTTTAGATGAAATTAAAGAAAAATATAAAGATAAAAATATTCTCTTAGTAACACATGGCGGTGTAGCTAGAGCAATTTATTTTTATTTTAACGAGTTGCCAAAAGATGGGAAAATTGAAAAGTATCTTCCAAATAATTGTGAAATAATGGAATATATACTAGATGATTAAATAATAAGGGCTATAATTTCTGATGATAATTTTTAAAATATAAAGTGTAATACATTATAAAATTAAACTTGTAAATTATATAGAATTAAATGTGTCATATGTAGATTTATTTAAAAAGTTAATAAAATGTAAGGTAAAAATATATGAAAGAATTAAATGATAATAATGAAGTTAAAAATTTTTTAGAAGATATAAAATTTGATGAGTTTTCAATAAATAAAAAAATGGATAATATAAATAGCAGATTAAAAAAATACATAGAAAAAAATATACTACCAGAATATAACTTAAATGATAAAGGACATGATTTAAAACATATTGAATATGTGTTAAAAAGAGCTTTTGAACTTTCTAAAGGATATGATATAAATGATGATATGTTATATACTTGCGTATGTTTCCATGATGTAGCTTGTCATGTAAATAGAGAAAAACATGAAATTTTATCTGCAAATAAAGCAAAAAATGATAAATTTTTAAATGAGTATTTTAGTAGTGAAAAAATGAATGTTATAACAGAGGCAATAGAGGATCATAGAGCATCTTTAGAATATATACCAAGAAATATATATGGAAAAATATTATCTACTGCAGATAGAAAGGTAGAGGTAAAAGAGTATTTAAAAGCCTCAATATCTTTTGAAATAAATAACAAACCAAACATATTAAAAAGTGAGTGTATAGAAAACTCATATGAATTTGCTATAAAAAAATTTGGAAAAAATGGATATGCTATATCTAAAACATATATAGAGGATTTTAGATATAAAAACTTTTTAGAAAATATGTGGTATTTAATAGAAAATAAAAATTTATATACTAAACTTGCAAATATTATTTATGAACAAGTAATAGATACAATTTGTAATACGTAGAAAAGAGGAAGAGTTAATGAAACTTTCAAGTAAAAAAGCATTAGAACTATTAAATAGTTTTGTTAATAAAACGGAACATAATGGGTGGATAACACATTCAATATGTGTTGGAAATAGTGCAGGAAAAATAGCAGAAAAACTTAATTTAGATGTAGATAAAGCAAAAGCTTTAGGATATATACACGACATTGGAAAAGGTGTTGGAGAATTTTCAAATCATGTTATGAATGGATATAATTATTTAAAAGATTTAGGTTATGATGATGAATTTGCAAATATATGTCTTACACACTCATATTTAAATAATGATATAAACTGTACTGCAGGTGGTATTCCAAAAGATATACCTTTTAGAACACAGTTTATAAAAAATCACGAATATACAGTTTATGAAAAAATAATAAACTTATGCGATTTAATGTGTACATCTGTAAATGTCACCTTAGAAAAAAGGCTAATTGATATAATGATAAGAAGAGGCGTACATGAAAATACAGTATATCATATTAAAGAGGCACAAAAATTAAAACAAGAAATTGATAATATGTTAGGCTTTAACGTATATAATTTATTTCCTGATATATTAGATAATTAATAAAAATGAGCTTAAGAAAATTAATTCTTAAGCTCTGTAAATATTTAAAGGATAAGTTTTTTCCTTATTTTAGAAATAAAGTTATTATTTAAATCAGTAAGTTTCACAATAAAATTATTTGAATATGAAATATCAATTTTTTTAAAAGTACCTTCAAATAAATTTTTACCATCTGCAAGTATTTTTATTTCATCTTGATTTAACGGAGTTAGTGATATGGTAGTATCTCTTGGAAAGCAAATGCTTTTAGGAAGACATCTCATTTTACTATTTACGATAGCTTCACTTGGTGTCATTTGAATTGCCTCTATCCCAGGAGATATAATACTTCCAATAGATGAAAGATTACGAGCAGTTGAGCCGGTTGGGGTAGAAAAGAGCATTCCTGTTCCAACATAATCTTCTAAAAATTCATCATTAACCTTTATATGAACTCTAAAAGACTTATCCATATTATTTAACAAATAGAATTCATTTAAAGCTTTAAACGATAATATATCATTATCTGTTATAACCCGAAGAGATATAAAATACAATTTTTGTTCTATATAATTTGGAATATTTTTTACAAAATCATTTACATCTAATACATCAAAATCTTGCATAAAACCAAGAGTACCACAATTTACTCCAATGTAATTAGAAGTAGTAGAGTAGTTTTTATCACTTAAAAAATTAAGTAGAGTACCGTCCCCACCAAAGCCAATTACAATATCTGGGTTATCATCGCTAATAGAATATCCATTAAGTATTAAAGCTTTTCTAATATTTTCAGATATAATAATTGCATTATTTTTACTACCATTAACGTAGAGCTGAACAGTTTTAGTCATTTTATCACCTCATAAGTTCTTTTAGTATCGTAAGTTTATTTACGCTATCTAAATTGATATTATTATTTTTTCCCTTACCAAGCATAATACCAGGTTTTACAGTAGGACCATGAAAATCGGAACCGCCTGATACAAGCAGATTAAATTCTTTTGCAAGGTTTAGTAAAAAGTCTGAAAAAACTTTAGAGTGACTACTATGATAAACTTCAATTGCTGATAATCCATAATTTATAAGATTTGCAATATGTGCTTTCATTTCTGCTTCATTCTTTTTTAAAGAAATAATGTGTGCTTGGGATGCAATTCCACCTGCATTAGTTATATATTTTATTGCTTCTTTTTCATATAAAACAAATTTTCTTTTTGGAAGTTTATTATCAAGTGGAATAAAAAAGTCTTTAAAAGCATTATGAACAGTATCTACATATGAATATTTAACCATAAGTTTAGCAATTTCTGGTCTTCCAATATTACCACATTTAGAAAACACTTCTTTTATATCTTCATCAGGAAATGAAATATTATATAAACTTTTTAGGTAATAAAGTAGAGCTTTTACTCTTATAATGTTATCTTCTCTTATACCAGAAATTACACTGTTTAACTCCTCATTATCTGGATTAATATTATACCCTAAGATATGAAATTCTCCACCTTTTACAGGATAATGCACAGAAAGTTCAATACCTTGTATAACAGTAATATTGGGATAAGGATTATTTTTATAAGCTTCTTTTGTACCTTTAGTTTCATTGTGATCTGTAATTGCTACATGAGAAATCCCACATTCATTACACATATCTAAAATTTTTAAAGGTTCATATTCGCCATCAGAGAAAATAGAATGTACATGTAAATCAGCCCGCATTATTATCGCTCCTTAATTTAGAAAGAATAGCTTCCTCAACTATTGGATGAACAAAAGCAGATATTTTTTTGTTAAGCATAGCAATTTGTTTAACTTTACTAGAACTTATAGTTACATGATCAGCTTTTGCAAAAATAGCAATAGTAGAAACTTTTTCATCGCTTATATAATTATTAGTATTTGCTATTTCCATCTCGCTTAAAAAGTCAGTAGTATTTCTAAGTCCTTTAATAAGTATATTACAGTCATGTTCAAGTGCAGTATCAACAATAGCACGATTTCTATTTGGTTCAGTTATAACTTTAATTTTAGTATTATTAGCATAAATTTTTTCTATAATATTTTTTCTTTCATCAAGTGATAAAAGCCCACCATTTTTATCTGGATTTATGCCAATGCATACGATAACTTCATCAAACAATTTACTTGCTTGAGATATAACGTCCATATGGCCATAGGTAATAGGGTCAAAACTACCAGGATACAATACTTTTGTCATAAATTTCACAAACCTTTCTTTTTAAAATATTAATATCGCCATCATTTTCTATGACATAATCGAATGTAAATTTTGAATAATCAATGCTATTTGCATCTCTTTTAATATATTTAGAAATTGAAATATTGTCTCTTAATATAACTCTTTTACATCTTTCATCAAAAGGCGTAACTACTAAAATTTTTAAATCACACAAATCAAAATATTTAGTATTAGGCAAAAGAGCATAGTCTAAAATTGTAATTTCACTATTTGGAATTAAACTATCAATTCTTTTTATCATAAATTCATAAGTTGCATCATAAAGTTTTTTCATCATTTCACTATCATTAAAAACAATATTTGAAAGTATTTTACGATTTACTGTAGAATCTTCATTAAAAATTCTTTTTCCAAAATATTCTAATAGTTTTTTTCTTACGAGTTTATCATCATGAGACTGATGACCAATTTTATCAATATTAATAATTTGAATGTTAGAATTTAATTCTTTAAAAAGCATACTTATTGTAGTTTTGCCAGTTCCCGACTTTCCCATTAGTCCAATCAGCATAATTATCATCTCCTATACTTGTATTATAGCACAAAATAATATATAATAAAAATATATATTACTTATATAAATCATAAGGAGAGATTATAATGGAAATAGATATTGAATTATACAAAATATTTTATAACGTAGCTAAATGTGGCAGTATAACTAAAGCGGCAAATGTATTATATATATCTCAGCCTGCTGTTACTATGAGTATAAAAAAACTTGAAGAAGCATTAGATGTTACATTGTTTATAAGGACAAAAAGAGGAGTCATATTAACGTTTGAGGGAAAAGTGTTATATCAATATGTTGAAAATGCTATGGAAAGTATAAAAATTGGAGAGAATAGATTATCAAGTTTAAAAAAACTAGAGCATGGGAGTATAAGAATTGGAATTGGTACTACTCTTACTAAATTCTTTTTAATAAAATATTTAGAAGAATTTCATAAAAAATATCCAAATATTAGTATCAATATTGATACAAGTATGTCAAGTGAACTAGTAAAAATGTTATATGATGGAAAAGTTGATATGATAGTTATTGTTTCTGATGAAATAAATTACAAAAATGTAAATGTAGAATATTCACAGGATATTCAATATATATTTGTTGGAAATAAAGAATATAGCAAATTGAATAAAATTAATTTTTCACAATTAAATGAATATCCTTTATTACTTCAATCAGCTAATAGCAGTTCAAGAAAATTTCTAGATAAAGTTGCGACTCGTAACAATGTAATACTTAATGCATCTATGGAACTTGCTAGTTATTCGTTAGTTATAGAGTTTGCAAAAATTGGTATGGGTATAGGGTTTGTTGCAAAAGATTACATCAAAAATGAACTAAAAAAGAAAGAACTTTATGAAATAAAAATAGAGCCAAATATACCGTGTGAAAAAATATTGGTATTAACTAAGAAAGATTATTTACCAACTTTTAGTACAAAAAAATTAATTGAGATTATAAAAGGAAATAATTAAAAAAGAAGTTGTTAGAAGTAAAAAAGTTAAATTTGTATAAAATATAATTTAAAACATATAATTTTATTTACATAATTTGACAAGAAGTAATGAAAATGGTATAATTAATAGATGTAAAAGGATAGATAAA
>CANRQA010000024.1 GCA_947632635.1 uncultured Clostridia bacterium | reverse complement strand
ACCTCTGTGACTTATTATTTCCTTTTTGGGACATTTTTAAAAGTTATTACTTAAGACATTATCATAAATTAATCATACAATTTATTAAAAGAATTATAATAGGACTTGACATAACTAAAAAATTGATATATAATATTTTTAACTTATTTTTTTTAAATAATTTATAATTAAATTGGAGGTAGACTAATGAATATTAAAGAGTGCAGTGATAAAATCTCACGGCTTGATAAATTTATGGAAAATTATTTCTTAGCAGTTAATAAAGAAAAACCAACGCTTTCTACAATTATTAGTAAAGATACAGGAGTAATATTATTTCCTGATGTATGGGAAGAAAAATGGGAAATTACCCCAGATAGACTATTTTTTATTGGTATGCGTGGAGATAATGCTAGGTTATATAGAATAAAAGATGGTACAAAAAGTATAGAATTTCATAAATTTAGTTATGGATTTACAAAAAAATTTAAAAAATGCTATATTGTTGAAGTATCTAGAAACCATACATCACATAAAGCTATTATAGTAAAAGAGTCGGATAACTTATCATATATTAGATGTAATTTTATTCATATATTTAAGGCAAATAATAATATAGTAATATCTATCAAGAAAAAATCTAAAGAAAATGAGATAAGGTATTTTGAAAATGAGAAAGAATTGGTAGAATTTATTGAAAAAAATAAATGAAAAAGAAAAAAACTGATTAATTTGTATTATAAATTAATCAGTTTTTTTGTGCAATAGAAAAATTATCAAAGGAAAATATCACATTATAAAATGCCTGTAAAATGTAGAAAAATGTCAAAACTTATATAAAAAATATTACAATCTTTCTTTACATCGAACAAATGTTTACTGTAATATTTCTATGAATAATATTTCTTGAAATTTATATTATTCATAGAATATGGAGATGATGTTAAATGAACGAATTAGAAAATTTCACTAACAAAACTTTCGAAGATATTAAACATATTGACGAAAGTGGTACTGAATTTTGGTATGCAAGAGAATTGATGAATGTTTTAAAATATTCAAAATGGCAAAATTTTAAAAAAATTATTAACAAAGCAATAATTGCGTGCGAAAATAGCGAAATATCAACAAATTATTGCTTTACTGACATCAGTAAGTCAATAATTTCTGTAAGGGGAAAAAAGATTTTATTGAAGATTATAAGTTAAATCGCTATGCTTGCTATTTAATTGCACAAAATGGTGACAGTAGAAAAAAGGTAATAGCACTTGCGCAAACATATTTTGCTGTTCAAACTAGAAAACAAGAAATTAGTGAAAATGAATATACTTCATTAACAGAAGATGAAAAGAGATTTTACCAAAGAGATTTAACTAGAAAAGGGAATTATTCGCTTAATCAAACAGCTAAAAAAGCTGGTGTTAAAAATTTTGACAAATTTCACTATAATGGGTATAAAGGTTTATATAATGGAGAAACTGCTGATGATATTGCAAAAAGAAAAGGGTTAAGATATAGAGAAGATATATTGGACAACATGGGAAGTGATGAGCTTATTGCTAATTTATTTAGAATATCTCAAACTGAACAAAAACTAAATAAGGATAATATACATACTGAAAAAGCATCAAATGAAATTCATTATAACATTGGAAAAAATATTAGAGAGGTAATAGCAAAAAATGGTGGAACTATGCCAGAAGACTTACCTACACCTAAAAAGAGCTTAAAAGAGTTAGAAAAAGAAAAAAATAAAAGTTTGAATTTACCAGATGAATGTTAATAATTTTAAAAAACATATAAATAAAATATGAAAAATATTTAATTAATAACGCGTTATTTAAGTTTCATAGGTACATAAAAAACTTTTGGCCTCTTTAGTTATTTTGCTTGACATTCATATAAATGTAGTATATAATATATAGGTAATTGATAATTTTGAAAATAACATATAAAACTATGTATAGGCTTTTAAGGAGGGAATATAAATGGCACAACCAAAAAGAAGATGGTCAAAAGAAAGAACACATTTAAGACGTTCTACTTGGAAATTAGAAGAAAAAAATTTAGCTACTTGCCCAAATTGTGGCGAAACAATACTTTCACATAAGGCTTGCCCATCATGTGGATATTACAATAAAAAACAAGTAGTTGAAATTAAAGAGAAAAAATCTACAACAGAAAATAATTAGTAATGTAAGGCTCACTGATTTTTAAGTGTGCCTTTTATTCGTATTAAAGGAGTGTTATATTTTGTCAAGCTATGAGTCAGGATATATAAAAAATAGAGGAAAAACAGGTGTTATAAAACAGGTTATAAAAGGTTCAATTGCAGCAGAAATGGGGATAAAACCCGGCTATATTTTAAGTAAAATAAATGGTGAAAAGATAATAGATATACTTGATTATAAATATCAAACTGCAGATGAATATTTAGTAATTGAGTTTGTAAATCTTAAAGGCGAAACTGAAATTTATGAGCTTGAAAAAGATGCTACAGAAGATTTAGGCTTAATATTTGAAACAGAGTTAATTGATAAACCACGAAATTGTAGAAATAAATGTATATTTTGTTTTATGAATCAACTACCAAAAAATGTAAGAGATACACTCGTATTTAAAGATGATGATTATAGGTTATCATTTTTTTCAGGAAATTATGTAACAATGACAAATATGACAGATAAAGATCTTGATAGAATAATAAAATATCGTCTTTCACCAATTAATATATCAATACATGCAACCGATGAAAAGGTTAGATGTATGATGTTAAATAATAGATTTGCAGGTAAAGTATTAGGATATATAGATAGACTATATAAAGCAAAGATTAATATGAATATGCAAATTGTACTATGCAAAGGAATTAATGATGGAGAAATACTAGAAAAAACTATAAAAGATATATCAAAGTATATACCATATGTAAGATGTCTTGCAATAGTACCAGTAGGACTTACAAAGCATCGTGAAGGACAGTATAATCTACAAGAATTAACAAAAGAAGATTGCAAAGAAGTAATAAAACTTATCTCAAAATATCAAAAGGAATTTAAGGAAAAATATAAAACAAATTTTGTGTATTTAGCAGATGAATTTTATTTAAAAGCTGGAGTTAAAATTCCTGATTATAAAGAATATGGTAAATTTGAAAATATAGAAAATGGTATTGGAATGGTAGCTAATTTTGAACATGATTTTAATAGATGTTTAAACTCAAAAAAAGTTAATGAAAATGAAAAATTAGATAAAGAAAATAAAAAAGTTGCTATACTTACAGGAAAAATATCTAAAGATTATATTGAAGAAAAGGCAAAACTAGTAAGTAAGAAGTACAAAAATTTAGATATAAAAGTAGTAGGAGTAACAAATACATTTTTTGGTGAACAAATAACTGTTACAGGTCTTATGGTAGGTAGAGATTTAAAACGTGAAATAGAAAAATTACCAAAAGATTATATAATAGTTTTTTCTGAGGTTTGCCTAAAAGAAGATGAGGATATTTTTTTAGACGATATGAAACTTGATGAGTTAAAAAAGATAAATAAAAATATAGTTGTTGTAGAAGATGGTGCTACCTCATTTATAAAAGCATTAGAAAATATTTCAAAAGGAAAAATAGTTAGTAAGAGATAATAAGAAAGGAAAAATATGGAACCTAAAGTTATATATGAAGATAACCATATAATTGTTGTAGTAAAAAAGCCTGGTATTCCTGTACAGGCAGATAAATCTTGTGACAGTGATATGTTAACAATTATAAAAGAATATTTAAAAGAAAAATATAATAAACCAGGTAATGTATATTTAGGACTTGTACATAGACTTGATAGAATGGTAGGCGGTGTTATGGTGTTTGCTAAGACTTCAAAAGCTGCCTCAAGACTTTCAGAGTATATAAGAGAAAAAAACGTAAAAAAAAGGTATCTTGCAATAGTAAATGGAAAACTTAAATTAGATTCTAGTAAAATATTATTAAAAAATTACCTTGTAAAAAATGAGCGTTTAAATATGAGTAAAGTAGTAGAAGAAACTACAAAAGGTGCAAAAGAGGCAATTCTTGAATATAATGTAATAAAAAATTTTACATATAATAATAAAGAGTACAGTTTAGTTGATGTAGATTTGCATACTGGACGTCATCACCAAATAAGAGTACAGTTTGCAAATATAGGACATCCACTATATGGAGATATGAAGTATGGGCAAAAGATAAATAAAGTAGGTCAAAATTTAGGACTTTGGTCATATTATTTATCATTTTTTCATCCAACAAAAGATGAGTATAAGGAATATAAATGTATGCCTGATAATATTAAAGAATATGGGCTTGATAAGATATGGGAGGAATGTATTTAATGGATTTTGATAGTATAAGAATTGCCATTAATTTAGCATATGAAAACTTAGAAAAAATAAAAGTTGCATTAAACTATGATGAAAAAAAAGAAGAACTAAAAAAATTAGAACAAGAAACTTTAAGGGAAGGTTTTTGGGAAGATAATAAAAACTCTGCCCTTGTACTTTCTAAAATGAAAGCGTTAAAAAGCATATTAGAAAAGGCAGATAAGCTAAAAAATTTAATTGATGAAGCCTTAGGATATTTAGAACTTGCAGAAGAATTAAATGATGAAGAAAGTTTTAAACAGTCTGGTATATATTTAAAAAGATCAGAAAATCAAATTGAAAAACTAGAAATTGATACTTTGCTTTCCGATGAATATGACTCAAATAATGCAATTATTTCAATTCATCCAGGTGCTGGTGGTACAGAATCACAAGACTGGGCTTTAATGGTGTATAGGATGTATTCAAAATGGGCTGCAAAGTCAGATTTTGAAATTGAAGTACTTGATTTATTAGATGGTGAAGAGGCAGGGATAAAAAGTGTTTCATTTTTAGTAAAGGGAGATAATGCTTATGGATATCTAAAAGGTGAAAATGGGGTACATAGACTTGTTAGAATATCACCATTTGACAGTAATTCAAGGCGTCATACTTCTTTTTGTGCAGTTGAAGTTTTACCAGAACTTACTGATGATATAGAAATAGAAATAAAACCTGAAGATATAGAAATGGATGTGTATCGTGCAAGTGGAGCTGGTGGTCAACATGTAAATAAGACCTCATCTGCAGTTAGACTTAAACATATCCCAAGTGGAATAGTAGTATCTTGTCAAACAGAACGTTCACAAATGCAAAACAGAGAAAATTGTATGAAAATGTTAAAGGCAAAACTATATAAAAAAGAACTGGAAGAACACTCAAAACTTATGAGTGATATAAAAGGAGAAAGTACAGATAATGCATGGGGAAACCAGATTAGATCATATGTATTTTGCCCTTATACACTAGTTAAAGACCATAGAACAAATTATGAAGTTGGAAATGTTCAAGCCGTAATGGACGGCAAGATAGATGAGTTTATTTATGCTTACTTGAAATTTATAAAGAAAAATGATATAATTAAATAAGATTTATTATTTACTTTTATTAATTGTTTAGGAGGATAGAAAATGAAAGAGAAAAAGATAATTCTTTTCGATTTGGACGGAACTGTATTTGAAGATTTTCTTAAAGCTGACAAAGAATATATAGAAAAAACTTTTAAGAAAAAGTATTTAGTGTTGTTAATTGATAAAATTGCAAGAGTTATAAATAGTTTTGATATTTTAAGTAATAACATGAAAATGTTAAAGTTGCGGTTATTAATATATTCACTTTTTTCATTTAAAAAATATAATAAAGTTTTAGAAGATTATGAAAATTGGTATATCGATATTGCGTCTTCATATCTAAAAAACAAAACTAGGATATCTATATCAAGATTAAAAGATATGGGCTTTAATATAATTATAATATCTAATAATAGTTTTGCAAGTAAAATTTCTTTAAATGATATTTGTTTAGTAACTCCAAAGAGTAAAAAATCATATATAAAGACTTTATTTAGCGATATTAGTAATAATATCTGTTATTTTGTTGGTAATAATTATATAGATGATATTTGTACTGCAAAAAAATGTAATGTCAAATCAATATATGTTGGGAAAAGTAAATTTGTAAGCAAAAAAGCAAATTATGCAGTTATCTCTTTAAAACAAGCTATAGATTTAATTATACAAAAAAATAGAACTTAAAATGTATGTTATATTAAGTTCTATTTTTTTTATACATTTTTGCTATCTTCATATAACGGTTTTATATCATCAGGTATATCACAAGTTAAAACAATTTTTTCGTTTGTAATAGGATGATTAAATGAAATTTTGTATGCGTGTAAGGCTTGGCGTAAGATGTATTTTGATATAATAGTTTTTTCATTTTCATTTGCATAAAGTTCATCTCCAAGTAGTGTATGATTAATATGTGACATATGTACCCTTATTTGATGTGTTCTTCCTGTATGAAGTATAATTTTTAAAATACTGTAATTTTTAGAGTAATTTCTTTTTAAACATAAATATTCAGTTTTAGCATAATCTCCTTTTTCATTTACTTCACGTAAAATAATTGTGTCTTTTTTTCTTGCAATATTTGAATTAATTATATCGTGGTCTTTTTTTACTATGTTATTTACAATTGCAATATATTCTTTTTGCAAATTTATTTCATCTTTTTTTCGTATGAATAGTTCTTGTATATATTCATTTTTTGCAAAAATTACGATACCAGTTGTATTATGGTCAAGTCTTGTTACAATATGAATACTGTTAATTCCTTGTTTTTTAAAATAATTTGCAACAATATTTGAAAGTGTATTTTCATAGTTATTAGAAGATGGATGTATTGGCATATTTTTTTCTTTATTAACTACTAATATATATTCATCTTCATAAAGTATATTAAGTGGTTTATCTAGTAATATGAATTTATCACTAAAATCTTTGTTATTTAATGAATTTGTTAAGTCTACTGTAACTATATCGTTTTCTTTTAATATGTAATTTACATTTGTAGCTATATTATTAACAAATATATTATTATTTAATTTTAAGCGTGTAAGCAAACGTGATGAAATATACATTTTTTCTTTTAAAATTGTTTTAAGTAGTTTTTCTTCATCTTTTTTCGTAACAATAAATTGAAGCTTCAATTATATCACCAATAAATATTTTAACATATGGGTCAAGATTAAATTAGGATCATAGTAAAATTATAATTTTAATTTTAAACGTACATATTATTTAAAAAAAAGTTGTTTTTCCTATATTCTTAATTATGACAGCTATTTTTTTATAGGAATCCGATTTCATTTATATAATTTAATTTGATTTGATTTCTTTTTTACTCTCTTTTTTTATATATACAAAGCACCATATATATTGCTAGTGCAAAAATAATTACAAAAACAGAATTAACATATGCAACTTTTACATTTTGTAAAAAAACTTCTTCTGTTATATTATTATCAATATTAAAAAATATCTCATTTGTTGTATTAGGTATAGTATAAAATTGTAGCATTATATATGTTATAATAGAAGAAATAATACCTTGCAATAATTTACTAAACACAAGCGATTTAAAAGAAAACTTATGCTCTGATATAGTTGAATATATTTGAAATATAATACACAGTCCACTAAAGCCTAACAAAAATGAAATTAAACAAATTTTAAAATCTTCAGGAATAATAAGGTTTGCTACATTTTTTGCACCTTGTGTTACTTCAAAAATACCAGATAGAAAAGCAATAATATTCGTATTAACATTTAGTGATATAAATATAGTTTTAAAAATACTAAAAATCAAATTAAAAATAACTATAAAGCCAAAAATTAAACTTAAAGTTTTTAATGAATTAAATAAACATTTTTTTATAGTATTAAAGAGGGTAATATTATCCTTTTTTTCTTTATTTACAGTATATTTTTCATTAAAACTATTTAAATTATTATAATTTTTGTGTATAATTAAAGGGATATTAACTCTTGTATTAAATATAGCAATAATTAAGGCACTTAATATATGGGATATAAGTAAAACATAACCAATATGTATGTTATTAAAAATGCTATATCCAATTGTTGATATTATAAAAACAGGGTTACAATTATTAACAAAAGTTAAAAGTTTCTCTGCCTCTTTACGAGTAATTTTGCCAGTTTCATAAAGCGTAGCAACTGTTTTTGCACCCATAGGATAGCCACATAAAAAACCTATTAAAAAAGCAGGTGTAGACTCTTTATTTAATTTAAATACTAGATTAATAAATTTTCCAAAATATTTGGAGATTAATTCAATAATGTTGGTATTTAATATAAATTCTGTAAAGAAAATAAAGGGAAATAATGATGGCAAAATATTACTTAAAAATAATTCTACACTTGTATGTACTGAGGTAAAATTTGATTTAGCATAGAAAAGTAATATAAATAAAATTAATATAAATAAGAATATTTTTAGTATTTCTTTAAATCTAATATAAGCAAAAAATTTCATTTTAACACCTATAATATTTTTATGATAAAGGAGGATGTAATATGCGTTATTCAACAGAACTAAAAGACTATGAATTACTTGATATGGCAAATGGTGAAAAACTTGAAAAATGGGGAAAATATATATTAATTAGACCAGACCCACAAATAATATGGAGTAAAAAGACATTCCCAAAACTATGGAAAAATGCACAGGCCCGTTATATACGCAGTAATAGTGGTGGCGGAAAATGGGATGTATATGAAAAATTACCTGCATCATGGCAGATTAAATACAAAGACCTAAAATTTAATATAAAACCCATGGGATTTAAACATACAGGACTATTTCCCGAACAAGCTGTTAACTGGGATTATATAATATCAACTATATCAAAAGAAACTAAAAATGCAAGAAAAATAAAAGTATTAAACTTATTTGCCTATACAGGAGGTGCAACAGTTGCTGCAGCCTACGCAAAAGCAGATGTAGTTCATGTTGATTCATCTCAAGGTATGACAAATTGGGCAAAAGAAAATGTTATATCAAGTGGACTAAAAGAGGCTCAAGTAAGATTTTTAGTAGATGACGTTATAAAATTTGTAAAACGTGAAATAAGGCGAGGAAATAAATATGATGTAGTTATAATGGATCCACCCTCATATGGTAGAGGTAAAAATGGAGAAGTATGGAATATAGAAAAAGATTTATATGAACTTTTAACACTTTGTAATGAAATATTATCCGAAAATCCTTTATTCATAATGATAAATACATATACAGGTGGACTTTCTGGCACAGTTATAAAAAACGTAGTAAATATGTCTATTACGCATAAAAAACTAGAAAAAATACATTTTGATGAAATAGGTTTAAATCAAAAAAACACTGATATATTTTTGCCATGTGGTATAACTACAATTTGTGAATTTAAATAGGAGAAATATATGTTAGAAAAGAAATTTGTAAATATAAATGGGAATAATTTAGCATATTTTGAAAAAGGCAACTCTAATAAAATTTTGTTGTTTTCTTCAGGTTTTGGCACACCTTTTACGCTAGCAGATATGTATGAATTATTTGAAAACTTAAGTAAAGACTTTAGATGTATAGCACTTGATAGATTTGGATATGGATATAGCGATATTATTGTAAGTGAAAGGTCGATTGAAGATATAACAGATGAATATATTGAATTTTTGAAAAAACTTGAAATAGACTCATCTAATGTAGTTTTTGTAGGTCATTCTATATCTACATTTTATGGTATAAGTTTAAATAGTAAAATTAATTTAAAAGGTTTAGTTTTAATAGATAATGAAAATATAACAAATTTTGCAAAATATTTAACTAAACTTTCTTATGGAATATATTATCATTTAAAAAACACTCCAGTAAAAAAATTATTCAATAAATCGGCTAAAAGAGCACTTTTAGAAAATAGAGATTTACCAAATGAAATAAAAGAGGAAACAATTAATATTTTAGAACAAAGACTTCCAAATATAAATATGTGGAGTGAACTAACATCATTTTTAAAAGAAATAAAAACTTTTAATAGTAAATATTTAAGAAATAAACTAAAACTAGCACTTCTTGTGTGTAGAAATGAAACATATAACCATAATTTAAAACTAAAAGATAACTTTGAAAATGCTACAATTTTAAATTTAGGAAAAACAGACCATTTTATACATTATGAGCATTTTAAAGAAATTATTTCAAGCATAAAAGATTTATTTTAAAATTTAAAAAATGGTTATGTACAAGTTTAAATTACATAAAAAGTATTGTAAATAAATGTAATTTATGTTAAAATATATAATATAATTTTAAAGGGGGAAATATAATGTTATCAAAACCAAATGTAAGTGAAATAATGCCAAAAGTAGGTAATAGATATGAGGTAGCTCTTGCAATTGCAAAACGTGCAAGAGATATTGAAAAGAAAAGAACTATGGAAAATAGTTCAGATATTAAAGATGCTGTTGATATTGCATCAAAAGAAATTGCAGATGAAGAAGTATATGTAAAAAAACAAGGTGAATATGTTATAAAAAAAGAAGAAGCAAAAGAACTTGTAAAAGGTGTTAAAGTACCACAAGATGTCGTTAAGGAGTAAAAATTATGATAAAGAATAACAAAAGACATGTTATATCACTTGCAGGGGACCCAGCTAGTGGTAAAGGTTCTGTATCAAAAATATTAGTAGAAGAATTAGGGTACGATTTGTATAAAAATGGAGATTATATGAGAAAACTTGCAAAAGAAGCTAACATGAGTATAACTGAATATAACATATATGTAGAATCTCATCCAGAAATTGATATACAAATCGAAAATAGTGCAAAAGAATATGCTAAAACTCATGATAATTTAATTATTGATGCAAGACTTGGTTGGTATGCTGTACCTGAATCTTTTAAAGTATATCTAAAAACTGATATAGATGTTGCAGCAAGACGTGCATTTAATGATAAAAATAGAAAAGATACAGAAAACTTTTCAACTGTTGAAGAACAAAAAGCAGATATGATTAAGAGATTTAATTTAGAAAATGAAAGATATTATAAAGTATATCATGTTAGAAAAGATGATATGAGTAATTATGATATTGTTATTGATACAACAACTCACACACCAGAAATGACTGCAAAAGTTGTAAAAGAAGAATATTTTAAATGGTTAAATAGTTAATATTTTTTTGGAGGATATATGAGAAAATATTTTGGAACAGACGGAATTAGAAGAATAGCAAATACTGAACTTACACCAGAACTTGTTTTTAGAGTTGCAAAAGCGGGTGCTTATGTACTTGCAAAAAATTCTAATCATACACCTACTATACTTATTGGTAGAGATACAAGAATATCAGGTACACTTATTGAAAGTGCTATGATAGCAGGTTTTTTAAGTTATGGTGCAAATGTAAAGTCTATTGGAGTTATACCGACACCTGCAATTGCTTATCTTACAAAAAAATTAAATGCAGATGCAGGAGTTGTAATATCTGCATCCCACAATACATTTGAATTTAATGGAATAAAATATTTTAGCAACAAGGGAATGAAAATTCCTGATGAGATAGAAGAAGAAATTGAAGAAATAATGGATTTAGGTAAATTAAGTGAGTTTAGTGCTGTAAATGAACATATTGGTATTTCTGAAGATGCTTCATTTATGGCAGATGAATATGTTGAGTTTATAACTAATCTATTTAAATTTGATATTCTTAATAATATAAATCCTGAATTTAAAGTAGTTATTGATACAGCAAATGGTGCTACATACAAAGTAGCTGAAAGAATATTTACTAATTTAGGTATTAATCATACTGTTATAAATAATTGCCCAAATGGTATAAATATAAATGATAATTGTGGCTCTACACATCTTGATATGTTAAAAAAATATGTTGTAGATAATCATTATGATATGGGAATTGCATATGACGGTGACGGAGATAGATGCCTTTTAATTGACGAAAAGGGTAATGTAGTTGATGGAGATATTATACTTGCTATTATTTCAAAGTATTTAAAAGAGAACAATAGATTAAATAAAAATACTTTAGTTGCAACTGTCATGAGTAATTTAGGGCTTAAAAAATATGCCAAAGAAAATGATATTAACTTTATCGATACAAAAGTTGGAGATAGATATGTACTAGAAAAAATGCTAGAAGAGGGATATAATTTAGGTGGAGAGCAATCCGGACATATTATTTGTCTTGATTATAACCCAACAGGTGATGGAATACTTACATCTTTGATGGTACTAAAAATACTACTTGAAAGCAAAAAATCTTTGCTTGAAGCAAGTAAAATTATTTCAATATATCCGCAAGTTTTAGTTAATGCTAAAGTTGATAATAGTAAGAAATATGATTACAAACAAGATGATGTTATAAATGAAAAAATAGAAAAAATTGAGGCAGAAATTTTAGATAAAGGTAGAGTACTTATTAGACCATCTGGTACAGAACCACTTGTTAGAGTTATGATAGAGGGAGAAGATATTAATTATATAACTAAAAAGGCACAAGATATTGCTACTTTAATTGAAGAAAGGTTAAAATAAAAAGCGAGTGTAATTAAAAGGAATAGCAAATAAATATTATCATTCGTAATATAAATAATAACAGAAAATAACTCTAGGTATAAAAGGTACACTAGAGTTATTTTTATTTGAGTTACTTTAATACTGCTAAATATTCTCAAGTATTATTTTTTCTATATTATCTAAATTTAATTTCGTTTCGCTTGAAAATGCAATTATTTTTTCTTTTGCAAATAAAGTTTTAGTGATATTCAAAGTATATTCGTTTATTTTAGTTTTTGCAATTTTATCTGCTTTTGTAGCAATAATTGTAAATGAAATATTTTTTGCAAGCAACCACTCATACATGATTTTATCATTTTCTGTTGGATTATGTCTAATATCTATAAGGAAAAAAATATGTGATATATACTTGTTGTTATTAATATATGTATCAATTAATTTATTAGTATTTTCCTGTTCTTCTTTAGTCATCTTTGAAAAGCCGTAACCTGGCAAATCGACGATATAAAAACAATTATTTGCATTATAATAATTTATACATTTTGTTTTTCCGGGAGTTTGACCAACTTTTGCAAGATTTTTTTGATTTGCAAGTGAATTAATAAATGAAGATTTACCAACATTTGATTTTCCAACTATTACAATTTGTTTTTTATTTGTATCAATTAACTGCTTTAGAGAGTAAGCAGAAGTTTCAAATTTTATATTCTTTAACATAACATATAATTTCCTTTCAACTTAAGTATATTATACCATATAATGATGTAATAATGCAAATAAATACCTCAAATGAAATAATTACATTTGAGGTAAATTACTATTTTTTCTTTTCAATTTTTGTCATTCCGCCCATGTAAGGAACTAATACTTCAGGAATATTTATACTACCGTCAGCATTTTGGTTAAGTTCAAGTAATGGTATAAGAATTCTAGGAGATGCAATTGCTGTATTATTTAATGTGAAACAATATTTTGTTACTCCGTCTTTATCTTTGTATTTAATATTACATCTTCTTGCTTGGAAATCATTAAATGAAGAACAAGAATGTGTTTCACTGTACTTACCACGACTTGGCATCCAAGCCTCTATATCATGTTTTCTTACTTGACCAATACCCATATCACCAGTGCAAACTTTAACAACTCTATATGGTATTTTTAATTCTTGCATTATTTCCTCTGCATTATTAAGCAAGAAGTTATGAAGTTCAAATTGTTTATCAAAGTCAGCTTCACACATTATTACTTGTTCAATTTTAGTAAATTGATGTACTCTATATAGTCCACGTGTATCTTTTCCATATGTACCAGCCTCACGTCTAAAACAACTAGAATATCCACAATACATTTTTGGTAACTCATCGACACTTTCAAAAGTATCATCACTATGATATGAAACAAGTGAAACTTCAGCAGTTCCAACTAAATAAAGATTATCTTCTGGTACAGCGTAGGCTTGTTCACGACCACCTGGGAAATAACTTGTTCCATACATTGGAGCCTCTTTAACAAGTGTAGGAACATACATAGGTGAGAACCCTTTTTTTA
Organism: uncultured Clostridia bacterium; assembly: GCA_947632635.1. Taxonomy (GTDB): domain Bacteria; phylum Bacillota; class Clostridia; order TANB77; family CAG-465; genus CAG-465. Next base: position 4,507 of record CANRQA010000024.1, on the reverse strand, counting down.
CTAACTTATCAGTTACATATCTTGTTAGTGCCATTTCAAGTAGAACAGCCTCATTTTTTAAATAATATGAACGAGAACCAGCTACTTTAACACCTCTTGGAATATCGATTAAGTCAAGATTTTCTGCAAGTTCAACATGGTCTTTTATTTCAAAATCAAATGTTGGAATTTGACCAACGCGTTTTACTTCAACATTATCTTCATCAGTTTTTCCAATTGGAACTTCTGGAAGTGGAACACCTGGTACGTTATACATTAACTGAGTAAATTCTTCTTTTTGAGGTGCAAGAGTAGTTTCAATATTTGTAATTTGTTCTTTAAGTTTCTTTACTTCAGCTACTTTTTCAGTTCTTTCATCATTTAATAATGTTGGAATTAATTGTGAAATTTTATTTCTATTTTCTTTTATTGCATCTAATTCTTGATTTAGGCTACGAATAGATGTGTCAAGTTCCAATAATCTATCAATATCAACATCAATTAGTTTGTCTATTGCAGCTTTTTTCACAATATCACTATTTTCTCTTATATATTTTATATCTAACATATATATCACTCCTTAAAGGTTATAACATGATAATTATATTATAATATAAAGGAAAATACAAGTTTTTTTGAGTAAATAAATATTAAAAACACAAAATTTATTTGTATTTTATTATAATGTATGATAAAATAATAAAAAAATATTTTACTTTTTATTTAATTAAAAGAAAGGAATATGTATTATGAAGTTAAAAGAAAATTTGGTCGCTTTTCTCCTTACTATTTTATATTTAGCTTTTATTTTGTTACTTGCATTATTTATAACCCGGATTGTTGATAATTTTGCATTGCAAATTATATTAATTTTTGGAATTTGGTTTGTAATAAATAACGTTGTAATAGATAGAATTATAGAAATTATACAAAACAAAAAAGAGAAATAAAAATGAAATAATATACTAAAAATGATAGAAATGGTTAATACATTATATCTATTGTGTCTTTAAGGTTAAATTATTATTTTTTCAACTGTCAAACTCAGAATACAAGTTTTTTTTATATAAATAAGTATTAAAAAAACAAAATATGTTGACTTATAGCAAAAATTATGCTATAATAATAACATAAAATTTAATTTATTTATTTTTATAATTAAAAAGAAAGGATATGGTATTATGAAATTAAAGAATGTATTATTATTTTTGGCACTTTTTGTTGGGATTTTAATTACTTGGGTAGTTACTTTTATTGCAACATTTCCAATTAATAGTTTTCTTTTACGTTCTTCATTAATGTTTATTGCTATTCAAATATACAGTTGCTTTATGAATTTTGTACTTGATAAAACGTTATAAACGTTATAGTTTAATTTACTAAAAAACGATAGAAATGGTTAATACATTCTATCGTTTTTTAGTTATATATATATTTATAAATTTGTATATTCTTAATTAATTTCATTTTCATCATCATTTTTTTCTTCCTTTGTCATCATTTCAAGCAATTTCAAATATATATTATCTGCATTTTGAGACCAATTTCTTGATATATTTTTTGCTTGTTCTTTTGTTCCTGCATACATGGAAATATTAATGAGTTCATCATTTCCATCTTTAATGTAGCATGAAATTTTATATTCATCACTTTTAATGGGTATAATATTAGTATTAATTGAATATTCTGTTTTAATTTCAACTACATTTTTATTAATCATTTTTTTTAGGTTATGAATATCAACACCCGGAATAAGCTCTAACAGCTCATTTAAAGTTGATATACCAAGTTCAGTAGGGTAGTAGTAAACAGTAGAGTTTTCAATTTTTTCTGCAATATAATTGCTAGATTTTAAACTATCAATATATATGCATATATCTATATATGTAATATCTTCAAATTCATCACAGAACTTTACTATTTGATTTACAGTTAAAGGTTTATGTGAATTTTGTAATATATAAAGTATAATTAATTTATTATCAAAAAGTTCTAAATCTCTTGCCAATATAACCCACCTACTTTCTATATAATATAAATTTATTCTTTACAAAAATACATATATATGATATCATAAAAATGGTTAAAAATAAATAGGAGTGATGAAAAATGGATAAAAAATTTATAATTGCAATTGATGGTTCAGCTGCAACTGGTAAATCTGTACTTGCAAAAGAACTAGCAAAAAGGTTAAATATTTTATATATTGATACTGGTGCTATGTATAGAGCAGCTGGTTATTATTTTGTTACAAATAACATAGATTTAACTAATGAGAATATTGAAGCAAATTTAGATAAATTAAATATTGATTTAAAATATAACAGCGAGGGGACTATAGTATATCTAAATGGAGAAGATATTACTAGTAAAATACGTACTGAAGAAATTTCAATGGCTGCATCCGATGTTTCAAAAAACAAAAAAATTCGTGAAAAACTAGTTGCGCTTCAGCGTAAAATGGCAGATGGCGAAAGTGTAGTATTAGAGGGAAGAGATATAACTACTGTTGTATTTCCAAATGCTGATTTAAAATTATTTTTAACAGCTTCTATTGAAATAAGAGCTATAAGACGTAAGAGAGATTTAGCAAAAAAAGGTCAAGAAGTAGATATAGAAGAGGTAAGAAAATCACTTGAAAAAAGAGATTTACAAGATAGCACAAGAGAAGAATCTCCTTTAAAACAGGCTGAAGATGCTGTTGTTATAGATACTACATCACTTACAAATGATGAAACTGTAGATATGGCAATAAAATTATTAAATGAAAGGATTTAGTGACTTATATATATTATGAGAAGTATCGTACGATGGTTTATAAAAATATTTTTGTGTAAGATATTTTATAGAGTAGAGTTTATAAATAAAGAAAATGAGGAAAAGCTTGATAAATGCCTTATATGTCCAAATCATTCTAATACTGTTGAACCTGCATGGATATATTCTAAAACCAAAGATATTTGTATAATGGCAAAAGCTGAATTATTTGAAAATAAATTCTTAGCAAAGTTATATAAATATTTTGGTGTATTTCCAATTCGTAGAGGAGAACATGACGTTAGAAGTATAATACATGCAATAAATCTATTTAAAGATGTAGATAAAAGAAAATTACTAATATTTCCTGAGGGCGAAAGGATGAAAAAAGAGCAAAAGAGGGGAGTTGCTAAAACTGGTCCAGTATATATAGCTTGCAAGGCACATGTCCCAATTGTACCAGTATATATTACAAAAAATGCAAAATTATTTTCAAAAGTAAAAATAATTTATGGTAGACCTATATATATTTCTGAAGAAGTTATACATGATAAAAAATTATTAAAGAAAAAATCAGAAGAAATACTAAATACTTGTTATGAATTAAAAAAATAATCCAACATTAATTTTTGTTGGATTATTTTAATACAAAGTATTAACTTTTCTAAATTTTAAAATTAACTATTCAAACGTGATTATTGATGTAATATCATGAGGTTCAATTTCATTTTGGTCAAAAGGTTTAGGAGCATAGTTTATTATTCTATTAACTATTTTTCTTTGATGTTCTAATACTTTATTATCTATATATTTTGTCATAGAAAGAGGTAGTTCATAATATTTAGAACTCTCATCCAAGATATCATCAAGTTCTAATACATCACTAAAATCGCAAAGCCCAGTTCCTTTTTCTATACTCTTGATACGAAGGCTATCGTGGTAAGGATGATGTAGTTTTAAAAATCTATCAAATTTAACTGAAAAATCATCAAAATTGACACTTACTGTAGCAATTTTATCAGAGGGAGGAACATGAGATGGATAGTAACGAATTTCTGTAGTAGTATATATTTTCTTTAATTTGTGAATCTCTTCTGTAGCTATACATATATAATTATAATATGTTTTTATTAAGTAATATAAAGTGTCATCTATAAATGCCATATTCTTTTCATCTTCATAAGTATTTAAAATGCTTTTATCATCCTCAAAAAAAGCCGGATGCAATTTTAAAAAATTATGTAGCCAATTTATATATTCCTGTTTTCTTATGATTTCTTTATAAGATGGTAAATACATAGCAATTAATACCTCCTGTTATACTAATTATATGGCTTTAAGCTTTGAAATTTTTTATTCTATCAATAATTTTTTTCCTATTACTTGTTAATATATTTTCAACTTCTAACACATCTTTAAAATCGCAAAGACCAGTCCCTTTTTCTATAATTTCAATAGAAGTGATAGCTCCTTGAGAAACAATTGTTGTAAGTTTTGCAGAAAAATCATTAAAGTTAACACTTACAACAGATGTAGAAAATGAAAGAGAATTTTCTTTAGAATTCCTTTTAGTATACAAAGCATTTAATGTTTTAATATCTTGAGCTTTTATACCAAATTCGTCATAATAATTTACAATTACATTAAATAAAGTGCTTAAAAGAGATGCATTATATTTTGTTTCATCTTGAGCATTCTCATCATATAAAAAATCATTATCACAAAAATTAGGATGAATTTTTAAAAAACTATGAAGCCATTTAATGTATTT
>CANRQA010000023.1 GCA_947632635.1 uncultured Clostridia bacterium | reverse complement strand
TGGTCGGAGTGACAGGACCCGAACCTGCGACCTCATGGTCCCAAACCACGCGCTCTACCAACTGAGCTACACCCCGATAGTTAATTTCAATCAACAAAAATTATTATAACATTTATTTGTTAAAAAATCAAGGGCAAAGCGACATTTTTTTACATTTCGAACATAAATTTAGTCTTTTATACTATTATACCATATGTAATATAAATAAAAAAATTACATAGATTTACTTAAAAACATTGATTTTTATGTAAAAATTTGGTATAAATTTATCTTAGAGGTGATAGTATGGAGCTAAGTGTAAAATATCAATATACACATTTTATTTATCCATTTGTAGTAGAAGAAAAAGATTACAGTTCATTTATAGAGTCAATTTTAAAACAAGAGAAAAAATGGACTTTAAAAATACATAACTATGAAACTGACAAAGAATCATATGATTTTTTCTTACCATACATGAAAAGGTTTTTGTTTCCAACATTATTTTGGAACGCACAATTTGAAAAACAATTTAAAAACATGAGCCTTTCAAAAAAGGTAGTTAATATAAGTAGGCTTTCATGTGCTACATTTGAATATCAATTATCAAATATAAAAACTGGAAGTTTACACTCAACTAAGCAATTTAATACTATCGACTTTGATATTTCTAATGTAAAATTAATTTGCTTTAAAGGTGGGATTTGCTTTTTAGATATAAAAACAGAAATAGATGAAAAAGAAGAAAATATAGAATTTAATAAATTATTAGATTTTAATTATACATTTAGAACACTTACGCCAAGAGGCTATGCAAATCAAAGTAAAATATCAAAGATAAAAGCAAAGAATATAGATAAAATAGAAGACCTAGCTTTATTTATAAAATCTATAGTAACAGCATTTGAAACTAAAGATGTAGAAAAAATATACTATGATAAAATGTTCACTTATTCCTATGCTTGTGTAAATGAATGGAAAGACGAAAATGATTTTGAAGCTATAAGAAATGATTTCTTAAAATTTCAATATGTAATGAACAGTAAAAGCACTGCAATATTTAACAAAAAGTGTAATACTATAGATGAAAATATGTACTCTAGGTGGGAATATTCTATGTATGGCTTTTCAAAAGAAAGTGGTGTTGTACTTGTATCTGATAAAGAAAAATACAATATTACACGAATGCCATATAATTTTGAAAAACGCTATTTATATATGCTACTTCTTGCTTTTTATCAACGTATATCACTTATTAATTTCTCACAAGATCTAGTAAAAAAAGATAAATCTATGGCAAGGACTTTAACTAATAAATTTACAAAATTTACGCATTTTAGTTGGTTTAGTCAAATAACAAATTCAGAACATGGAATGGATATTTGGCAAAATTGGATAAAAGCATTTGAACTTAGAGAATTATTTGATGAAGTGCATAAGGAATATCTTGAATATTATGATTTTGTTAGAGCTTCAGGACAAGATAGATTTAATGTATTACTAATGTTAATATATATAGTAAATATTGCATTTAGTGGTATATCATTACTTACAGGGTTAATTGACTTAAACGAACATTTCTTAGCACCATTTGTAGTTTTAATGATGGCTATTGCAATGGTAAGTTATCCTGCATATATAATTGCTAGGTGGGTAAAGCATAAAGTGGAAAATAAATTAGATAATACTATGTAGAAAGGATGAAATTTATGCAGTTTTTTTGTGGAACAGATATAATAGAAGTTGATAGAATAGAAGATGCTATTGAAAACACAAAAGGATTTAAAGAAAATGTATATACTGAAAATGAAATAAAAGATATTGATAGTATAAAATGTAAAATGAAATATCAAAGATATGCAGGAAGATTTGCAGCTAAAGAAGCTATTTATAAAGCTATGTCTAAGATTTTAATAGAAAATAATATTAATATGGGATTTTTAGATTTAGAAATAGAAAATATTGAAGACTTAAACAGAAGACCACGAGTAAATATTTTAAATAAGGAAATAATAAAAGTAGTAGAAAAACTTAATATGAATATTGATTTAAGTATTTCACATATAAAGGAAACAGCTGTTGCTATGGCAGTTATAAATATTAATTAAGGAGATGAGTTTAATTTGGAAAATAAAAAATATTATATAACAACTCCAATATATTATCCAAGTGGTAATTTTCATGTTGGTACTTGCTATTGTACAATAGTTGCAGATGCTATTGCTAGATATAAAAGACTTAGAGGCTATGATGTTTTTTTTATGACTGGTACAGATGAGCATGGCCAAAAAGTTGAAAGAAAAGCAAAAGAGGCAAATAAATCACCAAAAGAATATGTAGATAATATTGTTGCAGATGTAAAAGAATTGTGGAAGATACTTGGTATTAGTTATGATAAATATATAAGAACTACTGATGAGGACCATAAGGCTATAGTTCAAAAAATATTTAAGAAACTGTATGAAAAGGGAGACATATATTTAGATTCTTATGAGGGACTTTATTGTACGCCTTGTGAATCATTTTGGACAGAAACTCAACTTGTAGATGGTAAATGCCCAGATTGTCATAGAGATGTAGAACTTGTAAGAGAAGAAAGCTACTTTTTCAGACTTTCTAAATATCAAGATAGACTTTTGAAATACTATGAAGAGCATAAAGAATTTTTAGAACCAGAAATTAGAAAAAATGAAATGCTTAAAAGTTTCTTTGAAAAAGGCCTTGAAGATTTATGTGTATCTCGTACAACAATTGATTGGGGAATAAAAGTACCTTTTGACCCTAAACATGTTGTTTACGTTTGGCTTGATGCACTTACTAACTATATTACAGGGCTTGGATATTTAACTGAAAATGACGAAAAATTTAAAAAGTATTGGCCTGCTGATTTGCATTTGGTAGGTAAGGAAATATTTAGATTTCATGCTATAATTTGGCCAGCAATATTAATGGCTTTAGATTTACCACTACCAAAAAAAGTATATGGCCATGGTTGGCTTGTTGTAAATGGAAATAAAATTTCAAAATCATTTAATAACTATAAAGATCCTAGAGTATATATTAATAAAACATCAGTTGATAGCTTAAGATATTTCTTGTTAAAAGAAGTAACTATGGGAAGTGATGGAAACTTTTCAGAGGATATATTTATTGAAAGATGTAATTCTGATTTATCAAATGACTTGGGTAATCTAGTTAGTCGTGTTACAGCTATGATAGAAAAATACAATAATGGAGTGCTTCAAAATGATAACTGTAAAGAGGCAGTAGATGATGAACTTATAGAGAATTCTTTAAAACTTGTACAAAGTGTTGAAAAATTAATGGATGATTTAAGAATAAATGAAGCACTTATTGAAATATGGAAAGTTATTTCTAGTGCTAATAAATACATTGATTTAACAATGCCTTGGATTTTAGCAAAAGAGGGAAAAAAAGAAAGACTTAATACAGTTCTATATAACCTTATTGAAACAATAAGAATTGTAACTATTACTTTAAGGTCATATATGGTAGAAATACCACAAAAAATATTTGAACAACTTAATGTACCAAGTGAGCTTACTTCATGGGAGAGTGCAAAGACTTTTGGTAAAATGAAAAATGGTACTATTGTAAAAAAAGGTGATAATTTATTCCCAAGAATAGAAAAGAAAGAAGGAATTTTTGACGTGGAAGAAGAAAAAAAGGAAACTGTAGAAGTAAAAAAAGAAGAGCCTAAAAAGGAGCAAAAGCAAGTAGATGAAAAAGGCTATATTACTATAGATGAACTTTCAAATGTTGAACTTAAAGTAGGACAGATAAAAGAAGTTGAAAGAGTCGAAAATGCAGATAAATTATATAAACTTAGTGTTGATGTAGGAGAGGAAAATTTAAGAACTATAGTATCTGGTATTGTTCCTTATTACACAAAGGAAGAATTATTAAATAAGCAAATTGTAGTTGTTACAAATTTAAAACCTGCAAAACTTAGAGGTATTGTATCTCAAGGAATGTTACTTGCAGCAGGTGAAACAGAAGTAGTTAAATTACTTACACTTGACGGTGAAACTGGAATAATTGAAAATGGCACAAGAATACATTAAAAAAATGGGATAGCAATTAAGCTATCCCATAAACTATTTTTAAGTTAGATCAAATACTTCAAGTTCACTATTTTTAGGAATACTAAAGTAGTATATTTCACTTATAATTTCCTCTTTAGAGGATTTTTTCATTTCATTATAATCTGTTTTAGTAGTAATTTCCTTTGTGATTTTCTTATCAAGATGAGGATTTTCACCATTTTCAATATACTTATATCTTACTTTACTTTTTTCAACTTGGCCTGGTGCATAGTAACCGTTTCCTTCATCATACCAATATTTTACTACATCTACGGTAGTTAAAGTACCATCAACTTCAGAGGTCATTTTTCCACCTATAAGGAAATAATATCCTTGAGTATTGCCATTTAAACTACCTAAAAGTTTTTCTGAAACTTGTACTGATTGTAAATTATATGACTCTATAGTAGTAGTTTGAGTCGTTTCGGTTATTATATTTTTGTCAGAAAAATGTAAGTGAATAAAACCCATTATTATGCCACATATCATAAATGTTGCACCAATAAATATAACTATAGAGTTCAGTATATCATATTCTATATCAAATCCAAAAAAAAACAAATATAAGCCTACAACCATTAATACAATGGCAATACTAAACATTAAATCAGTCTTAAATGGAATATTAGAGTTGATATGAGGAATTAACATCAAACATATCCACGAAAAGCCCACAATAGCTGAAAGTATATATGTCCAGGTCCGTTCAGAAAGCATAAGAAATAAAAATGGAAAAACTGCAAGCAAAATTTTTAATAAAAGCATCATAGTTTACCTCCCTGTTTTTTTTGTATAAATATAAATGTAAAAAATAATATATTTAAGTTATAAGGCTTACATGCAAAATCATTCCCCTCTACAATAAATTCTTATGCAAATAGTTATGTGCATATACAGTTTAAGGTAACAAGATTATATCATAGAATACATAATAATTCAAGTAATTATAAATTTTTTTAAAAATATGGCTTTTTATATAGTTTTATGATAAAATTATATAGTAAAAAAGGAGGAGTTACTATATAGTAACAAATAAATGTATGGAACAAGAGATAGAAAATAAAGAGGAAATAAAAAGAAAAGATAATAAATTAGGTAAAATATTAAAAGAAATAGCAGAATGGATAATTTGTTTTATAATAGCATATATATTATACCTTTTACTTAACTATTTTGTAGGGACTATTTCAGGAGTAAAACAAGTGTCAATGCTACCTACAGCAAAAGAGGGGGAAAGAATTTTAATACAAAGACCTACTATATTTAAAAAAGAGTTAAATTATGGTGATATCATAACATTTGAGGCACCTATTGAATATGACAATGTTAACACAAAAAATGAAGATAATATAGCAGATTATCACGAATATAAAGGCTTGTCCAGTTTTATATATAATTTTGTTGGTATAGGCAAGGTAAGTTATATAAAAAGAGTAATAGGCTTGCCAGGAGATCATATAGTAGTAGATAATGAGGGCGATGTATATAGAAATAATTTAAAACTTGAAGAAAATTATATAAGGGATGGATTTACAAGTCAAAATGGTCCATATGTGGATGTAATTGTACCAGACGGAACAATATTTGTAATGGGAGATAACAGATTACAAAGTAAAGATTCAAGATATTTTGGCTGTATACCAATATCAAAGGTAAATGGATATGTAATTATTAGAATATGGCCATTTAATAAAATTGGTAAACTATAATTTTTAGGAGAAAAATATGTTTGAAAAAATTATTGGACATAAAAAAGAAATAGAATTATTAAAGAAAATGATATCTGAAAATAAATTAGCTCATGCCTATTTATTTTCTGGTAAAGAGGGAATAGGGAAATTACAAGTTGCAAAAGAGTTCGCAAAAAGCATTTTAGATGTAGAGGTATTAGAAAGCTCTCCTGATTATAAATATATTGAAAAAAATGCAGATAAAAAGGATATATTAATTGAACAAATTAGAACAGAAATAATAGATGATGTATATATAAGTCCTGCTGCCTCTAAATATAAAGTATATGTTATAAATGATGCAGATTACTTAAATATTGCATCTCAAAACGCTTTGCTTAAAACCCTAGAAGAACCGCCAAGATATGTAGTTATAATATTAATTGCAAGTAATACTTCAGTTTTTTTAAGTACAATTCTTTCAAGAGTAAATAATATTGTTTTTAGTAATATAGAAACTAATTTAATAAAAGAATATGTAAAAAATAATTATAATTTGGAATTAACAGAAAATTTATTAAATTATATAGATGGATCTATTGGAAAAGCTAAAAATATAATTGAAAATAATAAACTTGAACAACTTGAAAAAATAGATAATTTATATACAATTCTATTAAAAAAAGATGTGGTAACTTCAATGCAAATTTCTGCTGATATTGACTTTAACGAAAATATAAATTTAGAATATTTAGAATATATATTATATAGTAATTTAAAATATTCTTGTGTAAAATTTATCGAAAAAGCACGAAATAGATTGAAATTTAACGGAAATTATGATATAGTTATAGATAGTATGATATTAAAAATAATTGATAATATCTAAGGAGTAAAAACATGGAAAATATAGTAATAGGAGTAAGATTTAAAAAGACTGGTAAACTTTACTATTTTGATCCTGTTAAATATACATTTAAGATTGGAGATTTTGTTATTGCAAATACTGAAAGAGGGCAAGAATTAGGAAGAGTTGTAAAGGTAATAGATAAATCTCTTGTTAATGAAAAAGAGGAAAAAATAGAAAAAATATTAAGACCAGCTTCAAAAAAAGATTTACAGATTATAAAAGAAAATGAAAAAAAAGCTGAGGAGGCTTTAGAATATTGTAAAGAACAAGCAAAAGAACAAAAATTAAACATGAAATTGCTACTTGCTGAATATACTTTTGATATGTCAAAACTTACTATTTATTTTGTATCTGAAGATAGAGTGGACTTTAGAGAACTTGTAAAACTTTTAGCAGCAAAGTATAGAGTAAGAATTGAGTTAAGACAAATTGGACCAAGAGATGAAGTAAAGGTTTATCCAAATCTTGGAATGTGTGGTAAAGAAGTATGTTGCAGAACTTTCTTGCAAGATTTTGAACCCGTTACAATTAAGATGGCAAAAGAGCAAGGTTTACAGATTAATATGTCAAAATTATCAGGTGCTTGTGGCAAACTTATGTGTTGCTTAAAATATGAAGAAGATGCATATAAAGAAAAACTAAAGAAACTTCCAAAAGTTGGTGAAACTGTAACTATTCCGGCCACAAATTCTACAGGTAAAGTTGCAAGTGTTGATATATTAGGCTTAAAAGTTAAGGTTAAGTTTGGAGATACTAGAGAAGATGAGTATTATGAAGTTTATCCTGTGGAAGATATAAAATGGGATGTAAAGCTAGAAAATGATGAAGAAGAATAAAATATAGTATTAAATATAATAAGGAGGTGGAAAATATGGCATATAGAATAACTGATAAATGTATTTCTTGTGGTACATGTGAAATGGAATGCCCAGTAGGAGCTATTTCTCAAGGTGATGAAAGATATGTTATAGATCCTGAAAAATGTATTGAATGCGGAGCATGTCAATCAGTTTGCCCTGTAGGAGCACCTGAACAAGAATAATATAGAAAGAGAAGTTAATTTTGTGTTAACTTCTCTTTTCAATAATTGTTGATATATAACGTTTTATTTATGAGAGTAGTTAATATTTTAGACTTTTTTAACTATAGATTACATATTTTTAAAAAATTTACATAAAATGTTAATATAGGTGTTGACAATTCTTATTGAATTTGATATACTTATATTACCAGAGCAAGTAAGCTCGTTCGGTGTACAGACAATGCTAGATTGAAAAATTAAGTGTAGTATGTAATACACCTGCTTGTCTGGAAGGGTCAGTCAACTGGCCCTTTTTTTAAGGTAAATATATGGACGTATTTAAAAAGCTAGTTCTTTTTCTATATTTTTCAAAATCCTTATTTTGTAAATAATTATAATATGCATGTCTTACTTCACCTACTAATAAATCAGCTGCTTGAACGGGATAATTATAATAGGAGTCCTTATAATTAACTTTAACAGTTACTGCCCTTAATATAGGTGGAAAACTAATACCATAATTATAATTTAAGATACCAAACTGTAATTCTTCTTTTATACTACTTTCTAAGTCATAGTACCCATTAGATAATGTTGATTGCTCATCTAAATTAAGTATTAATTTAACAGGTGTATTACTATCTATTCTATTTTGAGAAATTAAATTTTCTATAATTTTCTTAACTTCCCTTTTAATAATATAATCTTTATATCTTCCTTTTGAAGCTTTACTATCAAATATATAATCTTTTAATTTATAGTTAGATATAACCGCTACAGAAGTATGATATTTTTTGACTAAATTAAGCAATCTTCTTCTATCACTTGACTTTAGCATATTTGATTTTAGTTCGGGACAATTATATTTACAATTATTTTGCCAATGTTTAAGACAATAATTTGTGTCAATTTTTTTATCCTCATAAAAATCTTTACAATATTTTGGTTTTATTTTATTAACTAATGCTTTATATTGTCTTGAAAAATTTTCCTGTTCTTTTAAACTTAAAAAGAATATACCACCATATACAAAAACTAATTCTGTAGGATTATCTTTTATAAGTTGTCCTGAATCATCCATATTTATATATATAACCTGTGTTTTATTATCCATGCATACTTTCCCCCTAAAGTTTATTTATATACTTGTTAAAACTTTCTGCTTTATGAAGTTTTGCTAATCTTTTTTTAATATTTTTATATAAAAAAGATTGTTGGAATGCATTTTTACACTCCAACAATTATTTTATGCTTAATTATAATTAATGAAATACAAAGAAATAAGAGTGCCTACTTTTTTATTATTTATTAAGAAATGTAAAATATATAGTGTAACCTAAATTTTAGTATAACCTAAATTTAAACTATTGATCTTTTCGATCATTAGAATTGTTACCTAAAATTTTTACTCCGCCAGTTGATTCAACAGTTTTGGTAGCCATATCTTTTATTTGTGCATATGCGTTATCTAATTTTTCTTGAATAGCTACTTTTTCATTATTGTATTTTTCTAATTCCAATTGTAAAGTTTCAATTTTATCAGTTTGTCTATCAATAGTGCTTTGAAAATCTTTTTTCAACAATTCAGTTTCGTATTTATACTCTTTTTCTAATTCGGAAGTAACTTCTTTTCTTCCTCTAGCATATTCTTTTTCTAAAAGAGTAGGTATTTCATCTACTTTAGTTTCTAGGTTTTTAATATATTCTGCATTTGCTTTGGCATCATCTAACATTTTGATAGCCTCTTCTTCTCTTTTTGCAAGTTCATTTTCTCTCTTTAATTTTTCATCTTCCCATTTATTAGAATCAATTTCTCTATCTCTTTTTGTTTTGTAAGTATATTCCTCAATTTCTCTATCTCTTTGTAATTTAAGATTTTTAGAATTTATTTCATATTCTTTCTCTAATTCTTCTTTTCTATTTTTATATGTTTCTTCTAATTCTTTTAAACTATTATTTAATTCATCGGTTTTAACTTTCTTATCATTTTCAAGTTGAAGCATATATTCTTTACCAGCATTTACCACTATAACGAGATTACTTAACTCCTTTTCTATACCATATAAATTTTTTAGTTTTTCTTCTTCGGCATTTATGGCAATTTCTAAATCTCTAAATTTGTTATTAAGTTCATCAGAAAAAATTTTGTTTTCAACATTTTCCTTTGAAGCCTCAATTGCTTTGTTTTCTTTTTTAATTTCTTCTTCTTTTTCTGGTTCATATTTTAATTGTGATAAATTCTTTTCCCTTTCAAGTGCAGAATTTAATGCTTCTAAAATTTCAGCTTTAGTATTTTTTAGTGAGATTTCTTCTTTTTTCATAAAATATTCCTTCTTCCTATAGCAGATATGCTACACATATAGAATAACATTATTTTTACTAAATTGCAATATTTTTGTAACAATATTGTAAAAAATAAAATTTTGCTCATTTTGTTGATTTTAAGTTAAAATTATGTTATACTTTAAATAATAAAAATATAAAAGCGTTGAAAAAGAGGAGTAAAATAGAGGTTATTTAAAGAGAGAGAAATTCATAGGCTGTAAGATTTCTTAAATAAACATATTTGAAGGTAGCTTTGGAGCTGATATACTGAAGTTCTTATGTGTAAGTATATTCCGTCTACATCGGTTAAGTGTATAATAAAGAGCATACAGAAAATGTATGAATTAAGGTGGTACCGCGAATAAACAGTTATTCGTCCTTATAATTAGGATGGATAACTGTGTTTTTTATTAAGATTAATGGAAAAAGTGGTGGTAATTATGTTAGAAGAAATACAAATTATTATGGCTCTAGTTTTAATTATTATATCAATTGTGTTAGTATTTAATGCAAGAGATTTAATAAAGAAAAAGACAGATGGTAAGTTTGAAAATACAAAAGTATTAGTTATAAAAATAATAGGACTTGTGATTTGTGTTATAGGTTTAGGTATTTTGTATTATATAAAACATGTGTAAAGTAAAAGGAGTAAAAGTTAGTATGCAATCAAAAAAAGAAAAAAATATAGTAATAAGCGATTATGATCAAACATTTTATTTAAATGATCAAGATATAGAGAAAAACAAAAAAGCAGTTGAATTATTTAGGAATAATGGAAATTTATTTGTAATAGCAACACGGAAGAACATTTGTTGATTTAAAAAGAGATATGGATAAATATAATTTTAATTTTGATTTTGCAATAATAAATCATGGAGCTATGATTTTAGATAGCAAAGGAAATGTTATATACAATGTAAATATACAAGATGATATAGTAAAAAATATAATTAATGATTTAAAATTAGAAAACACGATTTATAAATTTGGCTCTAGTGGCTTAAATCCACGAGTAGATATCACTTCTTGTAATTTGAATAAAATACATACACAATATAAAGAAAGAAATGAAGCAATGTGTATTAAAGATAATATAAATAAAAAATATTCAGCTTATGTTAATTCATATTTTGTACCTATAAATGCGGTTGAGATTATTTCAAATAAAACAAATAAATCAAGTGCCATAAGTTTGATTATTAATAAGCTAAATATAAAAAAGGAAAATGTATATACAATAGGCGATGGATATAATGATATAGATATGATAAGAGATTATAACGGATACTGTATGGAAAACTCTGTAAAAGAATTAGAACAAATTGCAAAAAGTAAGGTTTCTAGTGTATCTGATTTAATAAATAATATTAATTAAAAAGGAGAAACGAAAATGGAAAATAGGTTTGATTTTAGTAAAAAAGAAGAAGAAATATATAAAAATTGGGAAGAAAAGGGATATTTTAAAGCAAAAATTGATAAGACAAAAAATCCTTTTGTAATATCTATGCCACCTCCAAATGTAACTGCAAAATTACATATTGGACATGCTTTAGATAATACAATACAAGATATTTTTATTCGTTACAACAGATTAAAAGGAATACCTTCATTATGGGTACCTGGAACTGACCATGCAAGTATAGCAACAGAAGTAAAAGTAGTAGAAAAACTAAAAAAAGAAGGTAAAACAAAAGAGTCACTTGGAAGAGAAGGCTTTTTAAAAGAAGCATGGGCTTGGAAAGAAATGTATGGCGGGCAAATAACAGCTCAATTAAGGAAATTAGGTTGCTCATGTGATTGGGAAAAAGAACGCTTTACTATGGATGAGGGCTGCTCAAAAGCTGTAAATGAAGTATTCGTAAGACTATATAATGAGGGACTAATATATAAAGGAAAAAGAATAGTTAACTGGTGTCCATGTTGCAAAACTTCAATTTCAGAAACAGAAGTAGAGTACAATGAAGAAGATTCATATCTTTGGTATATAAAATATCCAGTTTGTGATAGTGATGAATATATAGTAGTAGCAACTTCAAGACCAGAAACAATGCTTGGGGATAATGCTGTAGCTGTAAATCCAAAAGATGAGCGTTACAAGCATTTAGTTGGTAAAAAAGTTTTACTACCACTTGCAAACAGACAAATTCCAGTAATTGCAGACCATTATGTAGATGTAGATTTTGGAACAGGCGCTGTAAAAATTACTATGGGACATGACCCTAATGACTTTGAAGTTGGAAAAAGACACAATTTAGAAGTAATTAATATTTTAAATGAAGATGGAACAATGAATGAGAATGCATTAAAGTATAAGGGGCAAACTGTAAATGAAGCAAGGAAAAATGTAGTAGAAGATTTAGAAAAAGAAGGATATCTTGTAAAGACTGAAAAATATACACATAATGTTGGTAGCTGCTATAGATGTCATACAACTATTGAACCATATGTTTCAAATCAATGGTTTGTAAAAATGAAAGAATTAGTAAAACCGGCAATAGAAGCTGTAAAAAATGGTGAAGTAAAATTTGTACCAAAAAGATTTGAAAAAACATATTTTAATTGGATGGAAAATATACAAGATTGGTGTATATCAAGGCAACTTTGGTGGGGACACAGAATTCCAGCATATTATTGCGATAAATGTGGTAATATCACAGTAAGTAAACAAAAGCAAGAAATTTGTGATAAGTGTGGTAGTAACTTAAGACAAGATGATGATACTTTAGACACATGGTTTAGCTCAGCATTATGGCCATTTTCAACATTAGGTTTCCCTGAAAATACAGAAGATTATAACTACTTTTATCCAACATCAATGATTGTAACAGGCTATGATATAATAACATTTTGGGTAAGTAAGATGATATTTTCTGGAATTCATTATACAAGTAAAGTTCCATTTAATACTGTATATATTCATGGACTTGTAAGGGATTCAAAAGGCAGAAAAATGTCAAAATCTTTAGGTAATGGGGTTGACCCTATTGAAATTATAAATGAATATGGAACAGATGCATTACGTTTTTCACTAATACAAAATATATCTCTTGGAAACGATATAAGATTTATGATAGAAAAGGTAGAAAATGCGAGAAATTTTGTAAATAAACTTTGGAACGCTGCTAAATTTGTTAACATGTATGTAGAAGATTTAAGTTTTGATGATGTGGAAAATGATTATAACTTAATGCCAGAAGATAAGTGGATACTAACAAAACTTAATACTTTAATAAAACAAGTTGAAAAAAATATGGATAAATATGAAATTGGTGTTGCAATTACACAAATATATGATTTTATATGGTTTGACTTTTGTGACTGGTATATAGAAATGGTAAAGCCAAGATTATATAATAAAGAGGATGAAAGCTATATTTATGCAGTTTGGACATTAAATTATACTTTAAATGCAGCTATAAAATTATTACATCCATTTATGCCATATATAACAGAAGAAATATACCAAAATTTAAAGAATAATAAAGATTCAATAATGCTTGAAGAATTACCAAAACCAAAGTTTGAGTTTGCAAAAGAAGAAAAAATTGTAACAGAAATAATGGAAATTATACGAAATATTAGAAACATTAGAGCTGAAAAAGATATACCACTTGCTAAAAAGTTTGATTTACAAGTAGTTATTTTAAATCAAGATATAAAAGAAATATTTGAAAAATGCATACCTTTTGTAAAAAAACTTGCATATGTACAAAATGTTATGAGTATTAATGATAAAGAAGATATAAGTAAAAATGGTATATCATTACATTTTGAAAATTTTGAACTATATTTAGATTTATCTAGTGTTACTGATAAAACAGAAGAACGAAATAAGTTAATAAAAGAAAAAAATACTTATGAAAATGAATTAAAAAGAGCAAATTCTATGCTTGCAAATGAAAAATTTGTTGCAAACGCAAAGCCTGAATTAGTAGAAAAAGAAAAAGAAAAACAAATAAAATATAAAGAATTACTAAATAAAGTTGAAATTAGATTAAATGAGTTAGGTGATTAATTTATGCAAGATGTTAGTAATGACAACCAAAATGTTGTAAAAAAAGTTAGTATTATAGGTGTAACTTTAAATTTTATACTTCTTTGCTTAAAACTTTTTATAGGGGTAATATCACGAAGTCAAGCAATGATTGCAGATGGCGTAAATAGTGCAGGAGATATTTTTGCATCTTTCATGTCATATGTTGGTGCAAAATTATCTTCAAAACCTAATGATGAAGATCATCCATATGGACATGGAAAAGCTGAATATTTATTTTCACAGTTTATAAGTATATCTATGATTATTGCTGCTGCTATCATGATTGATAATTCTATAAAAAGTATAATTGGACATGAAAAATTAACTTTTTCTATTTGGCTTATTGTAGTATGTATTATTACTATTATAACTAAGCTATGCTTATACATTTATACAACATTGCAATATAAAAAATATAATAGTATTTTAATAAAAGCAAGTATGGAAGACCATAGAAATGATATTGTAATAACTTTAGGAACTATAATTGGAATTATAAGTAGTCTTTTTGGAATATATTTTATAGATGGCATTGTAGGTATTTTGATATCTATTTGGATAGGCTTAGTAGGTATTAAGCTACTTAAAGAGTCATATGGTGTACTTATGGATACCAGTATTTCTAAAGAAGAACAAGAAAACATTATATCAATCTCAAAAAAATATCCTGATATTTTGCATGTGGATAGTATTGTTTCAAAACCTATTGGAAATAGTTATATAATAATTTTAAAAGTATCCATGGAAGGCGAAAAAACATTAGGATATTGTCATATGATAAGCGGCAAACTTAAAGAAGATATAATAAATAAATTTGATTATGTCCATGATGTTATAATACATATAAATCCACATTAATAAAATTAAGGCTGTGAGAAAATTAATTCTCACAGCTTCAAACTTTAGTAGAGAGCTAACAGATAAGTCCTTCTATTAGCTCAACTTTTAAGTTCTCTATTTCTCAAGCCACCTTTTCTTAGTTAAGGTAAATAGCTCATCATTGGACTAAATATGTGGATTATTTATTGATTTACAATCGTGCAATTTTCTTGCTTGCAATAATGGTTATTTTATGGTATAATTTATGTATTCTATTATTGTAAAATTAGTAGGATTAAGTTTTTTTAATTATTGGAAGTGAAAAAAATGGAAATAGATGTAATAGATTTAAATTTTAAGCAAATAAATTTTAATAGAAATTATGACAGTTCAAGATATTTTAAAGCTAGAAAAATATATAATAATCTTGATGTCATAATAAATACAGTGCAAAAACTTGCCACAAGTGATGGTAATATATACAAGATAAATTCAGAGGTAAATGGTAACTATGATATATATCGTGTGTATTTAGAGCTAAATGAAAACAATTTGAAAAAATCCACTTGTACTTGTGCTGATTATGATAATGGCAATTTTTGTAAGCATATATTAGCTACTTGTATGGAAGTAATAGACCCTCATAATGCAAGTACTGATGCAGGAAGAAAAATATTACAAGAAGAAATGGTAAAAAGGCAAGAAGAATTAAAAAAAGCTTTTGAAAAAATGAAAGAAGAAGAAAGAAAAAAGCGTGAATATGATGAAAAATACAGTGCAGCACTAAATGTCCTAAAAAAATACGAATCATCTACTCCTTTATATAGTTTTGATAAGTTAGATAATGTGAATGATGTTAAAGATCTGTATGAGAGGATAAAGTATAGTAACTTGGAAAATGGAAAAAATTCAAGTTTAGATTTTGCAACAAATATCTCAATTATACCTAAAGTAATTATAAAAGACAGGAAAAGTGTAGAAGTTCAGTTTAAGATAGGTGAAACTACAAAATATGTATTAAAAGATATATCAGCTTTTTATAAAGCATTTTTAGATGAAAGCGAATTGCAATATGGTAAAAAACTTAAATTTATAGCAAAACGTGAAAATTTTTGTGAGACAGATAGAAAACTTTTAGACTATATTTTAAAATATGGAAGCAATTTAGAATTTGCTGATAATATAATAAGAAATTCATATTATTATTATTCATTAAGCAGTTCAACAAAATCAATGATAATAAATGATGAATTACTAGATGAGTTCTTTGAAATTTTAAGAAATAGACAAACAGAATTCGTTATATATAATAGTAATTTAGAAGATTGTGTATTTGTAAATGATAAACTATTGCCTAAAATAAAAATAGAAAAATTGGAAAGTGGCGATTATAATATAAAATTAAATTATAAATATACAAACTATATAGAAACAGCAAAATATATTTACGTATTTTTTAAAAATATTATTTACACAATAGATAAGAAACAAAACCCACAAATGGAAGAACTATTAAATATATTTTTGAATAAAGATGAAATTTTAGTGCCAAATGATAGATATGTAGAATTTTCAAAAAAAGTATTAACTAAAGTAGATAGATATATTGATATTGCTGAATCATCTGATGAAGAAGATAATCAAAATGATAAAACAAAAAACAATGAAATAGAAATTTATTTAAATAAACTAGCTTCTAAAGTATATTTAGATTTAGATGATGAAGGAAATATATTGTTACTGCTTAAATTTTGTTATCAAGATAAGGAATTTAATATATTAGATAAAAATTTTATAGCATATGTAAAAGATAATAATGTATTAAGAGATGTAGAAAGTGAGAAAGCTATACTTACAAGAATATTTAATGATGGCTTTCAAATTGATAAAAAAAAGGAACGCTTTATATTAAGTGATTTAGATTATATTTATGATTTCTTATCAAATAAAATAGAAGATTATATGCAAGATTTTGAAGTATTAGTTACAGAAAAATTTAAAAATAAAAAGATTAAGAAACCAAAAATTTCAACTATCAGTGTGCGTATAGATAATGGGCTTTTAGAGTTTGATATGTCTAAAACTGATATGCAAATAGATGAGATAAAAAATATACTTCAAAGTTATAATATAAAAAAGAAATACTATAAACTAAAAAATGGTGATTTCCTAGATTTAGAGCAAAATAAAGATTTGGAATTATTAAATGAAATTTCAAGTAATCTTGATGTTGATTTTAGTAAAATGAATAACGGCGTTGTAAAGTTGCCTGTAAATAGAACTTTGTATCTAGAGAAACTTTTAAATACTAATAATATTAATACAAGTAAAAATGATGAATATAACAAATTAGTTAATAATATTTCTAACAAAAACTTTTCTGATAATATTGTTATAAATAAAGAGTTCGAAAATGTATTAAGAGATTATCAAAAAACAGGATATAAATGGTTAAAAGTATTAGAACATTATGGATTTGGCGGAATACTTGCTGATGATATGGGTCTTGGAAAAACATTACAAGTTATTGCACTTTTAGAGTCAAACTCACATTCTATTAACAAAAAGCCTTCAATTGTCGTTTGTCCAAGTTCTCTTGTTTTAAACTGGAAAAATGAGGTATCAAAATGGTGCAATAGATTAAAAGTTCTAATTGTATCAGGGGATGCTATTACAAGAAAAAATTTAATAAAAACTTGTGATGATTATGATTTAGTTATAACATCATATGATTTATTAAAAAGAGATATAGAAGAATATGAAGATAAACATTTTAAGTATATTATTGCTGATGAAGCACAGTATATTAAGAATTTTTCAACTCAAAATGCAACTGCTTTAAAAAGTTTAGATGGTCAAACAAAATTTGCATTAACAGGGACACCTATAGAAAATTCTGTTGCTGAACTTTGGTCTATATTTGATTTTTGTATGCCGGGATATTTGTATAGTTATACTAAATTTAAGAAAAAATTTGAAGCACCTATTATAAAAAACGAAGATGAAGAAGCTTTAAAAAAACTAAAATTGTTAATTGAGCCTTTTGTATTAAGAAGAGTAAAGAAAGATGTCCTAACAGAGCTTCCAGATAAAAATATAACTATATTAAATAATGAGATGACTGATGAACAACAAAAGTTATATTTCTCTTATCTTGCTCAAATAAAAGAAGAGGTTGCAAGTGAAGTTAGCACAAATGGCTTTGAAAAAAGTAAGTTTAAAATTCTTATGCTGCTTACTAGACTTAGACAAATATGTTGCCATCCAAGTATGTTTATAGAAAACTATAATGGAGGTAGTGGAAAATTAATGCAATGTTTAGATATTTTAGCTGAAGCTTTAGAATCAGGTCACAAAGTGCTATTATTTTCTCAATATACATCCATGTTTGAAATAATAGAGGAACATTTGAATAAAATGAGCATTGCATATTATAAACTAACTGGAAATACTCCAGTTAGCAGAAGAATAGAAATGGTAGATGATTTTAATAAAAATGAAGATATAAAAGTATTTTTAATATCTTTGAAAGCCGGTGGGACAGGCCTTAATCTAACAGGTGCAGATGTAGTAATACATTATGATCCATGGTGGAATGTATCAAGTGAAAACCAAGCAACCGATAGAGCATATAGGATTGGTCAAAAAAATAGTGTACAAGTATATAAGCTTATAACAACAAATTCAATTGAAGAAAAAATAAATAAATTACAGGAAAGAAAAGCAAAACTTTCGGAAGAATTGCTTTCTACAGAAGAAACATTTATAAATAAATTATCAAAGGAAGATATTATGGCTTTATTTGAATAGCAACCTTAAAAATGTTTGAAAAAAGATACTGGTAAAATTTGCTTAGGGCAACCGCATAAAAAATATATAAAATTTTCATGACATAATTATGTTATCCTGTGGATAACTAATAGTATTTT
>CANRQA010000022.1 GCA_947632635.1 uncultured Clostridia bacterium | reverse complement strand
TTTCTATTACATACTTTAATATTTTTTCTTCTTTTTTATAATCATCATCTGTGTTATACTTTTCATAGGCTTTTCTTACACTACTATATTCTTTTTCCATCATACACCATACACCTCTAAATCTATCTATTATTAATATTTTATCATAAGTTAATTTTTTTTCAAATAATTTATTACTAATTTCTAATTATAAGTCAAAAAAAGAAGCAAATGATATATTTACTTCTTTTAAACCCTTTTATTTACACCTCAACTATCAAAAACTGAAGTTATTTTTTAGTTTTTCATTATAACATAAACATCTTCCATAGTATAATAGTTTATTTTGTTATTTATTATATAGTCTGTATATCTATTTCTACTTAATGTATCTACAATTTTATCTGGTACTGATGATATATTTGGTGCATAAAATTCCATTATATTTTCATTTGTATTATTTGTTAATAATACACTTAATTTATTAGCAAAATTATCATTAGTCGATACTACTTTTCCTGTATAAATATAATAATTATATTTTGTTTCGTTTGCGGTAGGCATTATATCAGGTGTATCTAATTCATGGCTCTTTAAAATTTCATTAGTTGTTAGATTATAATATGCGTGAGTAACAATTTGAGCGCCATTTTTCTTTTCTTTTATAGACTGGTCAGAAGTTACATCTAAATGATACCAAGATTCATCAAGTTTTACCAAATTCCAAGCATGAGCTTCGTTTTCTAAATTTCCTAATACTACAATACTTTCTATATTTTTTCTATCAAGTAAGATTTGCATTGATTTTGTAAATCCATCACATACTGCCTCTTTATTTACAAATGCTCCATATATATCATGACAATATTGTGGTACACTTTCTATTTTATCATAGTTATAATATGAAACGTTCTTTAGCAAATTATCATGTAATGCAAGTTCTATATCAAATATATTATCTGTATTAACAAGAGCTAAATATTCATTTATTTTATTTTCTATAGTGGTTATTTTTTCTTCTAAATCTTCTTTAGAGACAATATTATACTCAAGGTCTATTTCAACTACATCTTTAAAAAATACTGTTGTTGTAGAAATAGTATATTTACTTTCTACATAAAAAACTTCTGGATGGTCTGCAAAAAAAGCTTGCATAACTATATCAACATCTTTTGCTGTTTCATCATTATTTACATATGTATAATCACTTAATTTTACTACGTTATTTATATCTCTTATACTATTTGCAAGAGCTGTATAAATATACTTTTGTGTATCATTTAATGTGTTATAATAAAAAGACTGATTTTTTATTTTTAATCTATTTATCTCAAAATCTTCTGTATATTCATCTATTTGCTCCTTTGTAAATTTACTAATAAGTATATCAACTTTTTCTTTTAATACTGGCACTTTAGTAAAAGCAAAAACCACACCCACTAAAATTACACATATAACCAAAACACTAATTAATTTTTTCATATTCCACCTTTTTTCTTTATACATATATTCTATTATATTTATTTAAAATTTACAACCAAAAATCTAAAAGTTGCAAAAAATAAAGTACCTTTTTAGAAGTACCTCATTTTAAATTATTTATTTATATCTTTTCAATTTTATCATCTTCATCTTTATCTTTATTCTTTGACTCTGTTGATATATTAACTAAACTATTTATAGCTACAATAATTCCTATTAGTACAAAGCCACCTATTATTACTGTAAAACTTGCAAGTGGTGCAAAAATACTTTGTATAGGTGCATATACAATATATGCCATATCTTGTACAAATTCTAATGGATTTGCAGGTAACTTGCTTAAATCAACATATGATGTACCATACATATCATAAAAAATATATACTCCTAATAACAACGCTAATATAATTATTAATATAGATATAGTTATTGTAACAATTAAATGTTTCTTCTTTTGCATATAAAA
The DNA here is from genome assembly GCA_947632635.1 of uncultured Clostridia bacterium. Lineage (GTDB taxonomy): Bacteria > Bacillota > Clostridia > TANB77 > CAG-465 > CAG-465. The sequence continues at coordinate 18,087 of CANRQA010000022.1, read as the reverse complement.
CCAACTTTCTTTTTCCTATCAAAAATTATACTATAAAAACTTTTCTATTACAAGAAAAAAGAGGAAACTTGTAAAAGCTCCCTCTAAATTTTAATCTTCTTTAACTATTCTATCCATTATAACATCGCCATCAACAACTTCATCATCGCTTGGCATATCAGATATTATGCTATCTGTTTGCTTTTTCTCTTCAACTTTTGGTTCGACTTCAATAGAAGAATAATTTACAACTCCTGTTCCAGCTGGAATTAATCTACCTATTATTACATTTTCTTTTAAGCCTTGTAATTTATCTACTTTACCTTTTACTGCAGCATCAGTTAAAACTCTTGCTGTTTCTTGGAAAGATGCAGCAGATAAGAATGAATCAGTAAGAAGTGCTATTTTTGTAATACCAAGTAAAGTTTTTCTACCTTTAGCAGGTTTTAAGTTATTCTTTGATGCCTCTTTATTTGCAGCATTAAATTCTGTCATATCTATAGTTGTACCAGCAATTAAATTAGTATCACCTTTATCTTCAACAAAAATCTTTCTTAGCATTTGACGAGCAACAATTTCAATATGCTTATCATTTATATGAACACCTTGAGTTCTATATACTTTCTGTACTTCTTCAATTAAGTAATTTTCAACTGCAACAGCACCTTTTATACGTATAATATCATGTGGATCTAGAGAACCCTCTGTAATTCTATCACCAGCTTCTACTCTATCTCCCTCATTTACTACAAGCCTCATACCATATGCTATAACATATTTTTCAACATGTTTATCGTCACTTGTAACTATTACTTCTTTATTGTTTCCATGCTCACCTATTGAAACAGTACCACTAATTTCAGTAACCATTGCAACACCCTTAGGTCTTCTTGCCTCAAATAATTCTTCAACACGAGGAAGACCTTGAGTAATATCAGAACCTGCAACACCACCACTATGTATTGTTCTCATAGTAAGCTGTGTACCTGGCTCACCAATTGACTGTGCAGCAATAATACCTATTGCTTCACCTGGTGTAATTGGATCACCTGTAGCTAAGTTTTTACCATAACATTTAGCACAAACGCCTCTAACAGATTCACAAGTAAGTGCTGATCTAATTTTAACTTTTTCAATACCTCTATTAATGATATCATTTGCAATCTTATCGTTAATATATGTATTTCTTTCAAATATTACATTTCCAGACTCATCTTTAATATCTTCTGCTAGATATCTTCCCTCTATTCTTTCATAAAGTTTTTCTATAGGTTCTCCACTTTCCATTATTGCAGATACTTCAAATCCATGTTCTGTACCACAATCATCTTCCATTACGATAACATCTTGGTTAACATCAACAAGTCTACGTGTCAAATAACCAGAGTCTGCTGTTCTTAATGCGGTATCAGCAAGTCCTTTTCTTGCACCATGTGATGCTATAAAGAATTCAAGAACATCAAGTCCCTCTTTAAAGTTAGATTTAATAGGAAGCTCAATTGTCTGTCCCATAGTATTTGCCATAAGTCCACGCATACCAGCAAGCTGTCTAATCTGAGTTGGGTTACCTCTTGCACCTGTATGGGCCATCATTTGAATTGGATTCATCTTATTTGGATTATTCATAATAGCTGCTTGTATTTTATCTGTTGCATCAGACCATATTTTTATGACCTGATTATATCTTTCATCATTAGATATCAAACCACGTTTAAAGTTTTTAAGTACTTTTTCTGCTGCTTCTTCAGCTTCAGCAAGTATTTGTGGTTTACTTTCAGGTATTTCAATATCTGATACTGATACTGTAACAGCTGCTTGTGTAGAATATTTATATCCATTAGATTTAATATCATCAAGTATTACAGCAGTTTTTGTTATTCCATGTGTTGCTATACATCTATCTATTATTATTCCAAGTTCTTTTTTCTTAACAGGGAATTCTATTTCAAGTTTTAATTCATTTTCAGGAATGCTTCTATCAACAAATCCTATATCTTGTGGAATATAACTGTTGAAAATTAATCTTCCTGCTGTTGCATCAACAATTCCACTCTTTTTTACTCCATTAATTTCTTTTGTTATTCTAACTTTAATTGGAGTATGCATACCAATAACTTTCTCATCATATGCCATCATTGCTTCATCAACACTTGAGAATATTTTACCTTTTCCAGGTTCTGTATCAATTTCTACTGTTAAATAATATGAACCAAGTATCATATCTTGAGAAGGTATAGTTACTGGTTTACCATCTTGTAATTTAAGTAAGTTGTTAGATGCAAGCATTAATATTTTTGCTTCTGCAACTGCTTCTGGTGAAAGTGGAACGTGTACTGCCATTTGGTCACCGTCAAAATCAGCATTAAAAGCTGTACATACAAGTGGATGTAGTTTAATTGCTCTACCCTCAACAAGTACAGGTTCAAATGCTTGTATACCAAGTCTATGAAGTGTAGGTGCACGGTTTAACATTACAGGTCTATCTTTTATAACCTCTTCTAATACATCCCAAACTTCAACGGCTGTTCTTTCAACCATTCTTTTTGCATTTTTTATATTAAATGCCATACCTCTTTTTACAAGCTCTTTCATAACAAAAGGTTTAAATAACTCTAATGCCATTTCTCTTGGAAGACCACATTGATATATTTTTAAATCTGGTCCTACTACAATAACTGAACGTCCAGAATAGTCAACTCTCTTACCAAGTAAGTTTTGTCTAAATCTACCTTGTTTTCCTTTTAACATATCTGATAGTGATTTTAAAGCTCTACCACCTGCACCAGTTATTGGTCTACCACGTCTACCATTATCAATTAAAGCATCTACTGCTTCTTGTAGCATTCTTTTTTCATTTCTTACAATGATATCTGGAGCTTCTAATTCAAGTAATCTTTTTAATCTATTATTTCTATTTATAACTCTTCTGTATAAGTCGTTTAAATCTGATGTTGCAAATCTTCCACCGTCAAGTTGTACCATAGGTCTAAGATCAGGTGGAATAACAGGTAATACTTCAAGTATCATCCATTCAGGTCTATTTCCAGAATTAATAAATGCATCAACTGTTTCTAATCTTTTTATAATTTTTGCTTTTTTAGTTCCTGTTGATTTTTCTATTTCTTTCTTTAATTGTTTTTGCAATTTTACAACATCAACTTTAGCTAAAAGTTCTCTTATAGCCTCAGCGCCCATGCCTACTCTTATTCCATCTGTTCCATACTTTTCAACAGCTTCTCTATATTCTCTTTCATTTAAAACATCACAAACTTTATAGCTTGTATCTTTTGCATCTAATACAATATATGAAGCAAAGTATAATACTTTTTCCAATGCTTTTGGAGAAATATCAAGTATAAGGCTCATTCTACTTGGAATTCCTTTGAAAAACCAGATATGAGAGACTGGACAAGCAAGTTCAATATGTCCAAGTCTTTCACGTCTTACTTTTTTCTTAGTTACTTCAACTCCACATCTATCACAGATTATTCCTTTATATCTAACTTTTTTGTATTTACCACAATAACATTCCCAATCTTTTGTTGGTCCAAAGATCTTTTCGCAAAATAGTCCATCTCTTTCAGGTTTTAAAGTCCTATAGTTGATAGTTTCTGGTTTCTTTACTTCTCCTTTAGACCATTCTCTGATTTTCTCAGGGGAAGCAAGACCTATACTTAATCTATCAAAATTATCCATATCTTGCATTTTTATATTTCCTCCTTACACCTTTATTCTTCTTCATCGTAACTCATATCTTGTAAATCACTTAAATCTTCTTCTAAAGTTTCATCATTATCTTCATCGTTAACAATTTCGCCATCTTCTTCAAGTGACATTTGTGCAAAATCATCTTCTGTTACTGTCATATCAATATCTTCATCAAATTTTGGTTCAACTCCGTCATTATCATCTTCTACAGACTCTCTAAGTTCAAGTCTTTCATCTTCACGATACATCTTTAAGTCAAGTCCTAAACTTTGAAGTTCTTTTGTAAGTACCCTAAATGACTCTGGTATACCTGGAGCTGGAATGCTTTCGCCTTTTACTATTGCCTCATAAGTTTTTAGTCTACCTACTGTATCATCAGATTTTACTGTTAGCATTTCTTGTAATGTATATGATGCTCCATATGCTTCTAATGCCCAAACTTCCATTTCACCAAATCTCTGACCACCAAATTGTGCTTTACCACCTAATGGCTGTTGTGTAACAAGTGAATATGGACCTATTGAACGAGCATGGATTTTATCTTCTACCATATGATATAGTTTTAACATATACATATATCCAACAGTAACCTCTGCATCTAATAGCTCACCTGTTCTACCATCACGTATTGGGAATTTACCAGTAGGATTTAATCCTTGTTTTTCAAATAATTCTTTAATATCTGATTCTTTTGCACCGTCAAATACTGGTGTAGATATTTTCCAACCAAGCATTTTTGCTACATATCCTAAATGTACTTCTAGCACTTGCCCAACATTCATACGAGATGGGATACCTAATGGGTTTAACACTATTTGAAGTGGTGTACCGTCTGGTAAATATGGCATATCTTCTCTTGGAAGTATACGAGATATAACACCTTTATTACCATGACGTCCAGCAATTTTATCACCAACAGATATTTTTCTTTTTTGTGCTATATATATTCTTACTACTTTATTTACTCCGGCTGCAAGTTCATCAGAAGTTTCTCTTGTAAATATTTTTACATCAACAACTGTTCCAGCCTCACCATGTGGTACTCTAAGTGAAGTATCTCTTACTTCTCTTGCTTTTTCGCCAAATATTGCTCTTAATAGCTTTTCTTCAGCTGTAAGTTCTGTTTCACCTTTCGGAGTTACTTTACCAACAAGTATATCTCCTGGTCTTACCTCAGCACCTATTCTAATTATTCCATTTTCATCTAAGTCTTTTAATACATCATCACCTATATTTGGTACTTCTCTTGTTATTTCTTCAGGTCCTAATTTTGTGTCTCTTGCTTCACAATCATAATCTTCTATATGAATTGTTGTAAGCACATCATCTTTTACTAAATCTTCAGAAATAAGGATTGCGTCTTCATAGTTATATCCCTCCCAAGTCATAAATCCTACAAGGATATTTTGACCTAGTGCAAGTTCACCTTTATCAGTTGAAGGTCCATCAGCTATTACATCGCCTTTTTTAACTTTTTCACCTTTTAATACTATAGGCTTTTGATTTATACAAGTTCCTTGGTTAGATCTTTGATATTTTATTAAATGATATTCATCTTTTCCTGTTTTTGTATCAATTATTATTTTATCTGCACTTACATATGATACTACACCATCTGCTTTAGCTGTTATTACAATTCCAGAATCAACAGCAGCTTTATACTCAATACCAGTACCTACAATTGGACTGTCTGTTCTTATTAAAGGTACTGCTTGACGTTGCATGTTTGCACCCATAAGTGCACGTTTTGCATCATCATTTTCAAGGAATGGTATCATTGCTGTTGCAACAGATACAAGTTGTTTTGGTGATACGTCCATTAAATCAACTTTTTCTTTTTCAATTTCTATAATTTCATCTTGATGTCTTACTTTTACTCTCTTACGTACAAATTTATTTTCTTCATCAAGTGGTTCATTTGCTTGTGCAACTATATATTTATCTTCTTCATCTGCTGTAAGGTATATAACCTCATCAGTTACTACACCAGTTTCTTTGTTAATTACTCTATATGGTGTTTCTATAAATCCATATCTATTAATTTTTGCAAATGTTGAAAGTGAAGATATAAGTCCAATATTTGGTCCTTCTGGAGATTCGATAGGACAAAGTCTTCCATAGTGAGTATGATGAACGTCACGTACTTCAAATCCTGCTCTTTCACGAGTAAGTCCACCAGGTCCTAAAGCTGATATTCTTCTTTTATGTGTAAGTTCTGCAAGTGGGTTTATTTGGTCCATAAATTGTGATAATTGAGAGCTTCCAAAGAATTCTCTAAGTGCACCAACTACAGGTTTTATATTTATTAGAGTTTGAGGTGTTGCAACATCTAAATCTTGTGTTGCCATTCTTTCACGTACAACTCTTTCTAAACGTGCAAGACCTATTCTAAATTGATTTTGTAATAATTCACCTACACATCTAACACGCCTATTTCCTAAATGGTCTATATCATCAACTTCTCCCATACCAAATCTAAAGTTTAAGAAGTAGTTAATAGATGCCATTATATCATCTAATGTAGCACATTTTATAACTAATTTTTCTCTATTTTGTTTTATTTTTTTCTTTAATTCTTTTTCGTCAACGTCGCCAATTTTTTCTAATAATTCTTTTAAAGCAGGTAAATATACATCTTCTTTTATTACGTCTTTATCAATGTCTACTCCTAAATATGTTGAAATATCTACTGTATTATTACCTATAACTTTAACTATATTGTCATCTCTTTTTACATATACAACATTTATTCCAGAATTTTTTATTTCATAAGCCTTTTCTTTTGTTATTTTATCCCCTGCACTTACAAGTATTTCTCCAGTTTCTTCATTTACAATATTTTTAGCTGCAACTTCTCCTATTATTCTTTCTGCTATACTTAATTTTTTATTATATTTATATCTACCTACTCTTGCTAGGTCATATCTTCTTGGTTCAAATAATAAGCCAAATAATAAACTTTTTGCAGCATCAACGTGTAAAGGCTCACCTGGTCTAATCTTTTTATATATTTCAAGTAAAGCATCATCCTGATTTCTAATTAAATCTTTATATACCATTTCTTTTAGTAAGTCATCTTCAAATAGTTCATTTATTTGTGCATCAGTAGCAACACCAAGTGCCCTTATAAGTACAGTAATTGGTACTTTTCTTGTTCTATCTACTCTTGCATATATCATGTCTGAAGAATCTGATTCATATTCTAACCATGTTCCACGAATAGGCATAACAGTTGCGTTATAAAGCAATTTACCAGTCTTGTCTCTTTCTGAAGCATAATATACTCCTGGTGACCTAACAAGTTGAGATATTATAACTCTTTCAGCACCATTTATTAGGAAAGTACCACTATTTGTCATGACAGGTAAATCACCTAAGAATATTTCTTGTTCTTTGATTTCACCAGTTTCACGATTTATTAGACGAACTTGTACCTGTAATCTTGAAGAATATGATGTATTTCTTTCTTTTGCTTCTTCTATACTATACTTTGTTTCTTCTTCTAACCTATAATCAACAAATTCTAATAATAAATTCCCAGAAAAATCTACTATAGGTGATGCATCAGCTAATACATCTTTTAAACCTGATTTTAAAAACCATTCATAAGATTGTTTTTGAATATCAATTAAATCTGGCATATCAATAACTTCTTTGATATTTGAAAAACTCATCCTTGTTGCTTTTCCATTTTTTACTTCATGAACCATTTTAATACCCCCAAAACATACTTAAAAAGACAACAAAAAGTCAAATTAGTTTACATAACAACTAATTTGCTCTTATTTTATCTTATTTTTTAACTAATTTTATTTACGATTTTTTTCAACTATTTTAACCATCCTTTAACATTATAGTTTACATAGTAATATTGTCAAGAAACAATGTTTTTCTTATTATATCATATTATTATATTCAATGTCAAGACTATTGCATCAATTTTTTCATTTTTTATTTTATGTCATGTAGTCCATCATAAATTGCACTATTAAAGTAACACTAACAGTTATTTCTTACATTCTATCTTATATAATATTTTAAATTATATGATTGATATAAGCATATTATTTGACAAAACTTACAAAAAGCAACATTTAATCAAAAAATCGTGAATGAAAAAACATTTCTAATTCACGATTTTTTTACTATTCTATATTTCCTTCTTTTAGTCTTTCAGCTCTATCAGCAGTAATAAGTGCATCTATCATTTCATCTAAATTACCATTTAAAAAACTTTCTAGCTGATAAATAGTAAAGTTTATTCTATGGTCTGTTACTCTACTTTGTGGATAATTATATGTTCTTATCTTTTCACTTCTATCTCCACTACCAACTTGTAATCTTCTTGTTTTAGCAAGTTCGGAGTCTTGCTTTTCTTGTTCCATTTCATATAACTTTGCACGTAACATTTTCATAGCAGTTTCTTTATTTTGAAGTTGTGACCTCTCATTTTGACAAGCAACAACAATACCAGTTGGAATATGAGTTATTCTTATAGCAGATGATGTTTTATTTATATGTTGACCGCCTGCGCCACTTGAACGATATGTATCTATTCTTAAATCATTTTGATTTATCTCAATTTCAACATCTTCAACTTCTGGAAGTACTGCAACAGTTACTGTTGATGTATGTATCCTACCACTTGCTTCAGTTTCAGGAACACGCTGTACTCTATGAACACCACTTTCAAATTTTAATCTACTATATGCGCCTTTTCCCTTTATCATAAATGAAACTTCTTTTATTCCACCAATACCTGTTTCATTTATATCAATTACTTCAATTTGCCACCTTTTAAGTTCAGCATACATTGTGTACATTCTATATAAATTATATGCAAAAAGTGCAGCCTCTTCTCCTCCTGCTCCGCCACGTATTTCTATAATTACGTTATTATCATCATTTACATCTTTTGGTAATAACAAAATTTTTAATTCTTCTTCTAGTTCTGGTAGTTTTTCTTTATTTGCATAATATTCTTCTTCAGCCATTTCTTTCATATCAGGATCAGCCATTAATTCTTGTGCCTCTTCCATATTTTTCTGCACTTCTTTATACTCTAAATATTTATCTGTAACATCTTTTATAGCAGATTGTTCTTTCATAAGTTTACGCCATGTATTTTGATCTGATATAACATCAGGATCAGATATCTTTTTTGTAAGTTCGTTATATTTTGTTAATAATTCTTCTAATTTATCAAACATATTCTTTTCTCCTTGTTATATTATATACAGTTAATATAAATTTTAACATATTTTATTCACACTTTCAATACTTTTATAATTATTAATTTTTTTAGTATGTGTCTATATTTCTACTTTCTTTTTGACTTTGCTTTTTAGCATTAAAAAGAAATGTAAATAAATTACATTTCTTTTTTTACCATTATCTTAAGGTAATTGTTATAATAATTTCTTGTTGAACTATTCCAGACTGTGAAAAGCCAAAGTCATCTTCATCTTCTGTAATACACTCTCTATAAACTACATCAGCATCAATAATACTATTTAATTCATTATCTTTTATTATATCGTCTAATTTGTTTTTTATCTTTTTTACAAGTAAATTTGATGCATCATCCTCTAAAGATTTTCGCAAAAAAGACGTTATAGTACAACTCTTCGTATATAAAATAGTTCTTGTATCATTTGCTTTTTTAATTTCATTAGTTAAGTTTTGCATTGATTCTAGAAAAGATTTGTATAATTTACCTATAATTTCATTATAAAGTCTTTCTGCAATATTTTCAGGTAAATTAGCTACCCGTTTTCTTTCTGCTTCTTCAGCTCTTTCTTTTTCTTGTTTTTCATAAATTTCTTTTCTAACCTTAACCACTTCTTTCAAATTTGAATAAATTTCTTTTTCATTCATTTTAAATTCCTCCTTAAATAATTATTTATAGATTATGATATAACTTTGCATAATTATATCAAATATTTATAGTTATGTCAAATTAATTTGTATAAAAAAGCAGCATATATTATATATGCCACTTTCTATTACTTATACATCTCTATCTTCATTTATAATATTAAGTTGTGCTTGAAGCATAGAACTAACTCTAATCTTATATATTTGCATTTGTTTTCTTTTTTCTTCTAATTCAGCTTCTGCTTTTTTTATTTCATCTTTTAAATCTTCAAGTCTTGTTTTTGATTCAAGTTCAGCATCTCTTTTTATATATTCAGCATCTCTTTGTGCAGTTTCTTTTATATTTTCTGCTTCAGATTGTGCATTTTCAATAGTCTTATTTATGCCCTCTTCAATTGATTTATAATACTTTACTGACTCTTGCATTGTATTAACTTTATCTTTTAATTCACTATTTTGTTTATATAAAAACTCATAATCTTCCATTACTTGTACTAAAAAATCCTCAACATCATTTATGTCATATCCGCCCAATTTTGTTTTTTTAAAACTCTTATTATCAATATCAAGTGGTGTTAACATATATATCACTCCCTCTCAAAAAAATGCAGACCTATTACAGCCTGCAAAATTTATTACTTAAGCCATGAAAAAGATGCTTTTTGCTTATACTGGCTTTTTTCTAAATCATTTTGGATTTCAACATTTCTTGGAGTCATTAAATAGATTAAATTTGAAACTCTTTGAATTGTTCCCTCAATCATAAATGTAGCTCCACTTAAAAAATCTAATATTCTTCTTGCGTCCTCTTTACTTACATTTTCTAAATTAATTATTACAGATTTCTTATTTTTTAAATAAGAGCCTACCTCTTCAACATCTTCATAACAAGTTGGCTGAGTTATAACCATTTTAGATGAAGAAACAGCTGTATTCATAGGTATTACTTTAGTTTGAAGATTTTTTGCACCAAATGGGCTTTCATTTTCAATTTCTGTAAATGATCTTCTTGCTCTTTGTTTTGGTCTATAAACAGGTTCTTCCTCTTCTACTTCATCAGTATTATCATAAGATGATACTGTTTCATCATAATCTTCCTCTTCCTCATCATCACGATTACCTATTCCAAACATATCCATAAACTTGTTAATTATTGCTGCGCTCATATATTTTCCTCCTTACGATATTCCATAATTTAATTATGCAATAAAAGATAAAATATGTCAATACTTTTTTTCAAAGTTTATCTTATTTCGATATTTTTTTGCATCCTATCAATTTGCCCATTTGAATTTTATACCCGGATATTGTACTAATGGATCTGTAATTTTTCCATTTATACGAATCTCTAAATGTAAATGTGGTCCTGTTGAATTTCCGGTACTACCAACATATCCAATAACTTGACCTTTTGCTACTGCTTGCCCTTTAGAAACTGCAAGTGAGCTACAGTGTCCATATAGTGATATATAATTATTACCATCGCCTAAACATTTACCATGATCTATCATTATATAATTACCATATCCATACTTACCATATGTTGCAACTGAAACAATTCCACTTTCTATTGCAACAATAGGTTTTCCAAATATACCTGCTCCTGCTATATCTGTTCCAGTATGTGCACTTCCTTTTGGATCAACTAAATTATATACTTGTCCAAAAGCTGTCGTAATTGTTACATATCCATCAACAGGCCAAGCAAAATTTCCTCCAGTAAATGTTGTTGTATTTCCATTCTTTAAAGCCTCTGCTAAAACTCTTTGCACCTCTTCTTCAACTTTTTTCATAGCCTCTTTTCTTTTTTCAGCTAAAATTTCAGAATTAGCTTTTAACTCACTTTGTGAATTTTCTAGGCTTTTTGCTTTATTTTGTTTTGCAACAAGTGAATCATTTAATGCATCAGTTGATTTTTGTAAATCATATTTTAAAGAGTCTAATTGTAATTTTTGCACTTCTACATCTTTTTTTATATAATCTATATATTCTTTTTGACTTTGCATATTATTTACAAGCGATTTATCATATTCTAATATACTTGTATATACATTCATTCTTGAAAAGAAATCTGCAATTCCTTTAGATGAAAACAAAATATCCCAAAATGTTGGTATTCCATTTTCATATATTGCTCTAAGTCTTGTAGTGTACATATCTTCAGCTTTATTATATGTTTGTGCAGAATTTTGTAGTGCTTCTTCATTTTCTTTAAGTTTTGTATTAGTTTCATCAATTTTTGTTTGAAGTTCAGCAAGTTTTCTACTATATTTATCCATTTCAGCATCAAGTTCAATAATTTCATAGTTATATTGTGCTAATTCTTTTTCGATACCTGTAAGTTTTTGAGCATTTTCTTTTTCTTGCTGTTTTATTTTTTCAAGTTCTGTATTATACTCTTCTATTTTGTTATCTGCAAATACAGGAGAAGCAAGTATAAAAGTTAAAAATAACAAAACAAGACATTTTTTTAAATAAGAGTTTTTTATAACATTTTTTAACATATATACCTCCTCTTATACTTTCAAATATTTCTTTATAGATATCATACTACCAAATATTCCTATAAATAGTCCTAAAACTACGTAAACTATAAGTATTTGATACCACAAAGATGAAAATGGTAAAAATCCAAATACACCAAGTGAAGAACCAAATTTTGGGGTTTGAGCATAAATTACTACATAAGCTATTGATATTAGCAAAAATGATACTAAAGCAGAAACTAGTCCCATTATTGCACCCTCAACGATAAACGGTGTTCTTATAAAGCTATTAGTAGCACCAATATATCTCATTATAAATATTTCACGTTTATTAGAATATACTGCAAGTTTTATTGTATTTGATATAATAAATATACTTACAACTAAAAGCACTGCACCTACACTTAAAAGAAATATATTAGCGATTTTTGAAATTGTCATAACCGCCTGAATTTGTGCATCATTATACTTTACTTTATATATTCCGTCAATTTTTTCAACTGCCTGTTTTATTGTTTCACTTTGATTTATATCTGCAAATTTTACTACAAAAGATGCTGGGAAAATATCTAAATTTTCCATTCCCTCTAAGAAATATTCTTGTCCCTCAAATACCTGTTTTGCATCTTCATATGCCATATCTTTATCTATATACTTTATTTCACTAATTCCTGGTATTAACTTTATTTCATCTTCTATATAATCTATTTCATCTTGAGTTGCTGTATCATCAATAAAGGCTTGTAATCCTTGTTCAACTCTTATTGTTTCTACATTTTTATTAACATTTTGAAATAACACTAAAAATATTCCAAGCACTAACATAGTTGCACAAATAATAAGCATTGTAGAAAATGTTTTTGAGCCATGTTTTCTTAAGTTATCATAACCTTCTTTAATTAAATAAGTTTTCGTATTCAAACCTTATAACCTCCCTTTTGTTCATCCGTTACAACCTTACCATGATCTAATGTGATAACCCTTTTTGCCAAACTATTAACTACATCTTTTGCGTGTGTAACTACAAGTATTGTTGTACCTCTTGAATTGATTTCTAAAAGAGTTTTAAAAATCTCACCTGCAGTTGTTGGGTCTAAGTTACCGGTAGGCTCGTCTGCTATAATAATTGGAGGTTTTGTTACAAGTGCACGTGCTAAAGCAACACGTTGTTGCTCTCCACCAGAAAGTTGATTTGGATAATATTTTTCTTTACCTGAAAGTCCCACCATTTCTAATGCACTTTTAACTTTTGCTTGTATTTCTCTTTCAGAACATTCTATTACTCTTAAAGCAAATGATATATTTTCATATACATCTCTATCATATAATAATCTAAAGTCTTGAAATACAAAACCTATTTTTCTTCTTAAAAATGGAATATCTTTATTTTTTAATTTTCCAATATCTTTTCCATCTATTAATATTTTTCCTGATGTTGGTTCTTCTTCTTTAATCATAAGTTTTAAAAAAGTAGATTTACCTGAACCTGATGGTCCTACTAAAAATGCAAATTCGCCTTTTTCTATCTTAAGATTTACATCATTTAATGCTACAACATCATGGTTATATTCTTTTTTAACACCTATAAATTCTATCATTTGTATTTTCCTTTCATAATTTGTATAATTTTAGTATAATATACACAAAAATCATATCATAAAAGACAAAATTTGTCTACAATATATTTTAAATATTTTGCATTTCTTTTAAAACTTTTCTAATAATATCTTCTACTTTATCATTTGAAATATCAAGTTTTGACATTACTTCTTTTATATCTTTGTTATTATATCCTAATACTTGTAAAGCAGTTATTGCCTCTTGTTCATTTGGATTTACAACTGCCTTTTTCTGTTTTGACTCTTGTATTTGTTCCATTTCTTCTTTTAGCACTTTATCTTTTAATTCAAATATTATTTTTTGTGCCATTTTAGGTCCAATTCCTGGTATTTGTTTAAGACTTGCTACATCGTCTGTTGCAATTGAAACACACATATCACTTGCTGATACATTTGCAATAATTCCTAATGCAATTTTTGCACCAACACCACTAACACTAATTAATTTTTTAAAAAAGTTTAATGTTTCAACTGACAAGAAGCCAAACAATTTCATATCATCTTCTCTTACTTGTAAGTATGTATTTATTTTTACTTCTTCTTGTTTTTCTTTTAATTCTTGTAATTCATTTTCCGGCATATATATTTCATATCCTATATTATTTACATTAATTATAACTCTATCTTTTAATACTGACTCTATTTTTCCTTTAAAAAATGCATACATTTTAGCCACCTCTTTTATATATTCTACACAAAGAGTGAAAAAAAGTCAAATATTATTCTATTCTTTTTGTACCTTTACTGCATCTACTACATCCTCTAAATTGTTATATTCACCATTTATTAACACATCTACTATTTCTTCTTCCTCTTCTTCATCAATATTTTTTAAGTTTATTATTACTTCTACTTTTTTATTTTTCATGTTGTTTTTACTAAAAATTTTGTAGTTTTGAGTATATCTATTTGAAAAAACTTCAAAAAAAGACATTGATGTAAATATTATACCCATTATTGCAAGTAAATATATCAATGTTTCTATTATTCCATTCATTTTTATCACCTATAGTATTATATTAATATATTCTTGATTTGTGAAAACATATAAATGAAAAAATAACCATTATTAATATTTACTAATAATGATTATTTTTTATTTTATTTTCTACTTGTAATATATTCGTAAATTTCTTGCCAGTTATCCACTCTTTTAACATTATCTTTGTCTAATTCTTCTTTTGAAATTTCTTTATTGTGATGGCGTGTAAATAATAATTTATCTGGAATTTTATTTTTTAAGTTTGTTAATAAATCATCTACTTGGTAATCAAAATCTGAAAATCTGTTTTTATCTCCAGTAAATATTATGTGTTCTGGTATTAAAAACGGGAATTTTTCAACTAAAAAGTTAAACTTATTCATAAAAAATATTCCTGATTTTCTTTCTAGTCCTTTGCATACGCATGATGAACAAATATATATATCATTTTCTTTTGCAAGCATTGGAAGAATTTCCTCTACTCCTTCAATTAATCTACAATTACTATACATATTATAATGTAAAAGAAATTCATAATATTTTGGCAATGTTTCTTCATTAAACATTTCCTTATCTATATAATATCCAGAGAAATCTTTTTCTGTATATTTTGTATTATTAAAATTATTAGCTGCATCTAAAAAAGCATTATCAACTATAACATCATCAACATCTAGTAAAATTGATTTTTTATTAACCATGTAAATTTCCTCCTAGTAAGTTATATTATACATTTTTTATTTTTTAACGTCAATATTTTTAAGTATATATATAATTTATTTTGTAAATAATATATAATATGATAATTATTTAGAAAGGATGATTATTTTGGATGATTTTAGTAAAGAAATGCCTATTGGTTTTGTAATGTCACTTGTACAAAGTGAAAATGCACTTAAAGCATATGCTAGTTTAGATATTAGCAAAAAGGAAAACATTAAAAATTATATAGTAAATTCAATAGACGGTAACGATGCAAAGATGAGAATTGAGAAAGTTATAACTGACCTTGAGAATAATATTATATAGAATTATTATTTATTAAATGCAAGTATGTAATAATACATGGTAATTAATATTTTTTAACTCCAAATACAAATTGTACTTGGAGCTTTTTGCTATTCATTTTTCATTTTATTTATTTCTGCTTTTAATGCTTGTATTTCCTTTTCAAGTTCATCTATTTTTTGATTTTCTTGAGTTTTAAATGTTGTATTATCATAATAAATATCCTTTTCAACTATTTTATTTATTTCATCTTCTGTAAAGTTTTCTCCTATTGCAGACTCATCAATTGTAACTGTTGTTTCTAAAAGTCCATATTCACTTTTTCTTTCTAATAATTTATTTATATCTTCTTCTTTTAATTTCTGCCCAATTAATACAACTCTTAATGTTCCGTTTTTTATATCTAAATTAGTTTTTAATACCTTTGTATTATCAAATACAAATTCTGAATCCATATATTTATCAACATTTTTTCGTATATATGTATCATGTGCAACATTAAATGCAAATATAACACTTGGTACAATCATTACAATACAAAATAGCGCTACTGCTACTTTTATATAAACATCTTTTTTATCATTACTCTTTTCTTTTTGTTTAATTTTTAATATCTTGGTAACTATTGAAGCTGTTAGCCCTATGAAGAAACTATTAATTAAAAATAAATACATTGCACCAGCAAAGTGTTCTATATTTCCAGTTGCAAGTCCAAATCCAGCAGTACAAATAGGAGGCATTAATGCAGTTGCAATAGATACTCCTGGTATAACATTACTTTTTTCTTTTCTTGTTATTCCTACTATACCAGCAAGCCCTCCCAAAATTGCAATTAACACATCCCATATTGTTGGATAAACTCGATTTAAAATTTCAGATGTTTCAGTTTTTATAGGGGATATTGTAAAATATATTGTAGAAGCAATTAAAGCTATAACTATTTGCAAAAATAAATTAACCATTGCAGTTTTTGCAAGTTTCATATTGTTTGTTGCTATACTATATCCTATTGCTATAATAGGCCCCATTAATGGTGAAATTAACATTGCTCCTATTATTGTTGCAACAGAATTCATATTTAAACCTATACTTGCTATTACAATAGAAAATATTAAAATACACATATTAGTTCCATAAAGATTTGCACCATTTATTATTCCCTCTTCAATTTGTTCTTCATCTGCCATATCAAGTCGCAAAGAAAATATTTGTTTTATTTTTCTTAAATTACTCTGCTTTTTATATTTTTCTTCCATTTAAATTACCTCCAATGTTAATAGTTATTTTGTTATTTACATTATACTAACATAAATATTAATTATTTTAAATCAGCTATTAAAAAAGAAAAATAGAAGATACTATATATTAAATATGGCAATCTGCTATTTTAAATTTACTTAATTAGTGATAAATAAGTAGGGTACAAAAATTTATCATACCTTTCTTGTAATATTTTTATATAAAATTCTTTACGAGATGAATTTATACAGTCAAGATTTTTTATCATATTAATAATTTTATTCATATCAATATTTTTAACAATTCTTTTTGTTGCATTATTACAATCTTGATTACATTTTTTTGATATATACTGTAATGAATTAATTTTCTTTCCATTTACTTTCAAACAAGAATAACTATTTTGCATAAGATTACCAAATTCTGCATCAGTTAAATTTTCAATTTCATCATCTGAAAGAAGAGGATTTAGACATGAGCCACAATCATATATTGGTGAAAACTTTATTTCTTTAGTACTAATATTTTTTATAAATCCCCAATTTGCATTATGCCTATCTCCGTTTCCTATAAATGCATCAACTACAAACATCTCCCAAAATTTATTTATTGTATCATTATAGTTTATAATATTTTCATTTTGTTTAATAACTTGTAATATATCAGAAAGTTCTGTACCTACTTTTTTGTCCAACATACTACTATTTACTATATTTTCAAATTCATATAAATATGTATTACTTGTAGTAAAGTCTTCGCACGCACAAACTGTTTTTTTAGTGTTATTAACAGTATAATATCCAAGTAATGTATTTTGAGTTTCTATTCCTATAATACTAAATATTTGACTACCTATATATTCAGAAAAAGCATTGTTAACATAAGATATTTCTTTGCCTTTGCTTCGTATTGGGTCTGGAAATTTTACTAAGAATTTTTTATTATTATATATTAATGTTTTCTTTTTTTCAGAGCCTTTATATTCATTTATTTCTTCAATACAATTTGTAAAATCTATCATATTATTCACCTATATATAAAAGAAAGCTAGTACATAAGTGTACTAGCTTGTTTTTGTAGCTTATATATAATAGTTGTTCAAGCTACTACCTTTTTGGCTCCTCGTGTTGGACTCGAACCAACGACCCTGCGGTTAACAGCCGCATGCTCTACCAACTGAGCTAACGAG
>CANRQA010000021.1 GCA_947632635.1 uncultured Clostridia bacterium | reverse complement strand
TACTGACATGTTATTATAATGTCGTATAAATAAAAATGCCTTAAAATCGATTTTAGGACGTCATTTTTTGGAGGTTAAAATGAAGTACACTGATGTACCAAAATTAGTTGATCAATTTTTGGAATTTATAAAAAGTATAAAAAATCGTTCTGAAAATACTGTTAAAGAATATCATTACGATTTAAGAAATATGTTTAAATATTTAAAATGTTATAAAAATGGTATTGATTTAAAATTAATTGATGAAATTGATATTACTGATTTAGATATAGAATTTTTCCTATCAATAGATAGTAATGATATATATAGTTATTTAACATATATAAGTGATGAATATGAGTTAAAGACACATCGTGAATTAAAATCAACATCACGAGCACGTAAAACTGCGTCAATTAAATCTTTTTATAATTATCTTATTAAAGAAAAAAAATTAGATAAAAACCCAATTATCGGACTCGAGTCACCTAAACTTGAAAAAAGATTACCTAAATATCTTACTTTAGAGGAATCTACTTCTCTTCTATCTTCAGTTAAATTTAATGAACAAAGGTTTGGCAAACGAGATTATTGCATATTAACTATATTTTTAAATTGTGGATTACGTCTTTCAGAGCTTGTAAATATTAATTTTAAAGATATAAAAGATGATAAATTAAATATAATAGGTAAAGGTAATAAAGAACGTATAGTTCACCTAAATAATTCTTGTATAAATGCTATAAAAGCATATGTTGCTGTAAGACCTAAGGATGGAGTTATAGATAGAGATGCTCTATTTATTTCAGAGCGAGGCACTAGAATAAGTCGTAGAATGGTTGAAGTAATTGTAAAAAAATATATTGAACTTGCAGGACTTGATACCAGAAAATATTCTCCACATAAGTTAAGACATACTGCTGCAACTCTTATGCATAAATATGGCAATGTAGATATAAGAGCATTACAACAAGTATTAGGACATGAAACAATTGCAACAACTCAAATATATACACATATAGATAGCGACCAAGTTAGAAATGCAATTGATAGTAATCCTTTAAATAATATATAATTTAAACAGTTAAGTAAAATTTTCTACTTAACTGTTTTTTATTAATATATTGGTAAACTTAGAGTTTGTCCAACATATATATCACTAGATGAAAGATTATTTATTTCTTTAATTTCGATAACTACATTTTGTATATTTAGATTGCTGTTCTTTTTACATATATTTTTGGCAATATTCCAAATAGTATCTGAATTATCTACAACAATATCATAAGTTTGTAGTTTATTTTTACCCATTTGAAAAGATGAAAAAAATGTAAATATCATGAGTAATGTAAATATAAATAATACTATTTTTATCCTTTTTGATATTCCTTTATTTCTATTTATTCTATTTTTCTTCATAAAATCACCTCATAAACATTTGTTCTTATGACTATATTATATAATAAGAACTTTTGTTTGTCAATACTTTTTTATAAAAAAATAGAATAAATGTTCGATTTTTTATAATTCATATATTTTTTCTTTAAAACCAGTAATTTCTGCCTCTTTAATTAATACTTTAAAACAAATCTTATCATTATATTCAATTGATACATTAACAATCTTTTTTAATTTAACGAACTCATTAATAATATTATTTGCTCTATCAATATTTGAATAATCAATATTAAAACTATACTCTATTAAATTATATAACTCCTCTTTAGTACAAATCATACTTGCCTCTTTAAATGCTTTTAAATAAGTTCGCGAAAGTAAACCTGCACCAAGTAAAATACCACCAAAATATCTTACAATTACTATACATATATTTGATAAACTCTCTTTTGTTAAAAACTCATATATAGCTCTTGTACCGTGTACCTTGTGGTTCACCATCATCTGAAAATTTTATATTTACCATATTATTTAATATATAAGAATATATATATACTACATGTCTTGCATTTTTGTTATCTTGTTTTATTTTATCAATGTAGCCTAATGCTTCATCTTGATTTTTTATATTAAATATATATGAAATAAATTTTGATTTTTTTTCTTCTACATATCCACGAGCAATTTCACCATATTTAGATTCAAAAATCCCCTCATTACTATTTATATATTGAAAGTATAAGTTACTCATATATTAATTATTACCCTCCAAAAATATAAAGGGATAATAAAAATCACCCCTTTATAAATAAATTACTTTTTATATTCGTATTTTGGTTTTTCTTTACCATGAACTACATTTTTTGTTATAATACATTTTTTTATATTCTTATTTGATGGAACTTCATACATAGCATCCATCATAATATTTTCTAAAATTGACCTAAGACCTCTTGCACCAGTTTTTCTTTCAAGTGCCATTTCTACAATATCTTCAATAGCAAACTTTTCTATTTCAAGTTCGACATCATCCATTTTAAATAATTTAGTATATTGCTTTAAAAGTGCATTTTTAGGTTTAGATAAAATTTCTATTAAAGCCTCTTTTGTTAAATTACTTAAACTTGTAATAATTGGAAGACGTCCAACAAGTTCTGGAATTAGTCCATATTTTATAATATCATGAGGTTGAACTTTTGAAAATATTTCTCCTACATCTAAATCTTTTTTAGCTTCAACTTTAGCACCAAATCCCATAGTTTTTGCTTCAGTTCTACTTTGTATAATTTTTTCTAATCCGTCAAAAGCACCACCACATATAAATAAAATATTAGTAGTATCAATTTTAATATATTCTTGTTGAGGGTGTTTTCTTCCACCTTGAGGTGGTACATTTGCAACAGTTCCCTCAATAATTTTAAGTAATGCTTGTTGTACTCCCTCTCCGCTTACATCACGAGTAATAGATGGATTTTCTGATTTTCTAGATATTTTATCTAATTCATCTATATATATTATACCCTTTTCTGCCTTTTGAATATCAAAATCGGCAGCTTGTATAAGTCTTAAAAGGATATTTTCAACATCTTCTCCTACATATCCGGCTTCAGTTAAAGTAGTTGCATCAGCTATAGCAAAAGGAACATGCAAAATTTTTGCTAAAGTCTGTGCAAGTAATGTCTTACCACAACCAGTAGGGCCTAATAGCAAAATATTACTTTTTTGAATTTCTACATCATCAAGTTTATCCATATTTCTAATTCTTTTATAATGATTATATACAGAAACAGATAAAACTTTTTTTGCAGTTTCTTGACCTATTACATATTGATCAAGTACATTTTTTATTTCTTCAGGTGAGGGTAATTTACCATTTTCAATAAGTTCTTTGTTATTCTTATCTGGTACTGCGTCAAAATCTTCGTCATGCATTATTTTATGGCAAGTATCAACACAGGCATCACATATAAGGATGCCATCTGGTCCCTCAATCATTTTATTAACTTCTTGTCTTAATCTACCACAAAATGAGCAAAATATCATGTCTTCGGTAAAATTAAAATCATCGTTATTTCCACCATTTTTACCTTTTTTAGCCATTTATTTCTCCTTATTTATTTCATTAATATTTGTCATTATTGCATCAATTAAGCCATAATCTTTTGCTTCAGCAGCTGTTAAGAAGTTATCTCTATCAGTATCTTTTTCAACTTGTTCTAATGGCTTTCCTGTTCTTTCACTTAGTATTTTATTTAATTGTTCTCTTGTTTTTATTATAAAGTCTGCATGAATTTTAATATCACTTGCTTGACCTTGAGCACCACCAAGTGGTTGATGTATCATAATTGTAGAATTTGGAAGTGCATATCTTTTTCCTTTTGCACCAGCAGCAAGTAAAAATGCTCCCATTGATGCAGCCATACCAACACATATTGTTGATACGTCAGATTTTATATATTGCATAGTATCATATATTCCCATACCAGCAGTGACAGAACCACCAGGACTGTTAATATATAGGTAAATATCTTTTCCAGGATCTTCTGCATCTAAGAATAGCAATTGTGCCATTACTAAAGAGGCTGTAACATCATTTACCTCATCGCTTAAGAATATTATTCTTTCTTTTAAAAGTCTTGAATAAATATCATAAGACCTTTCACCTTTACTTGTTTGTTCAATTACCATAGGTACTAAACTATTATTTAACATATAAACTACCTCCTTTAAATAATTGTTTATTAAATTATATGGTTATTTTTCAACTACATTATTTGTTATAATTTCCATAGTTTTATCTTGTTTTAATTTTTCTTCCATATATTTTCTTGCAGATTCATTTGATTTTATAGAGTTTGCATCTTCACTACCATATTGTTTTGCAAGTTCTTCTATTTTTTCATCAATTTCACTTTCTTCTACTTTTACATTTTCTTCTTTTGCAATAAATTCTAATGCAAGTTTTAATTTAATATCCTTTATAGCTTGTGGTCTTAAAGTTTCTTTAAATTCGTCTAAAGATGTGTTAATATACTTACAATATATGTCTAAAGTCAAGCCCTGATATGATAAATTATGTTCAAATTCATGTAACATTTGATGAACTTGGTCATCTATCATTCCATCTGGTATATTAACTTCAGTATTAGCAATTAATTGTTCAATTGCTTGAGATTCTTTTTGTGCTTTTGCTTGTGCTTCTTTTCTTGTTTTTATCTTTTCTTGTAAATCTTTTTTATATTCTTCTAAAGTGTCAAATTCAGAAACATCTTTTGCAAATTCATCATCAAGTTCTGGTAAATTTTTTGCTTTAATGCTTATTAATTTTACTTTAAATGTTGCATCTTTTCCAGCTAAATTTTCAGCATGATATTCATCTGGGAATTTTACTTTTATTTCTCTATCTTCTCCAATATTCATGCCTATTAATTGCTCTTCAAAACCTGGTATAAATTGTCCGCTTCCAATTGTTAATTCAAAGTTTTCTCCTTTTCCGCCTTCAAATGCTACGCCATCAACAAAGCCTTCAAAGTCAATAGTTGAAATGTCTTTGTTTTCTAGTGGTCTATCTTCTACACTTACAATGTCAGCATTTTTTTCTCTAACTGTTTCTAGTTCAGCATCTATATCTTTTTTAGTTACTTTAGTATCAGCTTTTTTTACTTCTAAACCTTTGTATTTTGATACTTTTGCTTCTGGTTTTACGTGAAATGTAACTGTATATATAAAATCTTTTCCTTTTCCAATTTGTTTTACGTCCATTTCTGGTTTTGTTACTACTTCTAAATTGTTTTCTTCAATGGCTTTTCTATATTCATCATCTACAGTATCTTCAATAACAGTTTCGTATAATACTTCAACACCATACATTTTTTCTACAACATTTCTTGGTACTTTTCCATTTCTAAAACCTGGTACTTTAAAATGTTTTGCGTTTTTCTTAAAAGCTACATCTAAAGCCTTATCAAAGTCCTCTTTTGGCATAGTAAATTCTAATGTTACTTTAGAATTTTCTTGATTTTCAATTCTTACATTCATTTTTTCTTTCCTCCAATATTTATATATGTTTTGTTTAACTACTATATTATATCATAATATTAAAAAAAATCAACCAAAATACGAAAATTTAAAGAAGATAGCAATGATTTTATGTATTCCTTATATTGAATTATTATTTTTATTATTGACATTTACATATCAAAATGTTATAATTATTACATATTTAACATATACCTAAAAAATAATTTTAAAGGAGTTGTCTTAAATGTTATGGGTTTTAGCTGTTATAATTGGTGTTTTTGTAGCTTGTTTCTTGTGCAGATATGAGAGTGACTTCATAACACTACCAGTGTGTATCTTTTTTATTGGATTTTTTATATTATTAACTATGTGTGCTTATGGTAAAGTATCTGACAAATATCTTGTGACAGAAAAAGTTCAAGTATCACAATATGATGTAATTTCTTTTAATGATGAAGATGATACATTTAAATATGTAAAAGACGGAACTATATATGTTGATACAACGGATGGAAAAGGAATTATTGAAAAAGATAATGTAAAGCCAACTATTACTGAATATGAAATTAGGAAAGAATTTAAAAATCACAAAAAATTAATTGAATTCCTGTTCTTTTTTAGTGGGCCTCCAGCTTCTAATACTGAGACTATTACCTTGCCAACAGGGACAATTAAGAAGATTAATTCTAATTAGCAATTAAAAAGTAGTAATTCTAAAAATTTAAGAATTACTACTTTTTGCCTAGATAATCTTCAATTATTTTGTAAAGTCAAGCGGAAGAATCTGTGTACCAAGTTTAGCCTCTCTTCCCATATGTGTTGGCACTCATATATTGACTTTTACATATTAAAATGTTATAATATGTTACATATTTAACATATACCTAAAAAATAATTTTAAAGGAGTTGTTTTAAATGTTATGGATTTTTGCTTTTCTAATTGGTGCTATTGTAGCTTGTTTCTTGTGCAGTTTACTATCTATGGATGATTTTGTAGGATTTGGAGTTATCATCTGTTTTATTTTACTATTTATGCTCTTAACTATGTGTGCTTATGGTAAAGTATCCGACAAATATCTTGTGACAGAAAAAGTTCAAGTATCACAATATGATGTAATCTCTTTTAATGATGAAGATGATACATTTAAATATGTAAAAGACGGAACTATATATGTTGATACAACGGATGGAAAAGAAATTATTGAAAAAGATAATGTAAAGCCAACTATTACTGAATATGAAATTAGGAAAGAATTTAAAAATCACAAAAAATTAATTGAATTCCTGTTCTTTTTTAGTGGGCCTCCAGCTTCTAATACTGAAACTATTACCTTGCCAACAGGGACAATTAAGAAGATTAATTCTAATTAAAAATTTTTAAATTAATAATATAATTTTTAAGGAGAATTTCAAATGTCAAAGAAAAAGGTAGAACTTATTCCTAATGATTCAACTATTCAACCAAAATGGGATGTTGGAAAGGTTACAGAAGTTAGGGATGATTGTGTAATAGCAAAATTTCATAACGCATCACAGGTATTGCCGATATATCGTTTTATAAAAGAAAGCGATAAGGCTAAATTATACGTTGGTGCAAAGATAAAAGTTAACTGGTATTTTAGTATTTCAAAAAAACTTTTGGCATATAATGCTGAATTATTAGAAAACGAATAATTTACCGATAAGGATATTATTAAACAATTAAAAAGTAGTAATTCTAAAAAATTTAAGAATTACTACTTTTTGCTATTTTTCTAATAACCAATCTATTATGTTTTTATGAATTATTCCATTTTGACTATAATTAATTTTATCCATTGTTATAACATATTTTGGATAATTATCTTCTACATTTTTATACGCCCCAAATTCTCTTTCTATTACATCATCACTTGATAAATAATCAGCAACTTGTATATAAAATCTATCTCCAAAATTATCTACAACAAAGTCTATCTCACCCTTATCAGTTTTTCCAATATATACATCGTATCCTCTAGCTATTAATTCATTGTAAACTATATTTTCTAATCTTCCGCCTACCTTTTTTTCAATTGGACTACTCTTTAATTGCAATAGACCTAAATCTACTAAATAATATTTTTCAAGTAATGTCATAACAGATTTCCCACGTATATTATACCTACTAACTTTATTTGCAATCAATGAGTTATTTATATACATAATATAGTTTAAAATAGTATCTACGCTTGTTATAACATTATCAGTTTTTAAAAATTTTGTTATAGAATTAGCTGATATAACTCCACCAATATTTTCCATAATTAACTGAATAATTCTATTTAATAGTTTTACATCTTTTATATTATTTCGTTCAAGAATATCTTTTAAAATAACAGTATTATATAAATCTCTTAAATACATTTTTCTTTCTTGCACACTTGAAGAATTATATATTTGTGGCATACCACCCCATTCTAAATATTCTAAAAAAGCCTCATCATTATTTTTTACTATTCCTTGACTTCTTTGCAGTTCTAAATATTCTGAAAATGTAAATGGCATCATTTTAATACTAATATATCTTCCAGCTAGATGTGTTGATAAATCTGAAGAAAGAACTTTGCTATTTGAACCAGTAATGAAAATACTTACATTCATTGTCGCCCTAAATGAATTTATTACTTTTTCAAATTCTTGCACATTTTGTATTTCATCAAAAAATAAATAATATTTTTCTTTATCCTTAATTTTATCTTTTATGTATTTATTAAATTCTTTTGGCTTTGTGTAATCTGTATAGTCGTAATCTTCAAAATTTATATATATAATGTGGTCCTCTTTTATTCCTTTTTCTTTTAATTCATCTATTATTTGCAACATTAATACTGATTTACCAGAACGTCTAACCCCAACTATTATTTTTATAAGTTCACTATCGTATGAATCCCTTATTTTTTTTAAATACATTTCACGTTTTATCATAATTCATTTTTCCTTTCATTATATATATTTTATCATTTAATATATATTTTGTCAAATAGTTTCGAGTATATACTAAACTTTTTAAATTTTTAAGAAAGTTTCAAGTGTTATTTAGATTTATATATTTTAAGTTCATATTAAAAAGTAGTGATTCTAAAAATTTAAGAATTACTACTTTTTGCCTAGATAATCTTCAATTATTTTGTAAGGTCAAGCGGAAGAATCTGTATACCAAGTTTAGCCTCTCTTCCCATATGTGTTGGCACCCATATATTGACTTTTACATATCAAAATGTTATAATTATTATATATTTAACATATACCTAAAAAATAATTTTAAAGGAGTTGTTTTAAATGTTATTTATTTTAGCTATTATACTTGGTGTTATTGTAGGTTTTCTCTTTTGCAGATTATTATCTATGGAAAAAGTTATGACATTGCCAATTAGTCTCTGTTTTATTCTACTTTTTATGTTCTTAACTTCGTGTGCTTATACTAAAGTATCAGACAAATATCTTGGGACAGAGAAAGTGCAAATATCACAATATGATGTAATTTCTTTTAATGATGAAAATGATACATTTAAATATGTAAATGACGGTACTATATATGTTGATACAACGGTTGGGAAAGAAATTATTGAAAAAGATAATGCAAAGCCAACTATTACTGAATATGAAATAAGGGAAAAATTTAATAGCCATAGAAAATTAATTAAATTTCTGTTCTTTTGTAATGACGAGTCTTTAGTTTCTATTACTGAGACTATTACTTTACCAACAGGAACA
The DNA here is from genome assembly GCA_947632635.1 of uncultured Clostridia bacterium. GTDB lineage: Bacteria > Bacillota > Clostridia > TANB77 > CAG-465 > CAG-465. The sequence goes on along the minus strand of CANRQA010000021.1, from coordinate 11,661 downwards.
ATTAAGAAGATTAATTCTAATTAGCGATTAAAAAGTAGTAATTCTAAAAATTTAAGAATTACTACTTTTTGCTATTTTTTCCCTAGATAATCTTCAATTATTTTGTAAAGCCAAGCAGAAGAACCTGTGTACCAAGTCCAACCTCCTCTTCCCATGTGTTCAGGATTTGAATAAACATCTGCCGCTATAACATAAGGCTCAACCATATATATATTTGCTTTTTCTTTAGTATCAGAATGAATAATTGGAGTTAGCATATTTAGTATTTCCATTGCCTCTTTATCTTTACCAAGCTCAAAATATGCTTTAGCAAGCCAAGTTGCTCCATGTGTATATTGTCCTCCATTTTCTCTAATACCTGGTACATATGCTTTAATATAGCCAGGATTATTTTTAGGCTTATCAAAAGCTGGATAAAGCAAACGTACAAGCATATGTTCTCTATCAACAAGATATTTATCAGCAGTTTTAAGAGAAAGCTCTAATTCATCTTTTAAATCTTTATAGTCTTTCATAGAAATAACAGCCCACGCTTGAGTTATAAGGTCAATTTTACATTCTACATTAGAATTTGCACCAAGGACATCACCATTTGCAAAAAATGCTCTAACAAAATGATCACTATCCCAAGTATGTTCGACAATACTATGCTTAAATAAATGCCTATACTTTTTGCAAACATCTATCATATCCTTGTCAAGAACAATATCTGCAAGTTTTTCAAAGCGTTTTAATATATCCATCATGAAAAATGTAAGCCACACAGACTGGCCTCGAATATCACTAAATCCATCATTCCAGTCACCATCACCTATATCAAGTAGCCCATTTTTTTCATCAATCCTTGAAAGTGAATACATAATTGCTTTTTTAGCATGGTTATATACGCTATCTTTTACATCGATATTTTCAAATCTATCATATAATTCTCTATTATCCCCCATAGGTTTATCTTCAAGATAAGGAGTTTTTACATCAAGTATTGAAGTATCTTTTGTTTTTTCAACATATTCAGAAAGTACATATGGAAGCCATAAATAATCATCACTAAAATATGTTCTAATACCAGCGTTATTATGCTCATGCCACCAGTGAAGTACATCACCTTTTTCAAACTGTTTAGAAGAATGTAAAATTATTTGACTACGCGTTTTTTCAGGCCAAGTAGAAATTAAAGCCATAGAGTCTTGTAATTGGTCTCTAAACCCAATTGCACCACCTGACTGGTAAAAACCACTTTTAGCAAATAATCTACATACAATAGTTTGATATAACAGCCAACCATTTGCCATAATATCTAAATATTCACTACCAGTTTTAAAATGGCGAACAACCTTTTCTCTCCAATATTTTTTTGTAGCCTCATATTCAGCATATATCTTTTCTTCTGTATTAAACTTTTCTCTAACTTCTTCAATATAATTTGACTTAGAACTATCATATGCACCAAGAACTATAGCAAAAGTTTTTTTGCTATTTGCCTTAACAGTAGCTTCAATAGAAACAGAATAGTTTTTAGCATCATAAATTATTGTTAAATCTTCATCAAGTAAAACTGTTAAAAATGATTCAATATCATTAAATTCTTGAGTATAAGGGTTTTTAAATTTTAAATATCCATTTTCACACTTTGAAAGAATAAAATTTGCATTAGTTTCTTTAGCCACACCAAGTGCTAGGTCTAATGAATATTTAATTTTTACTTTCTTTTCATCACTATTATTATTTTTTATTTCAATAAGCTGTATTTTAATATCGTCATTTACAGGAACAAAAATATCAAGTTTTTTCTCTATATATTCTTCATCTTCAAGTACTGTAGCATAACCAAAGCCATAAACTAAATTATAGTCTTTATCAAAAATACCCTCAAATTTTTCGCCTGGTGTAAAACTTATCCAGTCATTACACCAATTAGTAATTTTGTATTCCCTACTATTTTTAAAATATGTATAAACAGTACCATAACTTGAAATAATTGTGCCAAAACGTTCATTAGCTATTACATTACACCATGGAAGAGGTGTATTAGTGTTAAGTATATGATATTCATCACCATTTTTGTTAAAACCACCATATGTATTAAAAGCTTTTAGCTTTGAAGTATCCATATCATTTTTCACTATTAACACCTTCTTTCATGATATTATTTTTTTCTTCTACAATTAAGTAAGCATTTTCATCTATTAAATCGGTAGTTAAAAAGTCATTTATATCTTGTATATATTTCTTAGATAAGAATGAGAATAGTTTTACCTCATTATCGTCTAAATATCTAACATTAAGTAAATATATATTTCCTTTTGTATAGTCCATATATACTGCTCTATCAATTCTTGTTTTAAGATATGTATAAAGAGGCCCAAATTCTTTTTGCTTTTCATTAAATAATATTACTATATCAAGGTCAATTTTTCTATTTTTTACATAATCCATAAAGTTTACTACTTCATTTATAATACCAGCATCTTCAATTTTATCAACATATACAAGCATTATTGGAAGGTCACCTGATATAGAATATTTCCATAGCATTGATTGGCTAAGAGATTCGTTCCAGAATTTATTTATATCTACATTTGATTTAGCAAATAACACTTCTTGAATTAACTTGTTATATATCTGTGCTTTTGTAGATTTTAATTTTAAGTATCTTGCCGTTATACTATTTAACTCACTTGCAAGTTTTGATTGCTCCTCAAGAGATTTAAAGTCCATATTAACAACTGCATTTGATATTTTATATTTACTATCAGCAACTCCTAAAACATATGAGAAATCTTGACGTTCATATGGATCAAGTATTATTCTTGCTCTATATGAAAGTACAGGCCAAAGTGGATATTTGTTAATAGTTTCATTATATGCATCCTCAGGCTCTTTAATAAGTTTTTGCTTATCTGTTTCTACCTCATGGGCAAGGTCAATTCCTATTAATTTTGCATACACAAACAAATCTTCATCAGTTGGATTTTTCTTTCTTTTACTTGCAACTAGTATATCAAGTTCATCATCATAATATGTTTCAATTTGTAAATTACTAAATGACGGATGTACAACATTTGTCATGTAATCAGTAAGAGCAGGTTCTATATATGTATTTATAATTATCTCACGTTTTAAATTAGAATTATTATATACACTTACTCTTTTTACTTCTATATCATATTCTGGTGATAAAAAGATTTTAGTAGTTGCTTCGATTGGACCATTTTGTACATAGCACTCTACATTATTTAAAGCAGATGACCATTCAGTTTTTTGAGTTTCTTTATTAATGTCAGAATTTAAACTTGTATCGGTTACAGATATAGTTTTACCAGTTGTTTTATCAGTTAAGTAAATATAGTTACCACAGCCATTTATATTTGTATATCTTTGCTTATTAATTATTTTATCTTTATAACGGATAAACATATCGCCTGAATCAGTTATAATTGTAGACATATTAAGTCCTTTAAGCATTGCAATCTGTCTTTCATCATCAAATCCATCTACATCACTTCTATCACGAGATAGATATTTAATAAATGGTGTAAATTCGTTAACGCTCTTTTGCTTAAAGTTATTATCCTTATCAAGAGTTGATTTTTTAAGATTTGCAGTAATTTTTTCTCTTTCTTTTAATAATATCTCACAAGCACTAATATCAGGATTTCTGTGAAATCTTTCTTTTATTATTCCGTTATTAATATAGTTATTGATTGCAGCAAGTATCATTCCTTGATGGTGCGCCATATATGTTTTTACTATTTCATACTCATCATCTTTTGCCAGATGTTCTTTTGTGTAATCTACTGCTTCATAAAAGCCAAATGAAGAATATGCACCTATTTTCTTTAATGTTTTTATATTTTTATATACAGCCTGTGGGTCAAATTCAATAGCAAGTAAAGAGGCATAAGGTGAAACTACCATATAATCATTTAAACCTCTTTTAAGTCCTAACCATGGTACACCAAATTCTTGATATTGGTAATTTAATTCATTATCTTTAACAGCAAATGCAGACTCAGAAAATCCCCAAGGAACATTATTTGATTTTGCATATTTAATTTGACTATATTTATTAAAGAATAATGATTGATCCATTAAGGTATGTTCATAAGATTTAATAAATATGTAAGGCATAAAATATTCAAAAGATGTTCCACTCCAAGAGGTTAAGCCTTTGTATCCGTCTAAATTAATTAGGTTTCTTGCAAGTGCAAACCAATGCTTTGAAGTTACCTGACGTCTTGCAATAGCAATTAAACTTGTAGTTCTTGCCTCTGACATAAGCATATCATAATAGCTATTTGCAAGTTTTCCGCTTTCTTGGTCAAAACCGATATAAAATAAATTACGAGTTGCATCATAAAGACAAGTAAAATCAGTATTATTTATAAACTGAACTGTTGTTTCAAGTAATGTATCAATTCGATTATCATATTCATATACATCACTTTTTTCATATGCTTTTTCGTCTTTTAATTCAATTAAAAATTGTTTTGTAACATATAAACAAGCAATAAAGTTACCACTATCAACTGTTGAGACAAATCTAGGTCTTAATGGTTCTAATGTTTTTATATTATACCAATTATATAAATGACCATTCCATTTTTCTAATTTTTGAAGTGTATTAAACAAATTTGAAAGTTTAGTTAATGTTTCATCTTCTGTAATAAATTTTAAGTCATATGCATTTATAATAGCAAGAATTGCCATACCAATATTTGTAGATGAAGTTCTATTTGCAATTTTATATCTTCTATTTTCTTGATAGTTATCAGTTGGTAAGTAATTATTTACACTACTCATCATACTATCAAAAAATTTCCATGTTCTGTTTGCAACTTCTATTATTTCTTCATCTTCTTTTTCTGTTAAATGTTTCTTTCTACCAAGTAAATGATCTTTTCCAAGTAAATATGCAAAAAATGGTGCAGATAAAAATGCTATACCTATAGATAATTTAAAATCTAATATTGGTAATGTAAACCCTATATTGTAACTATATGGTATAAGTATCATTAATACTCCAATAATTACATTTGCAATCATATTTATGTAATAATATGGTAGGCTTTCTTTTGAACTTTTTTGAAGTGTTTCTCCTGTTGTCCATTCTAGTAATTTCTTATGTGATATAAGCATTCTATATAGTGATTTTGAAAATGCATTTACACACATCCACGCTCTATATGGTAGTGTTATAAAATGAAAACACATTGTTAAAAAGTCTGCATCTGTTCCATGAATTATAGGGATATATTGCAAATCTTTACTATGTTTTACCCTTCCAAAAATAAGTCTATTAAACATACCAAGTATTGTTCCAAAGTTTATGCTAATAAAACTTAAAAGTGCAACTGTTGTAAATAATCTAACAGAATAAAATGCTGAAAATATCATGGCAAGTAAAGCAACAACATCAAGTAATGGTCTTCTTAAATTATCAAGTATTTTCCATTTTGAAAGTAGAGATAAGTTTGAACTTGGACTAATTAGCCATTTAATTATTTGCATATCTCCTCTATACCATCTATGATTTCTTTTCATATAAGCAATATAATTACTTGGAAATCCATCTTGTATTTCAATATCACTTGCAAGTGCAGCTCTTAAGAAAGAGCCCTCAAGTAAATCATGGCTTAATACAAGGTTTTCTGGTATTTCATCAGCAAGTATTGTATCAAATACTTCTATATCATATATACCTTTACCACAAAATATTGCTTCATCAAAAGAGTCTTGATATACATCAGATACTGCATTTGTATATATATCAACGCCACCAAAACCACCAAATATTTTAGAAAATATACTTTTATTTGCAAGTTCTACATCTAATCCTACTGCTGGTTGAATTAATGCATGACCTCTTATTATAACTTTTTTGTTTTTAGAATATATAGGTCTATTTAGTGGATGTGAAATAATTGCAACTAAATCTTTTGCGGTATTTAGTGATAACATAGTATCTTCATCAATAGTAATTGCATATTTTGCACTAACAATATCGTCATAAGAAAGATAAGCAATTTTATTAATTTCTTCTTTTGAATATTTACCAAGTACTATTTTATTAAACTGTGCAAGGCCACCTCTTTTACGCTCCCAACCCATGTAGCAGCCTTCACTTTCTGAATATATACGTTTTCTATACATGAAATTAAATAAAATATGTTTTGACGGATATTTTGCGTTTAACTCATCTAATTTTTTATTTGCATATTCAACAATTCTATCGTCTATATCTATATGTTCTTTGTCACTAGACATACAATCTCCAAGTAACATATAATACATATTTTCTGTTCTATTTGCAAGATATGTTATTTCCATTTTATGTATCATAGAGTCAAGTTTTTCAATTGATGAAATTATTGTTGGCATTACAACATAAGTAGGATATTTTGAATCAATTGTTTTTGCAAAATCAAATCTTGGCAATATTTTTGGTTTTACTAGCTTTTTTAATATATAATCTAAAAGTTTACTAAATACTTCATGCGTAAAGAAAAATACTGTAATTAAAGAAAATAAGTTTATAAATATATTATTTGTTACTATAAAGTATCTAGTAGAAAGTATTGTTACAAGACATGAAACAAATACAATTGATAAAATATACAAATCAGCTTTTATTGGATGTATGAATTTGTAATATAACGCACTAGATAAATATGGTTTTCCAAGTTCTTTTTTTAGTAAATATCTATATTTTCCAATTAAAAAGAAGCCTACATGTTTTTTATACTTAATAGAACACTCTACTGCTTTTTTTGCAATATATACCTCTGAAAGATTATATTTTTTGGCAAGTTTTATTATATAATTTCTATATCTTGCTTTTGTTTTATAGTCACATTTTTTAAATTCATTTGTATAATCATCTTTTAAAGTTTCATCAATTTTATTTACTTTTTCAAATATTTCTCTAAAATTTAAACCTTGTATTTGTTTATATGATAAAATCGCACGTCCAATATAATTTGTTGTTTTAGAGATTTCCATATGTTCTTTTATAATAGCTTCTTCTACTGTGAAACCAATTTTTTCTGCTTCATCTTTTAAGTAATTATAATATTTTTCACCTTTTTGCCCTAATTCTTTTACCCTATATGCCATATATTCAACAAATGCGGTATTTGCAGATTTTATTTTTGAAATATCTAGCATATAATCTTTTAAATTTCCAAAATATTTTAATTCTGGTTCAAAGTCTGAAGAAATCTTTTTTGCGCTTTCATCTTCTTCTAGTATTTTTTCAACTTCTATTTTTTTTAGTTGTGAATTTGATATATTAAGACAAATTCTAGAAATAAATTTAAGTAGTGATACTTGAAGCATTAATACAAATAAATCTAGTTCTTCTGAACTTAAATATGATAATTTTTGATGTTCTTTTAAACAATCAAGAATTAAATTTTGATCAACATATCCAGTATTTGTTTCAACAAGTTCATAAGCTAAATAAAATATTGTTATATATTTATCACCCTCATGTGTTTTTACAATTGGCAAACGCTTATTTTTTAAATTCTTTTTACTTTCTTTTATATTTTGATATTCTTGTTCAATTATGTACATATTATCAAGTAACCATTGCCCCGCTGCATGGATACTTATCTTTTTCTCATAAGATTTTTCAAGTAATTCATATGTATTTTTAATAATATTAAAATGTTCTTCTGCCAAATTAAAAATCTCATTAAGTGTATTTTTCATACATTTCAACCCTTTCAAAATAATTTTTACGCTTTAATTTATTATATAATAAAAGTTAAAAATTTGCAACTAAGATTTTAAGTTTATCATATTTCAACTACCAAAGAAACATATCTACAAACTTTTACAATTTTCTTGCTAAATTAATTAAAAATTATTATCTTTCTTGTAATTTTTTTACATACAAATATAACAAATATTATATTTTGTATATTATTAATTATATTGTATATAAACTATATCTACTAATTCGAAGTGGCTAGTAAATAATTTTATGTATACTCTTGACTTATAACTAATACTATGATATAATAAGTCAAAATTTATATTTTAATCATTTAAATAATTTTAAAGGAGGATATTTTAATTATGTATATGCCTATGCCAAGAGAGTTTTTTGAAAATGGGGTTGTAAAAATATCTTGTGAAGAGAAATATGATAAGATTTGTCCATCTCCATATTATAACTATGATTATGCTGCAGCAAGGCGTAAGATGAGTAAATGGGAACTTATTGACACCAGGGGCAAATTGGGACTTATTGACACCAGAGGCAAATGGGGGCTTATCGACCCCAGAGGAAATGAGTTAACTAAATTTATATACGATGATATTAGTATACATACTAATTTGGAAGGTTTTATTAAAGTAATGATTAACGGCAAATGGGGTATTATTAATAAAGAAGGCAAACAAATAACTGAAATTAAATATAATTGTATTCGTAGTGGTTTTAAAGATGGTTTTGCAGAAATAAGTATTGAAGGCGGAGTTGGTCTTATTGATACAACTGGTAAAGAAATTACAAAAAGAGCGTATCATTCAATTTCTCACTTTGTAAATGGGTTTGCACCAGTCGAGCTAAACAACAAATGGGGCTTTATTGATAAAAATGGCAATGAGATAACTGATATAAAGTATGACAAAGTTTGCAATTTTTCTAACGGCTTTGCTCTTGTAATGATGGATTTCTCTTGGAGTTTTATCAATACTGAGGGAAAAAACGAATGGCGTAAAACGTTTTCAAATGCTTTCAGTTTTAAAGATGGATATGCAGTGGTACAAACTTATATAGGGATTGATGTGAATGGTAACTTTGTACCCTCTAACATAAAAGACTTGAAATAGTTTTTTTAAGTCTCACAATGGTGGTGGCTACATAAAACATTGATATGATAAACTTATATATTTTTTATGCAAAATATATAAAGAACTATTATTTTAAATGATATAAAAAAGGATAATGAGTTTAAAAACTTATTGTCCTTTTATTATTTATATATATTTTAAAATAATTAAAATAATCTCGTTTTATGTATACCAATTTGACAACAAAACACATAAGTGATATAATAAGTTTGCAATTAATTATATTTTAAACCTAAAAAATAATTTTAAAGGAGTGTGTAAAAATGAGCAAAAAAAATCTTGTCGGTTTATCTATTGTAGCTGGTACATTAACTGGAGTATTGTCGTATTTGAAATTTGATGAGAAAAAACGGCATGAGGAATTTTACAAATCTTTAAAAGTTGTTGTTTCACCTAAAGATGATTACAACAACACAACTGCAGAAATTGGAGATGAGTTACGCATTTATGCAAAACCTAATGTATCTGTTGGAATTGTAACTGCGGCTTTATCTAATCTTGGAGTTGAAAATAGTAATATTTATTTTACTCATAAAGAGCTGTTTGAAAAACTTGCACAAAAAAAAGATGAAAATGAAAAATACATGATTATCTTTGGGCAAAATCAGGCTATACAATATAGAAAACTTAATACTGATTTTGATGTATCGATATATTTTACTAATTTTTATGAAAACTTTAACTGGTTTTATAAAGAATTAAGAAAAGAAATAAGAAAAGTTTCAAAGCAGATGCTTTAATAAAAAATATTTCCCTAATAGAGAATTTAACTAAAATTCTTTATTAGGGATTTTTCTATTTTTTATTTGATCTTAATCTTTCTGTTGGATCAAGAATTTTCTTTCTAATACGTATGCTTTCAGGTGTTACTTCAACAAGTTCATCATCAGAAATAAATTCAATTGCCTGTTCAAGTGACATTTTTTTAACTGGTACAAGTTTTAATGCATCATCACTTCCAGCAGCTCTCATATTAGTTAAATGTTTTTCCTTACAAACATTAACAGTTAAATCATCAGTTCTCGAATTCTCACCAACAACCATGCCAAGATATACTTCTGTTCCAGGTGTAATAAATAAAGTTGCTCTTTCTTGTGCATTAAATAGTCCATAAGTAGTAGCCTTACCATTTTCAAATGCTATAACTGTTCCTCTAGTTCGTGTTATTACCTCACCTTTATCTTCTTCATATCCTGCAAACATATGGTTCATAATACCATTTCCTTTTGTATCAGTCATAAATTCGCCTCTATAACCAATAAGTCCACGAGATGGAATTTTAAATTCAAGTCTTGTATAACCAGATTGCGAATTAGAGGGTTGCATATTTGTCATTTCGCCTTTTCTATAACCCATTTTTTCCATTACAACACCAACATATTCGTCAGGTACATCTATTACTACATCTTCCATAGGCTCACATTTAACGCCATTTATCTCTTTATAAATAACGGTAGGTCTTGATACTAAAAGTTCATAGCCCTCTCTTCTCATATTTTCAATAAGTATAGATAAATGTAGTTCGCCTCTACCTGATACCTTAAAACTATCAGCCGAGTCAGTTTCTTCAACACGTAATGATACGTTTGTATCTAATTCTTTAAATAATCTATCTCTTAAATGTCTTGATGTTATATATTTTCCCTCACGTCCTGCAAAAGGTCCATTATTTACACTAAAAGTCATAGAAACAGTTGGTTCGTCTATATCTACAAAATCAACTGGCTCTGGAGTTTCAGGGTCTGCTATTGTTTCGCCTATATTTATTCCAGTTAGTCCATTTACAGCGACTATTTCGCCACATTTTGCCTCTTCTACTTCTACTCTATCAAGTCCTGAATAAGTATATAATTTTCCAATTTTTATATTTTGTATTTCTCCATTTTTCTTACATAAAGCAACGTTTTGTCCGTTTTTTATAATTCCACGTTCTATTCTTCCTATACCTATTCTTCCTGTATATTCATCATAATCAATATTTGTTACTAATAATTGCAATGGTTCTTCTGGATTTCCTTTTGGTTCAGGTACTGTGTTTATAATAGTTTCAAATAAAGGTTTCATATTATTACTTTCATCGTCAAGACAGTATTTTGCAAATCCATTTTTTCCTGATGCATATACTACTTTAAAATCTAATTGTTCATCAGAAGCGTTAAGGTCCATAAATAATTCTAATACTTCATCTACTACTTCTAAAGGTCTTGCGCCTGGTCTATCAATTTTATTTACTACTACAATTGGTACTAAATTTAAAGCTAATGCTTTGCTTAATACAAATCTTGTTTGTGGCATTGGACCATCAAATGCGTCGACAAGTAAAATAACCCCATCAACCATTTTAAGTACACGTTCTACTTCTCCACCAAAATCAGCATGTCCTGGTGTATCTACAATATTTATTTTTATATCGTTATATTTTACAGAGGTATTTTTTGAAAGTATTGTTATACCCCTTTCTCTTTCTATATCATTTGAATCCATAACACGTTCTGCGACTTGTTCATTATCTCTAAAAGTACCACTTTGTTTTAAAAGCGCATCAACAAGTGTAGTTTTTCCGTGATCGACGTGTGCAATTATTGCTACATTTCTTAAGTTTTTCATATTATATAACTCTTCCCTTCATATTTTTTTATTTAACAAAACAATATATATTATATAACAAATTGGATATAGTTGTCAACATAATTTTTGTAAAAAAAGGAAATAAATTTTGAACAAGAAATAAGAAAAAATTAAAATTTTTTCTTTAATAAGGGTTCCTTTCGGAACCCTTTTCTGCTATAATCATAT
>CANRQA010000020.1 GCA_947632635.1 uncultured Clostridia bacterium | reverse complement strand
TTGTTCAATCCAATTATACTACTTGAATCACTTTTTTTCTATACCTATTTTTGTTTCACATCTATTGTAACACTACATTACTTGACAAACTCAAAATTATTTACTTTTATCACTTTATATAATAAAGTGCCTTAATTATACTACTATATTTTTAATTTGTAAATACTTTATTAACACAAATTTGCTATTTGACAAAACTAGTGCTTTTTTTAGTAAAATCGACAAATAAAATTATATTTATAACAGAAAAAATGAGTTAGTTATTTTTGTGCTAACCCATTTTTTTAATTCAATACTTTTACACAGAACAAGTGTCGTTATAATATTTATACCTTTTGTAACATCTATTTTTTCTTTCCACTCTTTTGTATCATATAACAGAATATTCATTACTTTATTTATTTGCCATATTAAATCATTAATTATTTCTCATTGCTTTTTACTTTGATTTGCTATATTATATTTAAAACTTAATTTCAAACTATCAACTCTTTTTTTCTTTTATATTATAGTAACCATTCGTTCCAGTCAAAAAAGAGTAATATTTTTTATATAATTCTTCGGGATTTTGTATATTTAGCTAATATTTTATATAGTTATATATTTTTAGAGTCTCTACATTAGAAAACAATAATACGCTTTTAATTTTTTGTCTTTTTATGTATACTAACTTTTATCAAGTATACCTTTCCTGTTATATAAAAATACTAAAGCGCCTCTTTAATTTACATAATTTTTTTATTTTATTGCATATTTACCAAAACTTTGTTCTTCTAACTTAACACTAGATTTTAGACAAACTAAAGGACGAAAGCCACTGCCGCCATAGTAATAGTCTTGGTCGCCCAAGTAGCCTATGCAGTCCACATAGCCCAAATAAGTTGCGCCATGACCGGACGTAGAGGCCAGCCACATACTATATGCTTTGCTTGTATCCCTAATTACATACAAATCATCATATGAACTATCACTTTTTCTAAATGCATCAATTATATATGTTGTATAATCAGTTGTTCCAGCCTTTTTATGTGTATATCCATTCAATGCTTTATAATCACTTCCTACATCTGCTACTTGATATTCTATTTTTGCGTCTTTGTATTTTGCATTCCATGATTTTATAAATATTTCTAATGTTGGCCCTCCTATTGCATAATCTGCTTTTTCTCCCTTAAATTTTTTCCACGCTTTTGTGTCTAACATATACGCTACTGCTTTCATGCTATATTGTTTATTTTGTTTATTATTTGATTTTAAATATTCAAAATATTTACTATTTAAATTTTGTATTTTACTTTCTGTTATTGACATTGAGCCTGTATAATCTTGCAAAATATTTGTAAAATATGCTGTTGACGTATAAGAAGTATCTCCTGTATTTGGTTTATTTGAAGTTGCACTTCCATTTTCTGTACTATTTGGTATACTATCATATGGAATATAATCATCAGCTATTAAATATATATTACTTGAGTCAGAATATAATATTTTCCAACCTACTTTACTATTACTACTTTCAGTATAATTTGTTATTGTAGCTCCATAATATTTTTCTGGATTACTTGCTACATCTATTGCTCCACCTTTTATTGCTACTTTTCCTGTTTCTTCATCCACTATCATATCTCCTACTTCTTCTGCTGTAAAACCTTGACTTTTTAACCCTTCTTTTACATACTCACTTCTTGACAGTCCTGTTTTTGATAGCAAGCTATCCGTTTTCCACTGTGCAGAAAGTACTGTTGCACTTTCTAATAATACTGACTCATTGTGTGATGTTGTTGCGTCTTTAGCACTTTCTATTGGTCTATTATTTGTAATAGACAAAATTACTGCTGTTGCCAGTATTATTATTACTGCTATTGTTACTATTAGTACTATCAAACTTATCCCTTTTTTCTTTTTATTTTCTGTTATTTTCATATTCTTAACCTCCATTTTCTTTTATTACGTACTATATCATAAAATTTATACATTGTCACTGACAATTTTTTCCTTTTGAAGATGCAAAACCAGTATTAGAATATTACCCATATCCTAATACTGGTTTTATTATATTTTCTACTTCTTTTTTTACAGTTTTTACAATTTTTTCCTGTCTTAAATTACTACTTTTTATTATTTTTAGTGTGTTGTATGTATGTATGTATGTATGTATGTATGTATAGTGTTATCATATTTTCAACCTCTTTTGTTTACATAGTTTTTTATTTTTACTTACTTTTTACAATTTTATTCTACTACATAATAGTAAATTAATCAACAGATATTTTCCATTTTTTATTTTTTTAATTTATCAATATAATTTTTATACATAATTATACTTGTTGCAACAGAAACATTTAAAGATTCCATATTATCAAGCATTGGTATTTTTATATTACTATCGCATAAGCTTAAAATTTCTTCACTTACCCCATTTGCTTCATTTCCAAGCACAAAAACATTATTTTCATTAAATAACATTTCATTTATATTTTTGCTAGATTTTAAACTTGTGCCAAATATTTCATAATTTTTAGTTTTCAAATAGTTAAATAGTTGTGATATATTATCATCAATATATGCTATCTTTACTTTATTTATAGCACCCATAGTTGAACGTATAACTTTAGGAGAATAAAAGTCAGCCGTACCAGATGTTGCAATTATTAATTTAATTCCAAAAGCAACTGCACTACGTATTATTGTACCTAAATTTCCCAAATCTTGTACTTTATCAAGTAATATAATATCCTTAACTATGTTTTTACTTTTTGCAAGATTGTCAATTTCATTATATACATCAATATTTTGCTTTTTTAATACTACAAATACTCCTTGAGGAGAAGTAGTATCTACTATATATTCAAAAACACTTTGACTTAAATGTACAACTTTATTCTTATCATTATACAAATCTATTTTTTTAAGTAATTCTTTTCCACCATTAAGGTTTTGTAAAATTTCTTTAGAATAAGCGATAAACAAAATGTCTATCGCTTTATTTTCTAATATTTCAGTTACAACCTTAATCCCCTCTAAATAAAAAGCATTATATTTTTGTCTAAATTTTTTATCATTTAAGCTCTTAAAATACTTAACTTTTTCATTAGATTTACTAATAATTGTATCCATAACATACCTCTAACTATTCTGCAGGTGCTGCTTCTGTATTATCAGTAGTAGTTGAATCATCTGTAGATGACTCATCTGTAGTTGTTTGTTCATCATCAGTTGTAGTATCTTCTGTTTCATCAGTTTCGTCTGTTTCTTCATCTTCTACTTTAGTACCAGTTATAGCATAAACAGCTGCTTTCATTGCTTCATCATTAATTTCTAAATGCATTGTTGTACTTAGATTATTAATTTGTTCATCAACACATTGTTCTCTTTCAGTAGAATTATGAGCTCTTCCATTTTCAACTTTACTATCTAGTTTTATAATATGGTAACCTGCATCTGATTTAACTAAAGTTGTAGTTATACCACCAACTTCAAGAGTTTTTACTGCATCTGAATATTCAGTATATACAGAACCATCCATATACATAGTAAATTTACCACCATCATCTTTAGTGCCATCTTCAGAAAATTCTTTTGCAAGTGCTGCAAAATCTTCACCATTTAAAGCTCTTGCAAGTACACTTTCAGCAGTTGCTCTTTTTGCTGCTTGGTCTGCCTCTGACAATTCATTTCCGCTATCATCTATTGTTTTAAATAATATATGACTAGTGTTATATTCTGTTAAATCAGCGTCTTCACCTGAAACAGATTTAATATATGCTATAACATCTTCATCAGCTACTTCTTCAGTCATTTTATCAATATATGCTGATATTATATAATCGTTATAATATAGCTGTTTCATTCTTGCTACATCGATACCTTCATCAATAAATTGTTGTACTTGTTCTTCATCATTAAATGTTTCATCAACTTTTGCTTTATCATCATCAGACAAAGTAACACCTTTTTCTTTAGCTTTATTTAATATTATCATATCAATTCCAGCTTTGTTTGCAATTTGTTCTGGTATAATTGATGCTGGATATCCATAATATTCAAGCATTGGTGCAAAAGTCTTGTAATATACAGTATAATCTGCAATTGTTACCTTACCACCATCAAAAGTTGCAATAGCTTTCATTGAAGAATTATAATAATATACTCCAAAAATAGCAAATGCTACAACTAAAACTCCTATAACAATTGAAAGTATTATTATTTTATCATTATTTGCTCTTTTTAATTTCTTTTCAAGAGCCTTTTCAGTAACATTTTCTTTTATTACTTCTTGTTTATTTTCTTTTTTTTCTTTCTTTTCCTTCTTTTTCTTATTATCTTGTTTAATATCTTTTACTTCTTCAACTACTTCTTTTTTTTCTTCTACAACATTTTCTGCTTCTTTTTTCTTACTCATTTACTTTACCCCTTTTCTTTAAAATTTTTATATAATTTTTCAATTTCTAACTGCACACGAATTAGTATATCATTATTCTTAGCGTTTGTCAAATGAAATCTAAAATTAGGCTCATTAAATTTATCACTTTCAAACCTTATAACGTCATTTATTTGTGATATTTTTGTAATTCCCATTTCTTTTGCTTTATTTCTAATTTCTACGATTGTTATTAAATTTTCAGTTTCTTTTGGAATTTCACCATATCTATCATATAGTTCATCAACTACATCCATAACATCATCATTATTTCTTATTTCAGATATTTTTTGATACATATATATTTTCTGAATTGGGTCATTTATATATTTATCACTAATATATGCTGAAACATTAATATCAATTTTTACTTCATTTTCTGTTTGATCATTAATATTAACAGAAGATACTAAAGATTTATCTTTTTGAGCTTTTTCTAAATTAATAGCTTTCTCTAACATTGAAATATACATTTCATATCCAACCTTTACCATATGCCCATGTTGTTCTTTTCCAAGTAAATTACCAGCTCCTCTAATTTCAAGATCACGAAGTGCTATTTTAAATCCACTACCAAATTCAGTAAAATCCCTTATAGCCTTTAATCTTTTTTGTGATACTTCACTTAAGTATTTGTCTTTTTTATACGTTATATATGCATATGCAAGCCTATTTGACCTTCCTACTCTTCCCCTTATTTGATATAACTGTGCAAGTCCTAACTTATCAGCATTTTCTATTATTATAGTATTTGCATTTGGTATATCTATGCCAGATTCAAGTATAGTTGTACAAATTAGTACATCAATTTTATGTTCCATAAAATCTATCATTATATCTTCTATCTCATTTGGATCCATTCTACCATGTGCAAATTGAACTCTTGCATTTGGCACTAAATTTCTCACTTTAAATGCCACTTCTTCAATATTATTTATTCTATTACTAATATAAAAGACTTGACCATCACGTTCAATTTCTTTTTCAATAGCTCGTTTTATTACATTTGCATCATATTCCAAAACATAGGTATGTACAGGTAGTCTTTCCATAGGTGGTTCACTTAATGTACTCATTCCTCTTATACCTATCATTGACATATGTAAGGTTCTTGGAATAGGTGTTGCTGTCATTGACAAAACATCAACCGTTTCCTTATACATTTTTATTGTTTCTTTTGCTTTAACTCCAAATCTATGTTCCTCATCAATTACAAGTAAACCTAAATCTTTAAAAACAACATCTTTAGATAACATTCTATGTGTTCCAATTACTACATCAATTCTACCATTTTTCAAATCATTTATTATTTGTGCTTGTTCTTTAGTTGATTTAAATCTAGATAACATTTCAACTTTTATTCCAAAGTTTTGCATTCTATCACTAAATGTTCTATATTGTTGCAAGCAAAGTACAGTAGTTGGTACTAAATATGCTACTTGTTTTCCGCTCATTACAGCTTTAAATGCAGCACGTAAAGCTACTTCTGTTTTACCATAACCCACATCACCACATAATAGTCTATCCATAGGCTTATCACTTTGCATATCTTGTTTAATTTCTCTTACTGACCTTTTTTGGTCCTCTGTTAATTCAAATTCAAAAGAGTCTTCAAATTCTTGTTGCCAAGGAGTATCTTCTGGATATGCAAAACCTTTCATACTATCACGTTTTGCATAAAGTAGCATTAATTCTTTTGCTACTTCTTTTATATGTTCACTTACTTTTCTTTTTGTTTTTGACCATTCTTTTGTACCAAGTGAATTTAATTTTGGAGAGGTGTCATCATCACAAGTATATTTTTTTACTAAATCCAGTTGGGTTATCGGTACATACAAAACCCCACCATCCAAATATTCTATTTTTATATAGTCTTTTTGAATACCTTGTATCTCAACAGTGTTAATTCCTTTATATAATCCTATACCATGATTTTCATGTACTACATAATCATCAATTTCTAAATCATCAAAACTATTAATTTTTGAAGAATTTTCTATCTTTTCTTTTCTTTTTTTGGATTTGTAATCTACACCTTGTACATCTTCTACTATTAAACAAAAATTAAATTCATCACTTACAAAGCCGGTAGACATTATACCAAAGGTTATATATACTTCTCCTATCTTAAATTCTTCTTTTGAGAGTATATCCTCTATAACTTGTACTTTTATATTATTTTCTAATAAATAATTTTTTATTTGTTCAATTCTTGCTCTATTTGGGAACACTAAAAGTATAATCTTATTGTTATTTTTTCTAATATCTTCTAAAAGTATCTCTATATTACTTCTATAAAATAATTGTTCTTTAGTATCAAAAAATATTTCTTTTCTATATTCGTTATAATATGAAGTTTTTATACTTTCCATATATACGTTATTTGTTTTGTTTAGTTTTGGAAGTATTTCTTCAAAACTTAAATAATGATTTGCATAAGGTAAATATATATATTCTTTTTCTGCAAGTATTTTTAGAGTTTCCATATTTTCATAAACTATATTTTTACTTTTTTCTATACATTTTGAGGCCTCATCAATAAATATATTATATGAGTCTAACAAATCAAGTATAGTAAAATTTTCTTTTGAAAATAATTCAAAATACTTATCTATAACTGTATCATAATTTTTGTTTTCTATTTTATCAATATCTTTTAATATATTTAATTTTAGATTAGACGGTAATAGTCTATCTTGTGTCAATTCTTTTAGGTTTGATATTATTTCTTGCTGTAAATTAATGTCTATCGTATTTTCAGATATAGCAGATATTACTATATTATTTAAGGTATCTATACTCCTTTGTGAAATATTATCAAATGAACGTATATTATCTATTTCATTACCAAAAAGTTCTATCCTAAATGGTGTTTCATAGTCAAGTGCAAATATATCTACTATTCCACCACGCACAGCAAATTGTCCTTTTCCCTCAACTAGTTCTGCTCTCTCATACCCTAGTTTTACTAAGTCTTGAGTTAATTTTTCAAGCTCTATATTATCGCCTACTTTTAGAGAAATATTAAATTCTTCTTGACTTTTTTTAGGTATTATTTTTTGTAGAAGTGCGTCAATTGTTGTTACAACTATATTTACATCTCTACTTAATATTTTTTTTATAGCATAAGCACGTTCATTTTCAATTTCTCTACTTTGTGAGTCTACATCATAATATTCCATTTTTTTTGCAGGTAAAAATATTATTTCAATATCTGATATATTTTTTAGATTTTCGATAATCTTTTTTGCTTGAAATACATTAGTACATACAATTAAAGCACTTTTTGATATTTCTTTTGTTATAGAATAAATACAAAGCGATTTAGCACTATCGGTAAGACCGATAATGCTTAACTTATTATTCATATTTAAATCTGGATTTAATTTTAATATATTTCTTAATTCTATATACTTGTCGCTTTTTTCTAATGTTTTTATAATTGCATTCATATTTTGTTAGTTATACTTTCCCTTCCTTTATACATTTTATTTTAGCATTTCTAAAAATTCATTTATATCTATTATTTTTACACCTAATTCTTGTGCTTTTGTAAGTTTACTTCCAGCATCTTCACCAGCTAATACAAAATCAGTTTTTTTGGATACACTTTGTGAAGCTTTTCCACCATTTTTTTCTATTATTTCTATTAACTCGTTTCTTGAATAACTCTCAAAAGCTCCTGTTATAACAAAAGTTTTACCTGAAAATTTTTCTGATTCTAGTTTTTTTATATTTCCTTTTAAGTTTACACCAGCTTTTTCTAACTTATTAATTATTTCGATAGTCTTTGATTTTTTAAAAAATTCATATACAGATTCTGCCATTATCATACCAAAGTCTTCTAATTCATTTAATTCATCAATATTTGATTTCATTAAAGAATAAATATCTTCAAAATTTTGTGACAAAACCTTTGCAGCTTTTTTACCTATATGTCTTATACCAAGTCCAAATATTAATTTATCAAGCAAGTTAGATTTAGATTTTTCAATAGCCTCAATTAGATTTATAGCAGATTTTGCGCCAAATCTATCCAATGATATTATATCATCATATTTCAAATAATATATATCTGCAACATCTGAAAGTAGTTTATTATCTATTAATTGTTCAACAATTGCATCTCCAAGGCCTGTTATGTCCATGCAATCTCTTGAAGCAAAGTGTGTTATACTTCTATATATTGTTGCGGGGCATTCACTATTTGTACATCTCAGTGCTACAATATCTTCTTCTTTTTCAAGTAATTCGCCACATACAGGACATGTTGTTGGAGCAACATATTTTTTTGAACTTTTTTGCCTTTTTGATATTACTACTTCTACCACTTCTGGTATTACATCTCCTGCTTTTTGAACTATTACAGTATCTCCAATTCTTACATCTTTTTCTTCAATATAATCGAAATTATGAAGGGTTGTTTTAGATATAATAGACCCTGCTATTCTCACTGGTTCTAATATTGCCATTGGTGTTACTTGACCTGTACGCCCAACTTGTGTTATTATATCTACTACTTTTGTTTCTTTTTGTTCAGGTGGATATTTATATGCAACAGCCCATTTAGGTACTTTTATAGTTGTACCCATTTCTTCTCGTATTTTTAAGTTATTTACTTTTACAACAGCACCATCTATATCATACTTAAATTTGTCACGAAGCTCACCTATTTCTTTAATTGCATCTATAACTTGCTCTTTTGTTTTACATACTTTCATATGTTCAATAACTGAGATCCCTATACTTTTTAAATACTCTAAGTTTTTACTATCAAGTTCTTTTTTGTTTCCGTTTAAAATATCAAAGACAAATATGCTTAAATTTCTTTCTTTTACAAGATTTGTGTCAAGTTGTCTTAAGGTGCCAGCTGCTGCATTTCTAGGATTTGCAAGTAAAGTTTTTCCTTTAGAAAGTAGTTCTTCGTTTATTTTTTCAAATTCCTGTCTTGGCAAATATACCTCTCCACGTAATTCTATCGTTTCATTTGTATTTAATTTATGTGGTATATCTTTTATTACCTTTAAATTTTCTGTTACATCTTCACCAACAAAACCATCACCACGTGTTGATCCTCTTACTAAAATACCATTTTCATATTCCAGTGATACAGAAAGTCCGTCAATTTTAGTTTGTACAACAAACTCAACATCATTACCATATTCAGCTATAACCTTATCAACAAATTCTTCTACATCACAAAATTCAAACACATCTTGCAAACTTTGCAATTGTGTTTTATGTGTTACTTTTTCAAATATGTTTTTTGTTTTTCCACCCACTTTAGTAGTTGGGGATTTATCTAACTTAAATTGTGGATATTTTGTCTCAAGCTCCCTTAATCTTAATGTTAATTTATCATATGCATAATCTGATATTTCTGGGGCATCTTCTTCATGGTATTTTTTGTTATAATATTCTATTTGCCTAGATAAGTTTTTTATTTCTTTTTTTATCTTTTCATTTTCATCTGTTTCAGTAAACAGAGATATTTGTTCATTATCTTCCATATACACAACTCCTAAATTCATTATATTGATTATATCATTAGTATAACTTTTTTACAACTACTTATGCATAAAAAAGTACAGGAAAAATTTTCCATTTCCTGTACTTAAAACTTATTTTATAACTGAACTTAATACCTCATAAAATTTACCATTTCTGTATTCTAGTATATCATATTTGATTTCAAATTCTTTAGTTTCACAAATTACTATTTCATTTACTCCATCTAAATTAAAATCTCCTGTAAATTTAAACGAATATATAGGCCAATCAGATGCATTTTCTTTGTCCTTTATATAATTATATTTTACAAGATGTGTCTTATTACTTTCATCTACATAAACTACAACACTATATGCACCCATAGATTTACCTACTTGATTTGTAGCACATATTATTCTTCCAAATTTTCCTTGTGAAAGTGTTACGTCATAGCTCTCATTTACTTTAACTGTTGTATTAAATAATCTAAGAAATCCTAAAGCTTTTTCAACATATTTTACGTCTTCATCTATAATTTGCGTTCTTTTTGTTGCTGGAATTAAGCATATATTGGTATCAGATTTTGAAATAGCAAAATATTCATCTATTAAATTGACATCTGTTATAGCTGAATATATGGTACTGCTACTTCCCTGTGAAATAGATGATAAATCATATGTGCCCTTTTTCCCATCTTTTGTATATACATCTATTTCCATATCTGATTTGTTAATAGACTTTGCATAAAACTGGCTAACATCAACCCATTTTTTTTGATATACGCCACCTACTAGGACATTATCAATTATAACAGGCATAGAATTTTTTGCTACATCGTCTGAAACAAATTTTGCATTATCATCTATTTTTTCATAAATATAATTTTTTTGAATTAATATATATATTGCAACTGCTAAACATATTACAATTATTATAACTAAAAGAACTATCAAAGCCCTCGATAGTGTCCTTTTTTTTAAATTATCTTTTGAATATTTTTTCATTAATATACCCACTTTCCATTATCTATTGAAAACATACATCCACAATATTTTTGCATATAAATACTTAAATCTCTTGCCATTTTCTGACCGTCTCTAAAATGTACCCTATAATCACAATATATAAATTCAATACCAAATTCTTTTTCTAAATCTTTTCCTACTTTTTTAATTATTTCATGATTTTGGTATGGACTAATTGTAAGTGTTGTTGAAACTATATCAAAATTATTTTCTTTTGCATATTCAAATACTTTTTTTAATCTCATATAATAACAATACTCACATCTAATATTATATTTTTTGTTTGGGCCAACATTATTTACTACTTCTTTTGCAAAGCCATCTAAATCATATTCATCAATTACTACATTTTTACAATTTTTTAATTTGCAAAATTTTTCAAAAGCCTTCTTTCTTCTTTCATATTCTACTTTAGGATGAATATTTGGATTATAAAAACAAGCGGTAAAATCTACTTTTTCATAAGTTTCATCATCTATTTTTAACCCATTTTCTTTTAAATCATTTTCAATATATACAAAACATGGTGCACAGCACGCATGCATTAATAATTTACGCATTACTACTATCTCCTATATATTCAAATCTATTTGCCTCTTTACCATTTATATTTACGGTACCTAAAAACATCTCTTTTGGTCTAGCCCATATAGTTCCTTTTTTATATTCTCCACAGGTATACAGGCTTTTATATAATACAAGTTTTTCTAATGTTTCACTATGAATTGCCTCTCCAATTACTTCATATATCATTTCACTATTTTTATAATGTCTATATAAACCGCCAATTTCTAATTTATTTTTAATCAACTTATCATCTCCTAATATTTTATTTCTGTTTATGTTTTTTGTAAATTGATAGAATTATTAATAATAAAGCAGGTATAAAAATATACCAAAAATTAATTAAATACATTACTATAGCAAAAAGTGCAGAATTAAATCCACCAACATCACCTACTAAGCCACTCCCTCTAAAAAAAGTATAAATTGCTTTAAGTAACATATAAATATAAGGAAATAGTCCTAAACAAAGAAATAAATTCCACTTTATGTTTTTCTTTTTAAGATTAAACAAAATAAATAAAATTACTATAATAATTGTTGTAGTCCAAACCTCATTACCTCTAAAAACTATATTAACCATATAAAAACCTCTTTTTACTTTTTTATATTTTCTTTTATTACTCAAATTTTATATCTAAATGTTCATATGCAAGCTTCGTTGCAATTCTTCCTCTTGGTGAACGTGTTAAAAAACCAATTTGCATAAGATATGGTTCATATACGTCTTCTATTGTATCCTTATCCTCTCCAATAGAAGCAGCAAGTGTATCAAGTCCAACAGGTCCTCCACCAAATTTGGTTATTACAGTCATTAACATTTGTCTATCTATTTGATCAAGCCCTAACTCATCTATTTCAAGCTTGTCCAAAGCGCTTTTTGCTATATCATAATTTATTTTATCAAGTCCCTCAACTTCAGCAAAATCTCTTACTCTTTTAAGTAATCTATTTGCAATTCTTGGTGTGCCTCTACATCTTGAGCCTATCTCAAGTGATGCATCTTCATCAATTTCAATATTTAATATATTTGCACTTCTTTTAATAATTTTAGATAAACTTTTTACATCATATAATTCCAATCTATGAATTATTCCAAACCTATCTCTAAGTGGAGATGATAAAGAACCTGCTTTTGTTGTAGCTCCAACAAGTGTAAAACGTGGTAAGTCTAATCTAATTGACCTTGCAGCTGGTCCTTTACCTATTACAATATCTAAATTAAAATCTTCAAGTGCAGGATATAGTACCTCCTCAACTGATTTATTAAGCCTATGTATTTCATCAATAAAAAGTACATCATTTGGTTGTAAATTAGTAAGAATAGCTGCTAAATCACCTGCTTTATCAATAGCAGGTCCTGATGTTATTTTTATATTACTTTCCATTTCATTTGCAATAATTGAAGCAAGTGTAGTTTTTCCAAGTCCGGGTGGTCCATAAAGAAGTACATGATCTAAAGCCTCACCTCTTTTTAATGCAGCTGAAATATATACTTTTAAGTTTTCTTTTACTTTATCTTGTCCTATATATTCTTCAAAACTATTTGGTCTTAATGATACTTCTTCAATTTTCTCTTCCTCTTCTATATATTCAGGAGATATTACTCTATCTTCTATCACAATATAACCTCCAACTTAAAATTAATTTACTTTATATATATTATACCAAACACAAGTTTTTAAGTCAAAGGTTTTATAAAATAAATGAAAAAGTTATTAAAAAAGCTTAGTACAGTAAATAAAAACGTGTACTAAACTTTTATTTTTTGTTAAAGAAATATCTTTTTATTATATAAACCCCCACTACAAAAAAAGGTATCGTAAATAATGCCATTTTTAAATTTCCATCTCTTATTGAAACAAATAAACCTATTACTAAAATTAAAAACCAATATGATAAAAAGCCAATCAAATATACTCTTGTAGAAATCTTTCTTGCCTTTATTTTATCACTCATAATAATTCCAAGTATCCCTTGCAAACATACTCCAATACCAGCTACTATAAAAGGAATAAGTATTATCATTGTAAAAAGATCTGCTGCTTTTGAAAAAAGAGATAACATTATTACAACAAATATTACTCCAATAACTAAAGATATAATACTTTCAAGCATAGTTAAAGGTGCAAACTCATTTTCTAAAACTCTTG
Organism: uncultured Clostridia bacterium; assembly: GCA_947632635.1. Taxonomy (GTDB): domain Bacteria; phylum Bacillota; class Clostridia; order TANB77; family CAG-465; genus CAG-465. The sequence continues at coordinate 7,549 of CANRQA010000020.1, read as the reverse complement.
CTTTTGCTTCTTCTTTTCTTTTTTTAGTTCTTGCCTCATCTTCAATATATTTAAAATTGGTTACAAAATACTTATTATCATATACATAAACTGTTACATCCTTTTCAAAATCATTAGGTGGTATTAACATATCTTGTGTTTTAATTATATCATTATTTTCAAGTTTTACTTTTGCTATATATTTAAAACTAGTTGCCACGCCATTTGTATATGATAGAGGTTTTTCATCATAACCTATAATCTTTCCTTTTTCTTTAATCCCCTTTTCTACAACTAGCTTTTTATATTTTTTAAAACTAATATATGAACTTAAAACAAAAAAATAATAAAAAGCAAAACATACTGAAAGCCATACTAAGTTAAAAATAATAACAATTAAATATCCATAAGGTGCCCAGTTATCCGGATCTGTTAGCTTTAAATAAGTAAACAAAACTAGCAAAAAAATACCAATTCCAAACATTATACAAAATGGTATACTTAATATTTTTTCGTCACAATATATTTTCCTTTTATTCTTATTCATATAACAACCTCTTTTAAATTATATAAACTATTTATCAAGTTCATACATTACTATTGATATTAAATTAATTGCAGCTGTTTCAGCTCTTAAAATTCTTTCGCCTAAACTTACAGATTCAACATTTTCCATATATTTTAAAGAATCTGCCTCTCCCTCTGTAAAGCCTCCCTCTGGCCCTATAATAATTGGAATTTCTTTTACATTAAAAGTATGACAAGTAGCCATTATATCTTTTAGCATTTTGTTATCTTCTTTTTCATATGCAAATATTGCAATATCTGACTTAGATATTTCTTCTAATATATCAGGGAAATTCACTATTTCATTTACTACTACTTTATCAGTTCTGCCACATTGTTTACATGCTTCATCTGCTATCTTTTGGAATTTTTCTCTTCTTTTTTTGCTTGAACTTTGATCAAGTTTTACAATAACATTTTTTGATATAAATGGCGTTATATATTTTACACCAAGCTCAACTGCCTTTTGTATTACTAAATCCATTTTTTCGCTCTTTAACATGGCCATATATAAATGAGTATTAATATTTGGTTCACCTATTTTTGAGGCTATACCAATTTTTTCTAATTCAATCATATCACGTGTTATTTTATTTATTTTACATACAAATTCGTTAACAATTATCTCTTCATTTATATTATGTCTTAATACTTGTATATGTTTTACCTCTGCACCTTTTATCTCAATTATTTTATCATTTATTTCTTTTATATCATTTTCATTTACTATAAATCTTCTTGCCATAATCTACACATCCTTTGACACATATTATATCATTTAAAGGTAATAAAGTCAACATAAATTATTATTAATATTTCATAAGATGAATAAATTTTCCCCTTTGCCATAAAGGCTAAAGGGGAATTATTCTAAATTAAAAGAGTAAAAAAAGCCATAATAGTAATAAATAAAAATGTAAATATTCCTACTGTTACAAATTTTCCATTTAAAGAATTATTTAGCTTATATTCACTTACTTTATCTGTACTGTTTAAAAACTCTAAATACTCATTAAGATATGGCAATACCTTTTTTATATTAACTCTTGAACTTTTAGCCATAGCTCTAATTATATCATTTGCTATAAAAGATTCATGCGACTTAAGAAGTGTTAATTTACTTTTTGGGATATCTTTTCCTGTATATGTATGCATATTCCAAAACTCCATCTGCTGTTCATATACATGACTATCATATGAATATAGCATTTTTAAAAATGTTCTATCAAAATTTTGTGATTTAACCTCATCAACATCTTTCTTTGAAAAATCTACTCCATTTTCTAAATCTAAAGCAAAAAATACAGAGTTATCTAATATCTTCTTCATTTTCTTATATGCAGATTTTTTTACAATTTTGTTATTTAATTCAATTTTTGTAATAAAATTTATTATAAATTGAGGTCTAATTTTAAGTTTCATAATAAAAGTCCAAAATTTATATATTGATTTATCAACTTTTTTTATGCCTGATAATTCTAAAATACTTTTTGCAATTATCCATTTTATCCATGAATCCATAAGTACTAATGTACCTTTTTGCCCAATAGTAAAGAAGATTTTTTCACTTTTTTCTACACCAATAGAATTATCGCCAAGTTTTGGTAATAGTCCATAATTTGATATACTTTCTAAATTATCTATACTAGTATAATGAAAATATGTTTTTTTCACATCAATTTGTGATATATCTGCTATTTTAAATTCATTAATTAGATTATTGTCTATCATATACAACTCCTCTTATATTAATAATACTACCAAAAATAAAAAAATTTTTCAAGAAAAATTAAGAAAAATATAAAAATCACGCTACTTAAATTATACTAAATAGCGTGCGTATTTTTATCTACCAAAAAAGTTTTTCTTTTTTTGATTTACTTCATCTCCAAAGGTGTCTGCAAACTCTTTTAATATTTTTCTTTGTTCATCACTTAATTTTTTTGGTATATCTACTTTTACAGTAAATTCAAGATTTCCTCTTCCTCTACCGTGAATATTTTGGATACCTTTATCTCTTATTTTAAAAGTAGTTCCTGTTTGAGTTCCCTCTGGTATTTCAAATTCTATTTCTTCTTCTAAACTAGGCACTTTAATTTTTCCACCAAGTGTCATTTTAGTAAAAGGTACTTTTATTTCTGTAAATATATCAAAACCATTCCTTTTAAATATTTTGTGTGGTGAAACATTGACAACTACAAACAAATCTCCATTTGGTCCGCCTTTTCTGCCAATATCTCCCTCACCTCTAAGTGAAATTGCCTGGCCATTATCTATACCTGCTGGAATATTTATTTCAATTTTCTTTGTCTTTCTTATATATCCCTTTCCACCACATTTCTCACATGGGTTTGGTATTATTTTACCTTCTCCACCACATTTATCACAAGTTCTAACAGAGGCAAATGAGCCCATTATTGTATTTTGCGTAACTTGTATTTTTCCTCTACCATGACACTTATCACAAGTAACAGAACTTGTTCCAGGTTTTGCACCACTTCCATGACAAGTATCACAGTTTTCATTTCTTGCAATATTTATTTCTTTCTTTGTTCCAAATGCAGCTTCCTCAAAAGTAATATTCATATTATACCTAAGATCTGCACCTTTTACAGGTCCTTGTTTTTTAGAAGAACTGCCAAAGCCTCCAAAGCCTCCACCAAAGACACTACCTAAAATATCATCAAGGTCAATATCTACGCCCATTCCATTTCCAAAGCCTGAAAAATCAAAGCCTCCAAAGCCATTACCATATCCACCTGCACCGCCAAAACCTGCTTGTTCAAAATTTGAGCCAAATCTATCATATTGTGCACGTTTAGTGCTATCTGAAAGTACACTATATGCTTCACTTATTTCTTTAAATTTCGCTTCGGCATTCTTTTTATCTTGTTCATTTTGCTGTGCATCTGGATGATATTTTTTTGCTAATCGCCTATATGCTTTTTTTAATTCTTCATCAGTAGCATTTTTTGATACACCTAATATCTCATAATAATCTTTTGACTCTGCCACAAGATTTTCCCCCTATTTTAAATCTAGGGTGCAAAGTTTTAGCATTACTTTCCACCCTTATTATTTTATGTATATATATGATTATTTATCATCTTCTACTTTGTAATCTGCATCATGTACAACATTATCACCATCTGCTTGAGCTCCTGAAGCATCAGCATTTTGAGCTTCTGGATTTCCTTCAGCTGAAGCCTGTGAATAAAGTTTTGAAGAAATTTCATAAAATACTTGTGTTAATTTTTCAGATGCTTGTTTTATAGCTTCGTTATCAGTTCCCTCTAATGCTTTTTTAACATTTTCAAGTTCAACTTCAACTTTACCTTTTTCTTCATCAGAAATTTTGCCCTCTAATTCTTTTAGAGTTTTTTCAGTATTATATACTAATGAATCAGCGTTATTTCTAACTTCAACTTCTTCTTTCTTCTTCTTATCTTCTGCTGCATGAGCTTCTGCCTCTTTAACTGCTGCTTGTATTTCTTCCTCAGTTAAATTTGTACTTGCAGTAATAGCAATTTTTTGTTCGTTATTTGTAGCCATGTCTTTTGCTGTAACATGAACTATACCATTTGCATCAATATCAAATGTAACTTCAATTTGTGGAACACCACGTGGAGCTGGTGGAATACCAGTTAAACTAAATCTTCCAAGTGTTTTGTTATATGATGCAATTTCTCTTTCTCCTTGTAATACATGTACTTCAACTGATGTTTGACCATCTGCTGCTGTACTAAATATTTGAGATTTTTTAGTTGGTATTGTTGTATTTCTTTCAATTAATTTTGTAAATACACCACCATAAGTTTCTATTCCAAGTGATAATGGAGTAACATCAAGAAGTACTAAATCTTTAACTTCTCCAGTTAAAACACCACCTTGAATTGCTGCACCTATAGCAACACATTCATCTGGGTTTATTCCTTTATATGGTTCTTTACCTGTTATTCTTTTTACTGTTTCTTGAACAAGTGGAACACGTGTAGAACCACCAACAAGTAATATTTTATCAATTTTATCAAATGTTAAACCTGAATCTTTCATAGCTTGATTTACAGGACCTACAGTAGATTCTACTAAGTCTGAAATTAATTCTTCAAATTTTGATCTAGTTAATGTAACATCTAAATGTTTTGGACCAGTTGAATCTGCAGTTATAAATGGTAGATTTATTTGTGCTTGCATTACACCAGAAAGTTCAATTTTAGCTTTTTCAGCTGCTTCTTTTAGTCTTTGCATAGCCATACTGTCTTTAGATAAATCTATTCCATTATCCTTTTTAAATTCAGAAATTAAGTAGTTTATAATTCTTTCATCAAAGTCATCTCCACCAAGTCTATTATTTCCTGATGTAGACATTACTTCAAATACACCATCACCTATATCTAGTATAGATACATCAAATGTACCTCCACCAAGGTCATATACCATGATTTTTTGGTCATTGTCTTTATCAAAACCATGTGCAAGTGATGCAGCTGTTGGTTCATTGATAATTCTTAAAACTTCAAGCCCTGCAATTCTACCAGCATCTTTTGTTGCTTGTCTTTGTGAGTCACTAAAATATGCTGGAACTGTGATAACTGCTTGTGTTACTTTTTCGCCTAAATAATTTTCAGCATCTGCTTTTAATTTTTGTAAAATCATAGCAGAAATTTCTTGTGGTGTGTATTCCTTATCGTCAATTTTTACTTTCTTATCTGTTCCCATATCTCTTTTTATTGAGATAACTGTTCTATCATGATTTGTAACTGCCTGTCTTTTTGCTACTTGACCAACAAGTCTTTCACCATTTTTTGCAAATGCAACTATTGATGGAGTTGTTCTAGCTCCTTCTGCGTTAGGAATTACAACTGGTTCACCATTTTCTATAACTGAAACACATGAATTTGTTGTACCTAAGTCTATACCTATAACTTTTGACATAATAATACCTCCTAAAATACAAAGTTATTTATATTTTTACTTAATTTATGTATTAATATACCTAAAAATATGACTTAATATATAAATTAAGCAAATAACTAAAATAAATTTAATAGCTTTTTTTAATTAGCTACTTTAACCATAGAATGTCTTATAACTCTATCACCTAATTTATACCCTTTTCTAAAGACTTCTACAATTTCTTTTTCTTTAAATTTATCATCTTCTATGTGCATAACTGCTTCATGATAATTTGGATCAAATTCTTTGCCTAATGCTTCAATTTCTTCAAGTCCTGATTTTTTTAAAGTATCATTTAAAGAATTATATATCATATCTATACCATTTTTAAATGTTTCATCTGTTGTTGGTGCTTCTACAGCTTTTTCAAAATTATCAAGAATTGGTAATAAATCTAGTAAAAAATCTGATGCTATTGTTGCATATAGTGATTCCTTTTCTTTTGCCATCCTTTTTTTGTAATTATCAAATTCAGCCATATTACGCTTTAAATGATCAAAATACTCTTCTGATTTTTTCTTTTCTTCTTCTAAGTCTTTATTTAGTTTTTCGATTAACTCCTCATTTGTTAAAGTTTCTTCTTGTTTTTCTTCATTTTCTGCAATTTCTTGCTCTTCAAGATTTTCTTTTTTTTCTTCTTTGCCCATTATTTCCTCCTCTTATTTTTTATCATTATTTTTATTATCTAAAAATATTTTCTTAAATTTATCATTTATATACTTAAGTGTTGAAATAGTTTTTGAATAATCTATCCTTTTTGGACTAATAACTGAAAGTTTTCCAATATATTTTTCATCTGTTTCAATGTCTAAAGATATTATTGAATAATCTTTTAAAAGTATTTCTTTATTTTCTGAACCTATTATAATGCCAAGGCCATTTTTTTTACTTTTTTCCAAGGTTTCATCTATAATATTTTTTGTAGACAGAATATTTACAAATTTTTTTGCTTTTTCAACATCAGAAAATTCTGGTAAATCTAAAATTGATTCAAAATTACTATTTAATTTTTGTCTTTTTTTCTCCATTTCATATTTTATACTTTCTGATATATTGCCAAGTATAAATGAAAAGGCTTTTAATTCTTTATTTATTACTTCATTTAAAGCTATATGAAGTCTTTCAAGTGGAGTACCTACTAAATTTTCATTAAGTAGAGATGTAAGTTCTTCGATTGTTTCATCTGTTACGGTATCTGTTAATTTTGCTATACAATCTTTTACTGTACCGTTTTGTGACATTAAAACTATTAATAATAATTTATCTGAAATTTTTACAATTTTTATATTTTCTAGTACATCTTTACTTTGCAAAGTTAAAACTGTAGGTCTTAATAATATTTTTGAAACTACATCAGCTGCTTGTTCAATTAATTTTTCAGTATCGCCATAACCTGTGATAGTATTATCTATATAATTTATATCAAGCATTGATAAATTTTTTTCTTTCATTAAATTATCTACATAATACCTATACCCTTTTGTAGATGGTATCCTACCGTGCAGATACATGTGGTTGTTCTAAATATCCGCCCTCCTCAAGTTGTTTCATCTCATTTCGTATTGTTGCACTGCTATATTCTAAATGGTATTTATCTACTAATGTTTGTGAGCCAACTGGTTCAGCAGATATTATATAATCTTCAACAACTGATGATAATATTTTCTTTTTTCTATCATCTAATTTCATATTATCACCTTTTAGCACTTTTTTTAATTGAGTGCTAACCCGTATATATAATACATCTAATATTAGCACTTGTCAAGTCTTTTTGCTAATTTTTTTATAAAAAATATTAATATATTAGTCTATTATTTATTGTATCTTTGAAATTTTAATTATATTTTAATTATATTTTAATTATATTTTAATTATATTATATATTCTACTAAGTATAAGGGATAGTAATTTGTTTAACTAACACTTACTATCCCTTATATACAAACTATATAATTACAAATCTATAATTATATTTCTTCTCCTTTTATTACATGTGAACTTACTGTCTTAGTATTTATAATATTATCCACTAATTCTTCTGTTTCAG
>CANRQA010000019.1 GCA_947632635.1 uncultured Clostridia bacterium | reverse complement strand
AAACTGTTCATTGATATATTCCAAGAACTCATATTATCAAGTTGACCTTTTACTAATGTACTTATCTCATCTTGTGATAAATTAGTTTGAAAACTTCCTGATAAAGAACTTAATATTGAAGTATATTTTGTAAGTATAGTTGTACTATTTAATACTTTTTTCATAATAGCTTCTAATACTTTTTGTTGATTTTTTACCCTTTGATTATCACCCGCAGCAAATGAATATCTTTCTCTACTAAATGCTAATGCCTGATTGCCATTTAAATGATTAGTTCCTTTTACATATCTATATCCCTGCACTGTAGTAAAGCTATAATCAGATTCTACATCTATTCCACCTAAAGTATCAACTAATTTTATCAAAGTGGTGAAGTTTACTCTAACATAATAATTAATTTCTATTCCCATAAAATCTTCAACTGTTGTTATTGTTTCATTTATACCGTATATTCCTGAATGTGTTAATTTATCTTTAACCTTTGGTGTGTGTAATGGAACATAATAATCTCTTGGTATTGAAGTAAGCAAAACTTCGTGTGTTTTTGTATTTACTGTTGCTATTATATTTGCATCAGATCTAGATACATTTGTAATTTTTCCGTTAGTATCTATACCACTTATATATACATTAAAAATACCATTTTCTACTTTTTGGTCACTATTTTCATCTACTACATTTTCTACTGTATTACTAATTTTATGTGTTGTAGTATATATTATTTTTGTTTTTGATTCAAATTCTTCTATTTCATCTTTTATCATTGCATATTGTGATGAACTAACAAGTGCTACATAACTATTCCAATCTAATATATCTTGTGCAAGTTTTATTAAGCTTTCATCCTCTTTAAAATTAACATCTACTTTTGAAGATATATCTTGTTTTACATCTTCATACTCTTGAGTCGCACTAAATACGTGTAAATTTTTACCTGCTATTTCTTCTATTGAGTTAAACTTACCATTATTTAATGTTACTATATAATATTCTTCTGTTTCTTCTATCTCTTCAGACATTGTGCCTATAAAGTTCATTGTAGCAGATAGGTATCTAAATACAAATCCATATATTACAAAAATTATTACTGCAATAATTGTAAATAATATATTTAATGCTATCTTTCTATGTCTCTTTATTATTCCAAATGCAACAAATCCTGTAATTATAGCGTCTACTATTCCTAATAAAACTAAATATTTTGTAGATAGCATATTTACAGAAATAATATATACAAAAAATATACATGATAAAGCTATATATATAGCAAATACTATTTTAAAAAATATAGGTGTCTTTTTTATAGTTGTAGTATTTTTTTCACTACTAGAGTTTCCTTTTCTACTCATCTTAACCTCCTAAAATCATATTAATATTGTAGCATACTTTTTTTATTTTTTCAATAATAATATTACAAATGGGAATATTATTACATAATATTCCCATTTGTAATTGCAATATTCTGTCCTGTAATACTATTTGCTTTTTCTGATAATAAAAATTCTATCATAGGAATAACATCATCTACTGATAAATTTTTACCTGTCGGACTGTTTATAGCATTTTGCTTTATCAATAACTCAGGAACATCTTTCAAAAATTTAGTTTCAATCATAGTAGGAGAAATTCCATTAATTCTAATTCCTTTATCTGCAAATTCATTAGCTAAAGCTTTAACTAAACCTAATAAAGCATATTTAGAAGTTACATAACTTGCTAAATATTTTGGTGGTATATTAGTAGTACAAGATGTTAACATTACAACTATTTTTCCATAACTGTTTTTAGCCATCATAGGTAAAATAGCTTCTAAAATAATAACTAAAGATCTTAAAGATATATTTATATCATTTTGAAACCTTTCCCAAGTTAATTTTGAAAATTTTACATTCTCAAATTTTCCTGCAGGTAAATGCAAAATATGTGTTGGTGTTTTACCTATCTTCTTTATGTCTTCTGCAAATTTATATGTTGCGTTTTCATCTTTAAAATTACCCTCTATTAAAACCAATTTATCTTTTAACTCACTTTTTAAGTCAATAAGATTATCTGCATCTCCATTATGATGTGCTATTATAATATCATATTCATTTTTCACTTTATTAATAAACCTAGCACCTATATCTGAAGATGCACCTGTAACTAACAATACCTTTTCATTCATTTAAGACACCGACTTTCATTATTCCTCTTAATACTTTTTCACTTTTCCTATTTACAATTTCAACTCTTATAGTAATTTGCTTAAACATGTCATTTTTTTCAACAACCTTTCCAATAATAGTAAATGGATTATCGGAAATAAAAACTGGTTTCTTAAATAATATTTCCACATTATGAATAAGACTATATTTACCTGGCAAATATACTCCCGCCAAAGTTGATAAAAATGAAGATGTAAGCATACCATATACAACTTTTTCCTTATAACCTTTTGATTTTGCATAATCTAAATTATTATGCAAAGGATTAATATCTCCAGTTATATCTAAAAATTTATCAAGCATTTCTTCACTAATATTAACTTGAAACTTTTCTTCTAACCCCAGTTCAATATCTTCATATTTATACGTATTCATTTTTATTTCCTTTCAACTATATCATATATAATAATTGTATTATATCCTAGACATTATAATGCTTACCATTTCACCAACATTTTTCATAGTTGTAACTTCATTCATATTAAACTTAATCCCAAATTCTTGCTCTACAGCTACTACTAAATTAATATGCTCTAAGCTATCCCAATCTTCAATGTCCTTTGATGTAGTTTCACTATTAACCTCTATTGTTTCATCATCAAAAACATCTCTAAATACTTTGTTTAATCTTTCATAAATTTCCTTTTCCATTATTCTTTCACCTCAATTACATTATTTTTATTTTTATATCCATTAGATATATCTAATTTATAAACTTTATTGCCTTTATCATCACAAGATATTTCTTCAAATCCTTGTAATTTATAAAAGTCACTAACCATTTTATTCTTTTGAGTTGGATAATAATATCCATATATTGTTTTTATATTTCTTTCTTTAGCTTTTTTTACTAAACTATCTAACATAGCATATTCCATATTTCTTTTTAGAACTCTACAGCTCATTATCCATAAATCAATATGCAATTCATCATTATTTTTTATATTTCCAATTACTACAGTTATAACTCCATTATCTCCAAATATATCTTCTAATTTACCATATAGTTTTATATAATTATCATCATTATTAACTGCTTCAATATCTGCTAAAGAATATCTTTTTGTAGTTAAATTAAATTGATTACTTTTATTACTTAATTGTGCTATTCTCTCCAAATAAATAGGCTTAAAACTAGAAATTTCAGCTTTCATTTTTAAAGATAATAAGTAATCTTCATAATTATCAAAAGTAGCCATCATTTGACTTCTTTTTGCATTATCTTTATATAGAGCATTCTTCTTTAGATCTTCAGTTGAAAAATTAGTAATTTCAAAGTAGCCATTATGATCTAGTATTCTTATATAATTTTCAGGTGTATCTATATTTGGTGTTGCTATTCCATCAACATAACTTTTACAAATTTGCCTTTCTGCTGGATTATCATCTACAAATACAAAACTATCTGCTCCTAAATTTAATTCTTCTGCGATAGCTTTTATATTTATATTTTTTGGTTCCCAGTTTGCTTTAATTATAATAAAATCATCTGGTTTTAAAACTCCTGCCGGATGGTTTAAACCTGCAATTGCATTTTCATATTCATTTTTAGAATTAACATTTAATAAAACACCTAAATTTCTTTGTTCTTTCAAATAATTTTGAAATTCAGCATAAACCTGTCCGCTTGGCACTTCTGGTCCAATAGCTAAATTTTCTACGCCGTCATCACCTACAATGCCTCCCCATAAGGTATTATCTAGATCTAAAACTAATGCTTTTTTATTTTTTCCATATATTGATTTAATTATATTAGCTATATTAAATGATAAATATGGTATTGCAGAGACTTCCATTGCATATTTATACATATTCCAATATAATTGATCTGCCCATTTATCTAAACCATAACAAGAAGATATATAGTTTATATCATTTATAAAGAAATTTTTTGTTGTATTAGCATAATCATAAAACTTTTGATTTAACCTTGTAATGAAATTTATTCTACCATGTATATCACTTGCATCTTTATTTCCTAGTAAACGAAAAAATGGATATTCAAAATTGTTCTGTATAATAGTAGCATTAAACTTTTCAAAAAGTTTATTCCACATTTTTCTAAATTTTTCATATTCTGAATTGAGCATTTCATTTACGGTATTTTCATCATCAAGCATTGATGGATATTCTATTATATTCCTATTAGTTGTATGAATATATATTATATCTGGATGAAAATTATCTAGTTCTTCATTTCCAAACATAGCATCTTCATAAAATTTATTATATTCAGATTCATAAAATGTAGGTTTTATTCCATAATTTAATAAGAATATTTCCAACATATTTTTTATTTCACTTGTAGTAGAGCCACCTAAAATAGCAATATTCTTCTCTAAAAAATTGCCTTTTTCCAATAATTCACGTTTTATTTTTTTCTTATTTTTTATTAAATATTCTACATCAAAAGGATATTCTAATTCTTGCACTTTTCATCACCAAAGATATTATATCATTTTTTATGTAGAGTTTCAATATAAATTACAAATTTGATAAACTTGAAAATTTATAGATATTTATTAATAATCATAACTATCCAAAAGCTCATCATATTCTTTATTATTTATACTTTTATATATTTGTTTAAATCTATTATATTCATCATTCCATGAATTATATGTACTATCTTCTCTATGATCTGGTAAATTATATTTTGTTTCCAAATATTTAGAAAAATATAATGTATATTTAGTAGAGCCATATAGATTTAAATGTGCTGCATTATATAAATCATGTGAAAAGTCAATATTTAGGTCTTGTAACGTATTAAAATTAATTACCTCCATATTATTATCCTTAATTATATTTATAACATCATTTAATTTATACTGATCTTCATCTTTAAATATTCTTTTTGGTATTACAAACAAAACATTTAAATTATTTAATTTTATATATTCAAGTAAATCTAGAAGAACTTCTTTATTCTCCTCTTCTATTTTAGTAACATTATTTTTCCAAACATAACTATCATGAGATTCTATACCATTAGTAAATTTACAATAATAAAATCCCTTAAATAAATCATCTCTTCCCAAAAAACTTTCTCGATTTACGTTTTTCCATCTATTATGATATTTTAAAAAGCTAAAATAATATCCTATTTTTTCATTAATACTCGTTACATTAATATAACTTAAAAGCTTATTAATCATTTGTATACGATTATTAGTAAAATTCATTGCATCAGTAGTCCTTCTAATTTGTGCTTCTTCAAAAGAATCTAACTCATTTATTGATAATGCCAAATCAATAACATATACATATGGGCTTTGATATTTTTCTGCCTCTTCAATTAAAAGTTTTGTAGAAGCAAATGATTGTGAGTCATGAGAGAGTAAACCTGTTGTATAGCCATACCTATTCCAAGCAAGTACTGTATTAAAATGAACATATGCATTACTACTACCAATGTAAATAACATCTAAAGAGTCTTTTGGCTCTTTATAAAATCTTTTTAAAGGATTATCATCTAGCCAAAGTATTTTAAATACATAATTAAATATAATGAAAAAAATTAATACAAAAATCAAAGCTTTTATTATATTTTTCATTTTTTCACTCCTAAAATTGTCTATATATAAACGATGATGGATTATAATCAACGCCATAACATCCAAATATTATTATTACAAACAATAATAAATATATTACTCCCCATCTAAATACTATATTTTGTTGTAATAATTTATCCCTAACACTATCAAATTTCTTTATGCCAATGTCAACAATAAATAGTGCTACTAAAGAAATAATAAGAACTCCAAAATCATATCTATCTAAACCAGCAGCATATAATGAAGTATGATCAAATAAAATCCATGGATTCCATACAAACATAAATCTTATAGTTTCTAGAGCATTAATTACACTATCAGCCCTAAAGAAAATCATAGCAAATGAAAATAGTAAATAAGTTCTTATCACCTGATATAACTTGTAACTAAAAGTTTTCATATTAATTCCTAATTTATCATTTATTTTTATAATAATAGTTCCAAAAATATCTTCTATTAATATAAATACAAACTGTAAAATTCCTGAGCCTATTATAAATGTATAATCTCCACCATGCCATATACCAATCAAAATCCACATAATAAACAAACATATATATAATGGAATTTTTTTACCAATTTTTTTACCAAATTTATTTTTACATTTATGTGTTAATGCTTGAATAAAGTTTGATTTTAATAGTGGATAAAAAATATAATCTTTGAGCCATGCACCTAATGTAATATGCCAATTTCTCCAAAATTCTGTAATTGTCTTTGAAAAAAATGGTGCTCTAAAATTTTCAGGTAAATCTATACCAAATATTTCTGATATTCCCATAATAATATCAATTGAACCAGAGAAATTTGTATATAATTGCAATGTAAAAAATAATGTTGCAATTACAATATAAAATCCTATATAAGTATATATGTTTCCATAAACAGTATCTACAAAATATCCTAATCTTTGAGAAATAACAATAACCTTAAATAGTCCCCAAAGTATTCTAATTAGCCCTTTGCACATTAAACTATAATTAAATTTATGTTGACTATATAATTTATCTTTAATATTATCATATCTAATAAACGGACCAGATGTTAATATAGGAAAATAAGACATAAAAAGTGCACATTTAAAAATATTTTTCTGTGATTCACACGCTCTTCTATAAATATCTATCAAATAACTAATCATTATTAATGAATAGTAACTTATACCTATTAATACAGGTTTATTACTTAACAATATAAATCTATATTTTATATTAAATAAACTAAAAATCAGGTTAAAAGACCTTAAAAAAACGTTAGTATATTTAAGATAAATTAATTGAGCTAAAATGATAAATATTCCAATTAACAAAAAAATCTTAGACTTTTTTTCATTTCTAAATTTTTCTATTAAAATTCCAAAACTATATGATGATAATAATACAATTAAAGATTGTATTATAGTATATATATTTAAGTTCTTATAAAATAAAAAACAAATACTTGAAATCAATAATATAATCCATTGAAATTTTTTCGGAACAATAAAATATATTAATATAGTAATAATGCAAAATAACAAAAAACTAAAAGATATTAAACTCATATATTCATACTCTTCTTTCTGTATATTAATTACTTACAAGTATTAATCTGTATAATTTTCTAATATCCATTCCTTAGCCAAATACAAATCTATTTCTTTATGTATATCTATTGATTCTTCTATCTCATATGGTAATATGTTGTTTCCCATAAAAGTCCATGGTGGCTGTCCAATCTCATCACTTAACATTTTTTTCACATTAAGTACCCAAAAATTATGTGCTAAGAAATAACATTTTGGCAAATCTTGCCTATTAGTAGAAATTTTACCACTTACATTCTTTTCGTACATAGATAAAGTTCCATCACTATTTAAACTTTTAGCTCTTAAAGGATGATGATCGTTATCTTGATAAACTGGTACAACAGCAGATAAGTCCATGTTCTGTTGCATATCATTTATACAATCATCTATCCATTCTGATTTTACAGTCACATTATTTGCAAGTAAAACAACTAAAATATCAGGTATATTTCCTTGTGCTTTCATAACATCTAATGCATGCATTATACAATCTATATGCTGTGAATTAGGTTGGGCTAATTCAATAGGTCTTACAATTCTTTTATATCCTAACTTTTCAGCAGCATCTAATATTTTTATATCATCACTACTACAATACCAATTATCTATTAAATTTGCTTTTTTACCTGCATTAGCAGGATAATACAATACTGGTTTTCCTAAAATATCCAATATATTCTTATCTTTTAAAGTATTATTTCCTCTTCCAGTTAATAATGCTGATACTTTCATAATAATTCCTCCTCATATTTTACTTTTTTATATTTTAACATCATCTTAGTGATTTTTCAATAATTAATAAATATTATTCTTAATATTAAAATACTTCTTTGTTGCTGTTCAGTAGAAACAAACATTCATATAAAGCTCTTTTTTTATAATAAAACATATAAATATTAAAAATTCTATCGAATATTAAATTTATAGGGTTTATAAAGCTTTTTATTTTAAAATATATTTTTATAAAATCCTTTAAATAAAGTCACATCAATAATTTAAACTAATAATTTTTTTCTTACCGAACTATAACTATTACTTTATTTATTTAAAAGATATTATATTCTAAATATTAGCATTGGAACAAAATTATATATATAGAATCTATTTCTATATACATAATAATAGCAATTTTTTCCTTTTTAAAAATCTCTAATTAATAAGTATATCTATTAATTCCTCCCTATTGCTAGGGATATAAAAATTATTAGATTTTTCTTTTAAATTATACATATAATCATTAAAATATCTTTCTTTCATAGCCTCAATTTTCGATTTAATTATCTTATAACACATAACCATCTTTGCACCGTTTTTATCAAAGAACATAGCAGCATTTGTACATGCGGATGATGATAATGTTATTAAAGTTTTATTACTTATATCATTATTAATACAATATAATTCCCAAGCATAGTCTAAATCTAATATTTTGATTTTTATATTACTTAACTCTGACACATTTCTAGGGTGTCTTTTTATAATAAAATTATCATAACCAACTGTTTGCGCAATCTGATCTATTAAATTATAATATTCTTCTTTGTCCTCTATAAATTCTAAACATTCTTCAAAAAATATATATTTTTCTTTTATATTACATTCTTTATATCCAAATACTTCATTTATAAAAGATATATTATCTGAAAATTTTATAGGTTTTACATTCATTTCTTCCTTATACGCCTTATATTCAGGCTTAAAAATATATACATCAATATTTTTCATTTTTATTATATAATGATATACAAATCTACATATTAATCTAGTTTTTAATGAAATTGATAAAGGCTTCCTTATATAACTTATAAGTCCATCTTCAAAAATATGTAGTTTTAAATTTTTATTTCTTTTTACTAATAATTTTAAGGTTTCTTCAAATAAATCATTATTATTAAAATAAAAATAATCATCATATACATCTAAATCATCTTTTAAACTTTTAACTATTTCCTCAGGTCTAAAAATTTTATCAAAAATTCTCACCAATTTTAACTTATTAGATTTTTGAAATTTTTTTAGAAACATTACCTTATTAAAAATTTTTTCTAAAACATTCTTTTTATATATTGTTTCTAAACTAGGTGTATTATTAGTTAAAATAATATCTACTTTATCATCTTTTAGATAAGTATTTTTTAAATTAATAACAACAAACAATTGATATATAGTATTTACAATAATTAAACATCTTTTATCCATAGAATTATGTTATTAAATACTTAATAACATATCTCCTCCTTTTCAATTAATTCTTTTTCAATTTACTTAATACTAATTGCTGAAAATTACTTTTTTCACTTTTATTAAATAATAACAAATAATTCATTATCAAGCCTATAATACCACAAACAATTCCCACAACTATTAATCTTATCCAAGAAGTAACATCAATAATGTTATATATAATATAAAATGCAACAAATATTATGATAGTAGTAAATAAATATCTAATAATTACGGGATAAAAAGTTTTTTTATTTACTCTTAAGCATTTAGCAGTATACATAGGGGCATATGTTAAATTTTTTATAACAGATGTTACACCACTAACTCCTGCGACAGCTAAAACTCCCATATTAGTAGTTTTTAATAACAAGTATACAATACCAATATTTAATAGTCCCATACCAAAAGTAACTATTGAATTTACCTTTAATTTGTTAGTTATAGTAAAAACTGACCATAAAGGATCAATAACTCCTGATACTATAGCTCCAATAAGTGTTATAATTGTTAAAACGTATATTAATTCTATATTTTGCGTAGGAATCCATAATTTATAAAAGCTTAATCCAAAAGCTATAATAAAGCATAAACTTATATTCGAAAACATTCCTGTAATTTTCATACCAAATTTTAAATATTTTACCATACCTTCCTTATTATCTAAAGCATATTCCTTTATTAAATTAGGCTGAAATAAATAAGATACTGTACCAATCAAAGTTGTAACTACAGTAGAAATTGTTTTTGCAACTGATAACTGCCCCATCGCTAATGCACTAATAAAAACATTACTGATTAATAAATCTAGTCCATCAGATAAAATTTGACCTAGCTTTGTAACAGTATGCCAAATACCTGATTTTATCACCTCAATAACTTTTTTTATTTCAAAGAAAACTCTACTAATCTTTATTTCTGGCAAAAGTTTTTTAGTATAATATAAATTAATTATAAAAACGTAAATATTAACCATTAAAGTAGTTATACCAAAATATTCAATATTCGAACCTATAAAACTAAAGAAAATTATTAATAAAACTGCTTTTAATATATTTGCTTCAATCTTTCTTTTAGACGCTAAATCTAACCTATTTCTTGCTAAAGTTGCAACTTCATATGTAGAACCTAATATTCCCAAAATAAAATTAAAAAAAATAAATAAAAATAGTAGCTTTACATTATTTACAATTTCAACTGGTATATTTACGAGCTTGTCCAAGTAAACTGTAATGATTATTGATGGTATAAGTAATACGGTTGATATAATCACATTAGCAAAAAAAACTGAATTAAAATATTTATTTGCTTCGATTTGCTGTTTTTGGTGTATTTTTATAGTGATAAATCTTCCTGCCATTGAATTTAAAGCTATAGTTAATAAAGAAGCATAATTAACAAAATTATTAGCTAAAGATATAAAGCCATAAGCCTCTGTTCCAACATTATTTATTATATATGGTGACAAAAAGAAACTAATTCCCATATTAACAATTAAAGCAATTAAACTTGCCATTAAATTTATAAATAATCTTTTATTTTCACTTACATTTTTTACCATGCTAATTTAACCTTTCTATAACACTAAAAAATTTATTATAAGTATTTTCTATGCTATATTTCATAGCTCTTTTTTTAGCATTATTTCCCATTATAATACAGTTTTCATTATTATTAATAAAATACTTTAATTTTTCGAAAATGTTATTAACTAAATTCTTATCTTTATCAACAATAAACCCAACATTTTCATCTATTAATTCTAAAGCACCACCTGATGAGGTTATAATAACAGGTTTACCAGCTGCTAATGCTTCTACAATTACTAAAGGAGAGGCTTCTTCACATAAAGTTGGTAAAACAAATACATTAGCAATATTATAAAATTTATAAATATCTTTATTATGTATAAATCCCGTTGCTACAATTTTTCCATTTGAATCTTCTACTAACTTTTGTACTTCTTGTTCATAGCCATTTAATACATCAATATTAAAATTAGAACTCCCAACTAATAATAATTTTACATCATTATTAGATATAAGATTAAATGCACTAATTAGCTCTTTAACACCCTTTTCTGGAACAATTCTACCACAATACATAATTATAAAATCTTCTTTTTTTAAATTATACTGCTTATATATTTCTTTCTTATCATGTTCATTAATAACTTGACTAAACCTATCTATATCGATACAGTTCTGTACAACAAATACTTTATCTTTTGATATAATACCATTATCAGTGAATTTATTTTTTATAAAATTACTAACAGCTATATAATTAGAATAAAATGAATCATATATTTTTAATCCTTCCATTTTTCCGTGAATATGTAATAAGCATTTTTCTTTTTTAAAATGCTTTAAACATTTTTTATATCCTAAAGGGTTTCCACCTTCTATTACTATATAATCAAACTCTTTATTCTTAATTCTATTATATATTTTATACTCATATATAATCTCATTAACTCTTAAAATTCTAATAATAAAAGATATTATTAATCTAAAAATATAAATAAAAGATATTTTTTTATTTATCTTACTATTTACCTTTTTTAAAATTTCATTAAATTTAATTTTTAGCTTTTCGAAAAAAATATTAAGAGGAACTTTAATATAAACAAATTGTGTATTCTTATACTTGATATTGCTTAATTTTTTATCATAAATAGAGACAACCGTAAAATTAATTTTCCCTTCCTTTTCATTTTCATCAATTAGATAATTAACTATTGTTTCAACTGCTCCACCTTTTATTGCAGGTACTGGGAAAGAATTTGGAGTTATTAAACAAATTTTTTTCATTTTTTATTCCTTTCGTAAAAAATAATTAAATATTATACATTTTTAATTTTATCAATACTTTTAATTTATCTATAATACTTATATATATATTTCCTATAAAATCTTTTTTTAACTTTACTAATTCATCTTTTAATTTTATTAATATTTCATCCTTATTCTGATAACAATTCTTTATCATAATATATTGATATAGTAATTCTGAATAATATTTACATAAAGTAAGTCCATATATCTTTTTATTTCCAATACTTTTGCACTTATTTAACCTCTCATATAAAGCTCTCAATACAACCACTCGTTTAATTTTATATTTTCCAGTTATACTATCACCACGTTTTAAATAATAATAGCACGGTAAAGAGGTGTATGATACTCTTTTTGCAATATTTAAAATATCAAATATAATAAACTCATCTTCATGCAACATTCCAACTGGATATCTTAAATTTTCAAAAATATATTTTTTGTATAATTTATTCCAAGCTACAACTGTTACTACATCATTATTATTATATAAATTTTCGATTTTTTTATTTCCATCATAAATTTTTATTCTTCTCTTATTTTTTATAGGAATATTAACTTGACCTTCATAAACTTCTATATATTTACATATTGAAATATCTGAATTCGTAATTTTTAAAGTTTGATATAATTCATAAATAAAATTAGAAGCTATATAATCATCAGAATCGATAAAACAAATATATTGTCCTTTAGAATTTTCAATTCCAACATTTCTTGCATCACTTAAACCACCATTTTTTTTATGTACAACAATTATCCTATCATCAATTTCCTTATATTCATCACAAATAATTGATGAATTATCTGTAGATCCATCATCAACAAGTATTATCTCTATGTTCTTATATGTTTGACTAATAACACTGTCCACACATTTATTTATATATTTTTCCACATTATAAACCGGTATAATTACGCTTATTAATTCATCTTTATCATAAATAATTTCTTTGTTTTCATATGACTTTCTATTCATATTCATAAAAATTTTTCTTAATATCGTACTATGCCTTTTCATAAAGTGTAACATACTCAAGCATATATCGGAAATAATGTAATTTCTACTAATCATACAGATATATAATATTTTTTGCATTATACCAACTTTAATATTACAATTTAGCCACATTTCAAAATATTCTGATTTAATAATCTGTTTCAACTGTTCTCTTCTTTGTGATTTAGATAAATCGCACTTTTTCTTATATAAATTATTAACGCATAATAATAATAAACTTATATTCAACTTATCAATTTTTTCTTTATAATAATTTCCAAAAAACTCTTTTCTAATATTTACAATTTCTTTAAATCTTTCATATAGAGAATCTTTATAAGTTGAACTAGCAGATATATCACCTCGATAAGTATAATTATAAAATGATTCCGTCTCTACTTTTAAAGAGCCTATATGTTTAGCATACTCTATATTAAATTCAAAATCTTCCATTACTTTTGCTTTATCATTAAAGCAAATATAGTTAGTTGAAATTATGTCTTTTTTATATACTTTATTACAACATGATGATAATAATTCATCACAATCTAAATATAATAATTCTCTTTTAATTAATTGTTTATTTGTTATGATTTTTTTTCTATTAGGTAATATTTTATAACAATTATTTGTTAACATATTCACATATGTAAAACCAAAAACTACTAAATCTTCATCGTTTATATTATTTTTTATATATTCTATATACCCATCTAATGCATAATCATCACCATCTAAGAATATAATAAATTTATTTTCAGATAATTCTATACCTATATTTCTTGTATATGAAACACCTCTATTTTCATTATTTTTCCTTATCTTTATACATGGGTTATTCTTATATCTGCTTTCTAAAATATAAAAACTTTTATCCAATGAACAATCGTCTATAACTATTATTTCGTCTTTATTAGTAATTTGTTTTTCAATTGAACTTACACATCTCTCTATTGTATTTTCATTATTATAGCAAGAAATTATTATCGTTATATTATCATTCATATTAAACTCCTAAATTTACTTCTAAATTCATTTCTTCCTTCTAACATATATTTTATTGCTTCAAAAAACGATATATTATTTTTATACAATTTATATTTTCTTACTGCAAATTGCATAATAAATAAGATGCTAAATAAAGGCGACATTCTGTAGAACACAGCACCTTTTGTTAAGAATAGTTCCTTATTAAATCCCTGATACCAAGTTGATTCATTATGGTAAACATCCGCAATTGTTAAAGGTACAAAATATATTTTCAATCCTTTTTTTAAGCACTCAAATAAAAAAATATTTTCTTCTCCCATAAGATACTTACCACTCCCAGCGCCAAAATTAGTATCAAATACAATATTATTTTTTACAATAGAATCCCTTTTTATAGCAATCTGAAAAGATGCAACTTTCATTGATTTAAGATATTTTATTCTTCCTTCTTTTTGTTTAGTAGTAGGTCTTTCTTCATTTTTACTTTGTACATAAAATGCAATTATATCAGCATTTTTATATTTCAAAAAAGCATTAATAATAATATCTTTATAGTCTTTTTTATATACTAAATCATCATCCGCTATGACACAAATATCAGCTGTAGAATTCTGTATAGCCCTATTCCTACTTAAGCTAAGCCCTTTTTCTTTATAACTATATACCCTTCTATCATTTATGCTTATATTAATAGGTTGAATTTTATTATTTGATAATTGATTTATTACAACAACTTTTCCAGATATATTCATTTTCTCTATTAAATCTTCATAATTTTCTAGATTCATTGTAGAAACTAATACTTCTATATCCATAATAATTATTTATCCTTTCCAATATTGTGAGATTATCGTATTATACGGTAATGCATTATATGAATCCTTACATATAAGAGAATATTGCATAAATATCATAGATCCGCAAATAAGAATTATATACATAATAATTTCTGACTTGTTTTCTAATAATTTAAATATTTTATTTATTGTTCTATTTTTATTTATAAAAGAAAGTATATAATCTGGTATAACTTTAAAAAGTACCACAAAATCTGGTATAAGAATTATTATTGCTGGTAAAAAAAACGTAGCAAATCTAGCAGTTAATGAATTAAATGTATTAACTACAGACATAATAAATACAATAGAAGATATATTTGATTTATAATTATAATTTCTTTCACCTAATAATTTTATTAATTTTTTATCACACAAATTATAGTATATAAATATTAAGCTAGTTAATAGTACTGGAAATATACTTCCTCCAGATTTATTAAATAATGATTCACCATCTAATAAATACCTATTATAATAAAATGGAAGTAAATATTTTAATATATATTTCAAAATAAATGGCTGAAATATAACAATAATTATTAATAAACAAGATATAGTAAATATAATTCTTTTTTTCTTTTCTAAATTAAAATTTAATAAAAAATATAAAGGTGTACATAGTATAGCTAATATATGAAAAGATGAAGCTAATAAAATTGTAACAATAAATTTATATTTCTTTTTTTGCTTTATATATCGAAAAGAAAATAATATAAAAGAAATTGCTATCCATTGTCTTATAGTATTATTACTAGAAAAGAAAAATGATAGGGTTATAAATAATAGCATCGAAATGTCATAATATTCCTGTTCTTCTTTCATTGTCAAAAATATGAAAACATTTATAATTAATGATGATATTACAAAAATCCATTGACTATTATTAGTGAATATCTTTATAAATAATATCAAAACATTAAAACCAATATCATTTATTTTTTTTATTCCATTTATATTATCAAACCATTTTACATAACTTATATAATCATTGCCCACATTAACTCTTATAGCAGCAATAATAAAAATTATAAATACAGCCATCCATTCTAAAATATATTTTTTTACTCCTGTACATTTCTTTGATACATACAAAAATGTAAAGACTAATATAGCCATAATTCCATATATAATTATTCCTTTTATCATATTCTCCTCTTTATCGCATTTACAATATAAAATGAAAAATTATAAATACTTTTTGTTAAATTTAATTTTTCTTGTTTTCTATAAAGATTCCATGTCCTTTTTATAGCTTCTAATTTATTTGAGGTTAATGATGTATTTGTTCTTCTATAGAAAGATAAAACATCATTTAAGCCATATGCGAATTCATTTGTTTTTAATATCTTCCACCAACATGCAGTATCCTCACTTTTTATATTAGGCATATATATTTTTCTTTTAACTATTTTTGTTACATCTAACATAACAGTACTAGTCCAAATGGTTGTATTTTTTAATGCTTGCTTATAATTAATTCTTGCAGGCACAAACACTTTTTTGCCATTTGGAACACCATACTCATTTGCAAATTCATAACTTGTAAAAGAAAAAACGCATTGCTTTTCATTCATAAAAGTAATTTGTTTCTCTAATTTTTTTTTATTCCATAAATCGTCAGCGTCTAAAAACGCAATATACCTTCCTTTAGCCTTTCTTATTCCAATATTTCTAGCTATCGCCGGTCCACAATTTTTCTTTAAATCCACTATTTTAATTTTATCACTAGCATATTTTTTTAAAATTTCTAAACTTTTATCAGTGGAACAATCATTAACAAAAATTGCTTCCCAATTTTTATATGTCTGGTCCATTATAGTATTTATAGTGTCTAATATAAAACGTTCTGAATTATAAACAGGAATTATTATTGTTATTAACTCATTCATAAATATCCCCTTAAATTTTTATATATAATATTATTATATATTATCATCATCTTTTACGTCTTTTTCATAATTATTTCTTAAATAATCCAATTCATTTTTTATACCATCTTCACTTATAGAACTATGATTTTTTTTAAATACCAACAATATAGTTTTAAAAAATATTTCTAAATCGAGTTTTAATGATATATGATCAACATACCAAGCATCTGCATCTAATTTTTCTCTAATACTTATACCGATTTCGCCCTTTTATTTGAGCATACCCTGACAGTCCAGGCAATACATCCCATCTTTTCTTTTCTTTCTCAGTAAAATATTTACTATATTCAGTAATCCAAGGTCTTGGTCCAATAAAAGACATATCTCCTTTTATTATATTTACAAGTTGCGGTAATTCATCAATACTAGTTTTTCTTAAAATATTTCCAACCTTTGTTGGCTTATTCTCCCCAAACTTAACATCATGATACATAGTTCTAAATTTATAAATATTAAAAGATTTACCTTTATACCCTACGCGTTTTTGTTTAAAAATAACTGGTCCTTTGCTATCTACTTTTATTAATATAGCAGATATAAGCATAATTGGAGAGCATAATATTAATGCAAAGGTTGCAAGTATAATATCAGCAATCCTTTTTATTATATTTCTATAAATCATATACATCCTTCTCATACATATAAACATATTAAAAATTCTTAATATATAAAAATACATAAAGAAATTTCTTCTTCATTATAACATTATTTAATATTTTTTTCAACTATAACTGTAGCAATTTGTATATTTTGTCTTATTTTGTAATAAAAACATAATATTTGTTGCTTTTCATTATAAATAAAAATTTAGTAAATTCATATGTTTCCTAATTATTATTTGACATTTTTTAGCATTTTATTCGTTCTAATTATTATAACAAATTAACATAAATAAATAGTACACTTAAATGAATTTTTCATTTAAATATACTATTTGATTAAAAATATTTTAACTTATTATAACTATATTTATCGTTCTAACACAGTAACTTTCACAATATTCCCCCCTATTTGCTATAATATTGCATTTTCATTATTTTATTTATCTAGTATAGTTATTTGTAACAATTTGTTTTTTACATAAATATTTATTTTAAAAATTTCCAATACCCTTTTCTATCTGATCCCATTCTTTCTAAGAGTCCCATATCTCTCATTTTTCTTATATTATCAGTTACAGTAGTTCTTCCAATATTTAATATTTGGGCAATTTCTATTTGTGTAATTTGAGGATTATTTGTTATTAAACCAAGAATATTCAACTGGTTATTTGTTAATGCTGTTTTATTAGAATCAGATTTCTGTCCGGATTTCTGTCCGGATTTCTGTCCGGATTTCTGTCCGGATTTCTGTTCGATAGAATCTTTTTTTTCTTTTCTAAAAATAACTTTAAAATCTCCTCTTAAAGATTGAAATTCTGGTTCCGGAAGTCCCATTTTTTTCATTTCCTCTCGCATTGTAGAAATTCCTGTATGCCTATTTTCTATAACATTTCCTGTTTCTTCAAGTAATCTAACTATATTTTTATTTCTAGATTCTAACATAACGTCAGTTCCCAAGTTTTCTATTCTATTGTTACCGTATAAATCGCCGGGATTTATTATTTCTATTCTATCATCATAAATTTGCACATAAATATATGCACTTTCCCTGCTAATACTATAATCTCTATGTATTAATGCATTAGCGATAGCTTCTCTTAAAGCTTTCATTGGATATTCAGGTATATTTTCTCTCTTACCATCATCATTAATAACTATTTTTGTACCTATATTTCTTCTAATAAAAGTTAAAGTTTGATCTAACATTTCGTCTATTGTTCCTTCAACTCTTTTATTATCATCAAATCGTTGACCCATTTCCCCAACATCACCAAGTTTTGTACCAGGTACAACAACGCAAGCTATAAATAGTTGAGGTAAATATCCTTGTGGATATTCTCCGAACATTAAAATACCAGCAAGAGTTGGATATATCTCTCCTGTACTATTATCAATAATACCACTAAGTTTCAAAATCTTTTCATTAGAAAATTTTGAAAAGTTTGGTTTCTCTTTTTTTATTTTTCCAAATAAGATGCAATTTTTTCAGAATCTAAATCATTTAAACTTGCTCTTTTTATAGGTCTTAAATCTTCTTGAATTCCATCTTTATAACTTTGTAAACTATAAATTTCATAATCTGTCATATGCTCATCTGAATCTCCTATTCTAATATATGAGCCTTTCTGTATACCTGCACTTTTATAATAACAAGGTTTTCTATTTTGAGGAATTTCGTCTATTTTTACAGCTAATAATTTTTTATTTTTATATGTTATAACTAAAAAATTTGGTCTTAACTTAGGCTCCATAGAATTAGTGCATAATGATGTTATTTGTTTTTGCAAATCATTTACATCATATACATCTTGTTCTATAAATTTATTATGCTCATTTATTCCAAATATTATAATTCCACCATACTTATTAGCAAATGCTGAAATAGTATCATAACATTTTTTTGGGAAATCAACTTCTGCTGTCTTTGCTTCTATTCTATCAGATTCAGTTTGATATTTTTGCATATATTGTATCGCTTCAATAACATCTTGTTCTGTCATTATTACACCTTCTTTTTTTATAAATTATATTATATATTATATTTAGTTTGATTTTATTATTTTTTCATACTACGATACCTAATCAATTTGTATATTTAAACATATTAGCAAATTACTCTTCTCCATAATATGAATCTATTAAAATTTGTTTTAACTCACTAACTAAAGGAAGTTTTGGATTTGCTGTTGTGCATTGATCACTAAATGCTTTATCCGCTAACACATCTAATTTACTCATATATTCTTTTTCATCTATATTTTCTTCTTTAAAAGATGTATGCATTTCAAGACCTTTCATGAGCTTTTTAATAGCTTTTATTAAAGAATCTACTCCTTCTTTTGTGGTACTTGCCTTAAGTCCTAATCTTCGTGCGATATCTGCATATCTTTCGTGTGCAACAAAATGATCATATTTAGGGAAAGATACAAATTTAGTTGGTATTTCAGCGTTATATTTTATAACATATGGAAGAAGTATTGCATTTGCTCTACCATGTGGTACATGATATTCTCCACCTATCTTATGTGCTAAACTATGATTAATTCCAAGAAAAGCATTTGAAAAAGCCATTCCAGCTATTGTACTTGCATTATGCATTTTCTCTTTTGCAAGCATATCAGTTGGATCTTTATATGATCTTTCTAAATACTCAAATACAAGCTCAATTGCTTTTACTGCAAGTCCGTCAGTATAATCAGATGCCATATTTGAAACATAAGCTTCAATTGCATGTGTTAAAACATCCATACCAGTATCAGCAATTACAGACTTTGGCAAAGTTGATACAAGGTTAGGATCAACAATTGCAATAGTTGGTAAAAGTGCGTAATCAGCAAGAGGATATTTCATATTTTTTGCTTTATCGGATATAACAGCAAAAGAAGTAGCCTCAGACCCTGTTCCGCTAGTAGTAGGTATCGCAACAAGTTTTGCTTTTTTACCTAACTGTTCGATTTTATATATTCTCTTTCTTATATCCATAAACTTCTCTTTAAGTGCACCAAGATTTACATCCGGTTGTTCATAAAGAAGCCACATACCCTTTGCTGCATCCATTGAACTACCACCACCAAGTGCAATAATTAAGTCTGGCTTAAAACTATTCATCATTTCGACACCTTTATTTATTGTATCAAAAGATGGGTCCGGCTCAACATCAGAGAATATTTCTACATGTACATGATTTTTTCTTTTTCTTAAATAATATAATATTTTATCTACATAGCCAAGTTTTAGCATAGCAGGATCACATACAATAAACGCTCTTGATATATCTCTCATAACTTCTAAATATTGTATAGAATCTCTTTCAAAAAATATCTTACTTGGCACTTTAAACCACTGCATATTAACCCTCCTTTTTGCAACTCTTTTAATATTTATAAGGTTTTGAGTGGAAACATTTGCTGTAGTTGAATTGCCACCAAAAGAACCACAGCCAAGTGTTAATGCAGGTAAATTTGTGTTATAAATATCACCTATTGCGCCATGAGTAGAAGGTGAATTTACTATTATTCTTCCTGCTCTCATTCTATTTTCAAACTTTTTAATTGCCTCTTTATTTTCACTATGTATAACAGCAGAGTGCCCTAGTCCACCATATATTAAAAGCTTATCTGCAAGGTCTAATGCTTCATCTTCATTTTTTACAATGTAATATGCAAGAATTGGGCTAAGTTTTTCCCTTGATAATGGGTCATTATCACCTACTCCTTTTAATTTAGCAATTAGTATTTTAGTATCTTCGGGTACTTGTAAACCTGCTTTTTTTGCAATATCATAAGCAGTTTGACCTACAATATCAGGATTAATTTTTAAGCCATTTTTATCTTCCATTATTACATACTTTTGTAATACTTGCTTTTCTTTTTCAGTTAAGAAATAGCAACCATATTCTTTCATTAAACTTTCAAATTCTTTTGATATTTCACTATCTACAATAACAGACTGTTCAGAAGCACAAATCATACCATTATCAAAGGTTTTTGAAAGTATAAGGTCTGTAACAGATGTTCTTAAATTCGCAGTTTTATCAATATAGCAAGGTACATTACCTGGTCCTACACCAAGGGCTGGTTTACCACAAGAATATGCAGCTTTAACCATTCCAGCTCCTCCAGTTGCAAGAATTAATTTTACATCTGGATGATTCATAAGTTCACTTGTTGCAAGAAGTGATGGATGTTCTATCCAAGAAATACATGCTTTAGGTGCTCCTGC
>CANRQA010000018.1 GCA_947632635.1 uncultured Clostridia bacterium | reverse complement strand
GCCAGTAAGTTCTTTACCATTAGAATTAATAAAATCTGATTTACAGCCAATTTCAACTATAGCAAACCCATTTGCATCAAAATTATAAATAGCATCATATTTTATTGGGGTTATTTCATTACCACTTTCATCAATGAAACCATATTTATTATTAAGTACAACTCGAGCAAAGCCATTTTCAAAATAGAAAGCGTAATCATATTTAATATCGATTATTTCATTACCACTTTCATTAATGAAACCGAATTTGCCATTAAGTTTGACCCTAGCAAACCCATTTTCAAAATCATAAATAACATCATATTTTTTTTCGCACATTCTTTGTACATCTTCATTTACAAAGCCTTTTTCAGTCATCAGTTAGTCCTCCTTTAAAATTATTTAATGGTTATAAAAATTAATTTACCAGAATTATATCATGCGAATTTGTAAAAGTCAACAATTGCAATAAAAAAAGGTAATTTTGCCGATTTTATATTCTTTAATAATCGGCGAAATTACCCTATATAAAAAGCTATTATTATGCTCTATGATTTTAAAAATTATAGAGATAGCACTTATTTAAGTATGTTTTTATTTTATATTATTTTTCTTTTCCTCTTTTTTTCTTTCATATTTTAGTAATTGCTCATATAATTTTTCTTCTCTTTCAGTAATATCTAGAGGTAAATCAATATTAACTTTTAAAACAAGATTTCCACGTGAACCATCCTCATTTGCATATCCTTTACCATTTACTGTAACTAATTCTAAATCATGTAAATGTTTAGGAAGTGAAACTATAATTGTTTCACCTAAAACATTAATTTTATACTTGCCACCAAGAGCTGCAAGAGCAGGTGAAATAGTTATATCTTTGTATAAATCTATTCCTTGCAACCTAAAGTCTTCATGATCTAGTAGTTTAACATGAATAATTAAATCTCCATTTTTACCACCATTTTTGCCTGGGTTACCAAGAGCAGCAAGCCTTATTTTATCACCATTTTTAATACCTATAGGAACATTTACAGAGAAAGTTTTCATACCAGTTCTGTAAGTCTTAATAGCAATTTTCTTTTGAATTCCAAGTAACCCCTCTTCAAGTGTAACATCAAGATGAGTAATAATATCTTTACCACGTTCTTGTTTTTGTCTTGGTTTCTTTTCTTCTTTTGGTGCATTATCAATGTCACCAAAATTTTGAGCATCGTCTTTTTTAAAGCCAAGAATAGTAGTAAGTAAATCATTAATAACATTTACTCCAGATTTAAACTCATAAGTAACATTTGAAAGGCTAGAATTAGAGTCAACAACTCCATATCCTAATCTATTTGTTTGTCTATCATATTTTCTTCTTTTTTCTTCATTTGTAAGAGTATCATAGGCTTCGGTAATATCTTTAAACATAATTTCAGATTCTTCTGATTTATTTGTATCAGGATGATATTTCTTTGCAAGTTTTCTGTATGATAATCTAATTTCATCCTTTGTACTTTTTCTATTTACACCCAATATTTCATAGTAATTTTTGTATTTCATATATTGCTCCTTCTTTATTTTGTTTTTTACATTATATCACATTTTACGCAATTTTCAACTATTTTTACTTGCTTTTTAAATTTTTTTCTTGTATAATAAAGGAGTAATATTTTTGGAGGTATTGATAATGGACTTAAATGATGAAAATTTCTTAGATGCACAAAAAATTGTACCAGTAAAAATTGAAGAAGAAATGCAAAGATCATATATTGATTATGCTATGAGCGTTATAGTATCACGTGCACTTCCTGATGTAAGAGATGGAATGAAACCAGTTCATAGAAGAATTTTATACGTTATGAACGAACTTGCACTATGGCCTGAAAAACCATTTAGAAAATCCGCAAGTATTGTTGGTGACGTTATGGGTAACTATCACCCACATGGTGATGCTGCTATATATGATGCTTTAGTACGTTTATCTCAAGATTTTTCTATGAGATATCCACTTGTTAATGGACATGGTAACTTTGGCTCTATAGATAATGATCCACCAGCTGCTATGAGGTATACTGAGGCAAAATTACAAAAAATTGCTTTAGAAATGTTAACAGATTTAGATAAGGAAACAGTTGACCTTGTCCCAAACTACGATGATAGATTAAAAGAACCATCTGTGTTACCTGCAAAACTTCCAAACCTTTTAATTAATGGCGCATATGGTATAGCTGTTGGTATGGCTTGTAACATACCACCTCATAATTTAACCGAAGTAGTAAATGGTACAATAGCACAACTTGAAAATCCAGATATAACAAATGAAGAATTAATGGCATATATAAAAGGACCAGATTTTCCTACTGCTGGAATTATATTAGGAAAAGAGGGAATAAAAAGTGCTTATACTACAGGCCGTGGTAAAGTATGTGTTAGAGCAAAAGCTGAAATAGAAGAAGATAATAGAGGAAGATATAGAATTATTGTTACTGAAATTCCATATCAAGTAAATAAAGCAGCACTTGTTGAAAGTATTGCTAAACTTGTACAATTAAAAACTATTGAGGGAATATCAGATTTAAGAGATGAATCAGATAGAGAGGGCTTAAGAATTGTAATTGAATTAAAAAGAGATGCAAATCCTAATGTTGTTTTAAATTTGTTATATAAACATACACAATTACAATCTTCACAAAGTATGCTTATGCTTGCGATAGTTGATGGACAACCAAAGGTACTAAAGTTAAATGAAATACTTGCTGAATATATAAAACATAGAAAACAAGTTGTTGTAAGAAGAACAAAATTTGACTTAGATAAGGCAGAAGCAAGACTTCATATTTTAGAGGGACTACGTATTGCAATCGACCATATAGATGAAATTATAAAAATTATAAGACAGGCTTATGATGACGCAGCTCAAAAACTTATGCAGGCTTTTGGACTTTCTGAAATACAGGCTAATGCTATTTTGGAAATGAGGCTTAGAACTCTTCAAGGTTTACAAAGAGAAAAAATAGAAGATGAATATAATTCTCTTGTAAAACTTATAGCACATTTAAAAGAGATTTTGCAAAGTGATGAACTTGTTAAGAATATTATAAAAGAGGAACTTCTTGAGTTAAAAGAAAAATATGGCGATGAAAGAAAAACAACTATAACTCATGGAGAAAGTGAAATTGATGTAGAAAGTTTAATAAAAGAAGAAACTAATGTAGTAACTCTTACTCATTTTGGATATATAAAAAGAATTGCTGCAGATGTTTATCGTTCACAAAAACGTGGTGGTAAAGGGCTTACTGCTATGAACACTCGTGAGGAAGATTTTGTAGAGCATTTATTTGTTACATCAACACACGATTATATAATGTTCTTTACTACTACAGGTAGAGCATTTAGACTTAAGGCTTATGAAATACCAGAGGCAAGTAGAACTTCGAAAGGAACTGCAATTGTTAATTTATTACAACTTGCACAAGGTGAAAAAGTTGCAGCGGTTATACCAGTTCATGATTATAATGATGAGTTATTTGTGTTAATGGCAACTAGAAATGGTCTTATTAAAAAGACTGAGCTTTCTGAATATAGCAATATTCGTAAGACAGGAATTCAAGGTATAACATTAAGAGAAGATGATGAATTAATTGATGTTAGACTTACAAATGGAAATAGTAGTATTGTAATGGTAACAGCAAGTGGATTATCTATTAGATTTAATGAACAAGAGGTAAGAGCTGTTGGAAGAACTTCAATGGGTGTTAAGGGCATAAATCTTAACGAAGATGATAAAGTAATAGGTATGGAACCAATTGAAGATGATAAAGCATATATATTAGCTATTACAGAAAATGGATTTGGAAAGAGAACTGAAGTAGAGGAATATAGGGAACAGTCAAGAGCAGGTAAAGGTATATTAACATATAAAACTACTGCAAAAACTGGCCATATTATAGGAATAAAAATTGTAACTGATGAAGATGATGTTATGCTTATAACTGATACAGGAGTTATAATTAGGCTTAATGTAAAAGATATTTCTGTACTTGGTAGAAATACTCAAGGTGTTACATTAATGAGAACATCAGATGGTGGAAAAGTTATTAATATTGCAAAGATTATTCCAGAAGATGATGTTGAGAATAGTAATAAATAATTGTAAAATTATATGTAAACAAGAGAGGTAAGAAAGATGAAACCACTATACATACATACATACATACATACATACATACATACATACATACATACATACATACATACATACATACATACATACATAAGTGGCTATTAAATAATAAAAGAAACAGCTTAAAAAGCAAAGTAAGTTTAAATAAATATATTGTAATAAGAAATATAAAAATACCAATGTTAGGATATGAATAATGTTCTAGCATTGGATTTTTGCGTTTAAATTAACTTTAAATACAGGTAAAAATTACCAATGACAAATTTATAAAAAATATGATATAGTAAATAATAATAAAAATGAAAAAAGGTAGAGGTAGAGGAATATGAAAGAAAAACAAAAGAGAGTAAAAGGAATAAGCTTAATAGTACTAATAGTAACAATAGTAGTAATAATAATACTCTCAAGTATAGCTATTATATCTGTTGCAAATAATAAACCAGTGGAAATTGCTAAGGAGGTGACAGAGCTACATAATAAATCTGTATTATTAGAAAGCGCGGGGGTGCTTTCTGCAGAGTGGAAAACAGATAGTTTGTTAGAAAAAACAGCACTTTCAAGAAATGAGTATGTAAAGAAAAAACTAGAAGAACAAGGTTTTACAGAAGAACAAATCAGAGATATAGTTGTTAGTGAACAAACTGGAAGAGTAGGCGAGAAAGGAGGAGCAGTAGATATAGCAAATAATCCTGATAAATATTATGGAAAAGTGGTAGATTATAGAGAAAATAGTGAAAGCGATGTTGAGTGGAAAATATTTTACTCAGATGAAAGTAATATTTATTTAATAGCAGGTGATTATATACCATATGTTGCTGTACCTACAAACTTAAAAGGTCATAGACCAGCTGAAGTAGTAACAGGAAGTAATGATAATCAATATACAAGTGACATACAATTTGCAGGTATATTAGAGGATTATACTGGCTCAGAATCGATAACAGATGTTAAATTACAAAATTTAAATAGTAGTTATTTTGCTTATTTAAGGCTAATTAATAATAAGAGGGAAAATGATAGTATAAAAGCGGTAGCATATATGCTTGATACAGATGCATGGAAAGTATTTAAGGGTGATAATGCAGAATATGCTATAGGTGGTCCAACAAGTGAATTGTTTATAAAATCGTATAGGCAGAAATATCCACAATCAGCGTTAGAATGTAAAGTAGTAGGAGTAAATGATGAAACAAATGGATATAGATATAGAAATGATAGTAGTGGTATTTGGAATACATATGTAGCGTCAGCATTTGATACAAGTGATTCGTTATATGTAATTACAGACAAAATAAAGGGAACTGCTATGTGGTTGGCATCTACATCTGATACTGGTAGAGATGGTTTAAGTGTTATTAACTGTACTGGAGGTTTATCCTATGCACACTGTAGAGGCGGTATAGGTGTACGGTTTTCGACCTATTGTTTGTTTAAATTCTACTGTTAAGTTAGAAGAGCAAAGTCTAGGCAAATATAAAATTATGTAAAATTAACCTTTACTTGTATCGTATTTTATGATATAATAAATATATAAGTATTTCTGGTAGTCGCTTGAATTTTCAAGAGGAAAGTCCGGACACCATAGGGCAATAGTGCTAGATAACGTCTAGTGAGGGTAACCTTAAGGAAAGTGCAACAGAAAATAACCGCCACTTATGTGGTAAGGGTGAAAACGTGAGGTAAGAGCTTACGAATAGCTATGGTGACATAGCTATGGTGTAAACCCCACTTGGTGCAACACCATAAAAGAAAGATTAAGACTGCCCGTCGACTTTCGTGGTTGGTGGCTTGAAATATATAGTGATATATATTCTAGATAAATGACTATCTAATACAGAATCCGGCTTATGAAATACTTTTAGGCTATCCTTTTTTGGATAGTCTTTTTTTCATATTTTTAACTACTTTATTGACTTTGCAATAACTTTGTAATATACTTAAAGAGAATTTAAAGAAAGAAGTGTGATTTTATGGAATTTAAAGCAAACGAAGGTAAAAGTGTTGAAATATCAGTAAATGATGAAAAATATTTAAGACATGCAATAGAAACTCATTATATACAAATAGGAGAAAGTTATATAGATATAATAGAAAAATATGTAAAGCCTCTTTATGAAGAAGGAGATATTGTATCTATAAGTGAAAAAATAATAAGTCTATGTCAAGAAAGAATTGTATATAAAAAAGATGTAAAAGTAGGTGGGCTTGCTAAGTTTTTATCAAAATTTGCTATGAGAAGTAATGCTGGAGTAGGAGTAGATAACCCATATAAAATGCAATTTGCAATTAATTTGTGTGGACCTTTAAAAGTTATATGGGCAGCAATTGCAGGAGGCTTTTGTAAATTATTTGGAAAAAGAGGAGTTTTCTATGAAATTGTAGGGCCTGAAATTAGTGGACTTGACGGTTTTTATGGTGATGTATTTGAAGATTATGCTGAATTTGGAATAAGAATACCAGATAATTCAACTGGAGTATGTAATGAAATTTACGAAAAAACTGGTGTAAAATGTATGATAGTAGACGCAAATGACTTTAATGTTGAAATACTTGGTAAAGCCGATGCAATAGAAAAAAGTGAAGCTGAATTAAAAGGTATGATAAAAGATAATCCAGCTGGTCAAACTAAGACATTAACACCACTTGTTTTAATAAGAAAGAAAAATGAAAATAACGAAGAAGTTGAAAATAAAAATAGTGAAGAAACAGAAGAAGTAAAACAAGTTGAAAATGAAGAAGTAGAAGATGTTTCTAGTGATAATGAAACAGAAAAAATTGATAATCAAGCTGAAACACAAGCCGAAAGTCAAGATGAAAATGTAGATATGTAATAATTATTCATATATATCTTTGGGGGAAAAAATGTCAAAAGAAGAAAGTAAAATAGATAAAACAAATGATATAAAAAAAGATAATATAGAAAAAGAAGAGCCAAAAAGGAAGAGCCTTTTTGACTCCTTTCGTATTTTTAAAAAAGGAAAATCTAAATTAAAAATCTTTCTTGTTGTTTTTTCAATTATCATGTTGTTAATACTTTCTTTTGCAATTATTGTATGTGTAAATAAATTTAATACTAATGTGTATAAAAATATAACAGTTTTAGGTATAGATGTAAGTGGTAAAAATACAAATGAACTTGTTGAAATATTAGAAAAAAGGCAAGAAGAAATTGATAAGTTTAATCTTGATGTTTATCAACAAAGCGATTCAATACTAAGATGCACTCCAAGTGAGATAAATTTCAAAATAGACAAAGCAAAAACAATAGAAAAAATATTAAGTATTGGAAGAAATGGCAATATTTTTACAAATACTTTTAATATAATAAAAATATTATTTAAAGGTAAAGAGGCAGAAGCAGTATTTGAATATGATGAAGAAAAGTTAGATAACATTATAAAAAACATTGATTTAAGTTTAAAAAATAGATTTGTTGAAGATTCATATAGTATTGATGAAGAAAAGAAAGTAATAATAATAAAAAAAGGAAGTGCTGGAAATTCAATAGATTACAGTATTGAAAAAGCTAAAATAATTGATTATTTTTCAACGCTAAAAGATACTATGATGATACTTGATGTTAAATCAAATATAAGCCAAGAATTAGATGTAAATAAAATATATGGTGAAATTAAAAGAGAGGCTCAAGACGCATATATTGATGATACCAAAAAACCTGCTAAATTTGTAAGCGAAGTATTAGGAATTGATTTAGATTTAGAGGAGTTTAAAAATACTTTAGAAAAGGCTGAAAATAAACTAGATAATGCAATAATTGAGTTTCCACTTATAATTACTGAACCTAAAGTAAAATCAAGTGATATAACATATGATTATTATAACGATAAATTATCAGGAAAAACAACATATTTTGATGTTTCACAAAAAGCTAGATGTAACAATATGGAAATAGCGTTAAGTTATCTAAATGATAAGGTTATAATGCCAGGACAAATATTTTCATATAATGAGGCTATTGGAGATACAACAACCGCAAAAGGCTATGAGCCTGCTGCTACATTTAAAGGAAGTTCTATTGTCGATGAAATAGGACGGTGGAATTTGTCAAACCTCATCAACACTTTATCAAGCAGCATTATATGCAAATTTAGAAATAGTAGAACGTTATCAACATGGGCTACCAGTTGCTTATGTTCAGCCAAGTTTAGATGCAACTGTGTACTCGCCAATACTTGATTTAAAAATAAAAAATACAAGAAATTACCCAGTAAAGATAGTAACATCATATAGTGTTACGCGGAAGTATGAATGTTAGTATATATGGTACAAAAGAGGAAGAAGAACCTGAAATTACTTTAAATAGCAAATATATTTCAACAATTCCTTTTACAACAAAATATATATATGATGAAAATTTAAAAGATGGAGAGCAAGTAATAGATATACAAGGAATTGATGGATATGTTTCAGAGGGCTATATAGTAAAAAAGATAAACGGTACAACTGAAAGTAATGTTATGCTTTCAAGGGATACATATAACCCAAGACAACAAGTTGTGCGTATTGGTACTAAAAAAGAGGAAAGTGTTAATAATATTGAAGAAAATAAAGATGAAGAAAATATAGAAAATGTCGAATAATAAAATTATAAATATTTCTTAAAACTATTGCATTTTACATAATAATATAGTATAATTAATATATCTAGATTTTATATCTAAGAAAGAGGTAAAAATATGGAACCTTTAATACAAATGAATAAATTTGAAATTATTGATATGCCTGGAATGAATACAGTTGCTTTTGTAGTTGAGAAAAACGAAGAAGAGTACAAAAAAGGAAACGCTTTACTTTCTCTACAAAAAATTGATTGTATTGAAACACAAGAAGAAGGAAAAATAAAGAAAGTATTTAATGTAATAAAAGGAAATGAAAAAGTACAATTGATTGTGTTACTTACATTAACTAATTCAAAGGCTATTTTAAGTACTGGAGAATTAAGTGATGAGGGATTTAAGACTACACAATCAAATGTTCCATTAAGTTATGGAACAATATATAACCAAGAGGGCGTTGAGTATAAAGAAGTTGAGTACACACCTAATATGAAAAGACATTTTTGCATTATTGATACTCAAACTGGTGAAGAAGTAAAACCAGTGCTTTATACTGATGAGATAAGTGGCACTATAAAAGGTAGGTGCAAATTATTACCTAATAAACCATATATTGTACTTGAACTTAGATTTGATGAAGAATAAGTATTTTAATATGTAATAATTAATGTAGTTTAAATGTAGTAAAAAATGTAGAAATAGGGAGGAAAATCTAATATGACTAATAATTTAAGAATAAAATTGTCAACTCTTACATTTAGAGAAGAACAAATAGGAAAGGAAAGTAGACTTGTATTTGGTGACTCTGTGGAATTAAATATAACTGATCCAAACAAAGCTATTGAACCAAAAATGTCGGGCGAAGATGATATGATTATATAAATATACTAACATAACATAGTAGAAAAATATAAGAGGTGTACATATGAAAAGTAAATTTAATGAAATTATAAGAGAGGCTTTGCCTTTCTTAATAGTATATATTGTCTTTGATATAATTGTTATAGGTAGCATTTGTTATGCGGTAGATACAATACCTAAAGGAGTAAATTCTGGAGAAGCATTTATATATGTTTTTCAAAATTTTTTGCCTAGTTTAATTGGCTTAAAATTTTTTAATGGAATGTTTATTGACTTCTTTAGATTTTTATCTGTCTCTTTTTGGACTTTGTTCGTCTTTGTTATATTATTTATAGCTTGGAAAATTAAATTTGCAAAAAAACATGAATATGATGGAAAAGAAAGTGGATCTAGTCAGTGGAGTAAGCATGGCGAAGAATTCAATAAAACCTCTGATGGAAAAGAAATTTTAAATAAAAAATCAGGTTTTATATTAAGTAAAGATCATTATTTAGGAACAGATTTAAGGAATGTATTTATTAATAAAAATGTGCTTGTTGTAGGACGGTTCAGGCTCTGGTAAATCTGCTTGCTATGTTAAACCTAATATATTGCAACTACTAGGCTCATATGTAATAACAGATCCAAAAGGTGAACTTTATAGAGAAACATCTGGATTTTTAAAAGCAAACGGATATAATGTAAAAGTCTTAAATTTAGTAAACCCAGAATATAGTGATAGATATAACCCTTTAGCTCATATTATAGACCATACAAGTATTGATGTAATAGCTCATACAATAGTTGTAGGCGCAACTAAAGGACAACCAACAAATGATCCGTTTTGGGATAATACTGCTAAAATGTTGCTTAAAGCATGTATATACTATGTGATATCAGTACTACCAGAGGAAGAACAAAACTTATCAAGCTGTTTAAGCATAATAAGACAAGGTGGTTCCGATGAAACATTATTTGATAAATTATTTATAGATGAATTAAAACCAGAGCATCCAGGAAGAATACAATATGAAAACTTTAAGACAGCGGCTGATAAAACAATGCAAAGTATTATAATATCTACTATTTCAAAAGTTGAAACTTTTGATACACCGTCAATGCAAAGAATAACAACTTCTAATAATATTGAGTTTGAAGAATTGGGCGAAAGAAAAACCGCTATATATGTTATAACTTCTGCTGCAGATAGTACATATGACTTTGTATCTACAATATTTTTTAGTCAAATGCTACAGAAATTATATGCTCAAGCAGATCTTAACGGTGGTACATTAAATAATCAAGTATATTTTTTACTTGATGAATTTGCAAATATAGGGCAAATACCTGATTTTAATAAAAAACTTAGTACTACAAGAAGTTTAGGAATAAGCATTTCTATAATTGTACAAAGTTTAGACCAATTAGAAGCGTTATATAAAGATAATTATGAAAATATTATGGGTAACTGTGATACTAAAGTATTTTTAGGTAGTTCATCAATAAAAACCTGTGAGTATTTCCAAAAAAGTATGGGACAAACTACAATTAAATATTATAGTAGATCAGTAAGCAAAGATAAAAATGAACTTGCAAAACAAGGTGTTTCAATAAGTGAACAGCGACAAGGTAGAGATTTAATGACAATAGATGAAATTATGAGGCTTGATCCTAATGAAGAATTATTACTTGTAAGAACTTTAAGACCTATAAAAGCTAAAAAAGCATGGTATTTTAAATTTCATCCTATGAGAAATATTGCTGCTCAATATGAGATAAAAGATATTTCACAAATGCCTAAAACTGATGATGTACCAGTAAGAGTTATGGACGTAAGAGAACATATAGCAAAAAGAGAAAAAATGGCAAGAGAAAGGCTAAACTCTTTAAATGATAAATCGGATCAAAAAAATCTTTTTGATGAAAATATTAATGATACTTTAAAAAATGAAAAAGAAGTAAAAAATGCTACTAAAGATACAAGTGTAGAAAAAACTCCAACAATAGATTTACAAGCAGAACTCGAAAAGAAATTTGATGAATTGTTTGGAACATCAGATAAACATTAATTTAAAATGTCGAAAAAGCAAGAAAATTCTCGAAATATTGTTGACATATAACAAAACAGATGATATAATAGGCTATATTGGAAACAGCTTAATATCTTAAGAATTTAAGGTATAAATATTTTAAGGAGGTCTGTTTATGGCAACAATAGTTTTGAAGGATCAGTCACCAACACAAATGTTTATGGGAGCTATGCTTCTTACGAACGATTATTTTAAAGATGCTGAAGTGCGGCTTGCAGGAGAAGATGAAGAAAGTAATGTAACAAGAGATGCTGTTGAAAAGTATTCACCCTCATGGGTGCAATCTTCGCTTATATCTCTTATCATGCAGTGCAAGGTTTGTTCTCCAATTATAGATAGTAGCAATATTCCTTTAAAAGACAAGTTGATTAGAATAAGAGATTTTGTTGTTGAAAGAGTACAGTAAATAGTTTATTTAGAGTCCCTAGCTTAATTTAAGTTGGGGACTTGATTTTATATATAAAGAATAGGAGAAATTTATGTTAGAAAATTGTAAAATGTGTCCACATAAATGTGGTGTGAACAGGATAAATGATAAATTAGGAATATGTAAAGCGGGGGCAAAAATAAAAATTGCACTTGTTTCATTGCACCATTTTGAAGAGCCTTGCATTAGTGGAGATAAAGGCTCTGGTACAATATTTTTTTCTAATTGTAATTTAAAATGTGTATATTGTCAAAATTACAAGATAAGTCATGAGGGAAAAGGAAAAGAAGTTACAGCTAACGAACTTTCTAATATATTTTTAGCTCAGCAAGAAAAACAAGCTCACAATATAAATCTAGTAAGTCCAACAATATATGTAGAGCAAATAATAGAAGCTATAAAAATAGCAAAGAAAAAGGGGCTATCTATACCTATTATATATAATTGCGGTGGATACGAAAATGTTGAAACAATTAAAATGCTTAAAGGATATGTTGATGTATATTTGCCAGATTTTAAGTACTTTGATGATGAATTAGCATTAAAATATTCTAAGGTTAAAAACTATACAAAAGTAGCGCAAGATGCAATTCTTGAAATGCATAAACAGGTAGGAAGTCCAATATTAGATGATAATGGAATAATAACTAAAGGAGTAATAATACGCCATTTAGTATTGCCACGGATATATTGATAATTCAAAAAAAGTATTAAACTGGATAAGTGAAAAAATGCCTGATGTATATGTTAGTTTAATGGCTCAATATTTTCCAACGTATAAGGCAAAAGAGGATAGCGTTATAAATAGAAAACTTAATTTAAAGGAGTATGATGAAATACAAAATTATTTGTTTAATTTAAATCTTGAAAATGGATATATACAAGAATTAGGAGAAAATGAAGAAGAATATGTACCAGATTTTAGTTCATAAAAAACTGCTGTAATTACCTTTACAGCAGTTTTTTCTATATAAAGATACTATTTTTGTTATATTTTGGAACTTTTACATATATGCTTAAATTATTATCTACATCACAAGTAGCTAAAAATATTTCTTTTATATCTTTTATTCCTTGGTTTTTAATTTCATTATTTAACCAAATTTCATTATTACCAGTAGATTTTAAATTATTTTGCAAAACAACACCGTCAAGTACAACATTTACAACAGGTTTTTCTGAAGGGACTTGAATGTTCATATCAGTTGCATTTAAAGGTCTTTTTGAACTTTGTGGTAAGAAACTTAATTTACCGTTTGGCTCTAATATTACTGATTGCAAATCAGCTAAATTAAAATATCCATTTGCTCTACATTCTGTTAAAAATTCCGTTATATCTAGTTTTGATTTTTTAAAATTATCTCTGTAAATTTCACCGTTTTCATATAACACTATAGATTTACCTGTTATAAATCGCCTAAGTTTTAAAGATTTACCTGTTAAATACGAGATTATACATATAATAATTGCATATACTATCATTGCAATTAGTGGCTCCAAAAAATTATCTTCTAAAGAGGTTGCCATTTCTGCTGCAATTGAACCTATTGTTATACTATTTATATAATCAAACATTGTAAGTTGTGCCATTTCTCTATTGCCTATTATTTTTGTGAGTATAAAAAGAGTTGTAATAGAGCCTAAAGAGAGTAATATAATTTTAAATATTTCCATATTTTTTTCCTTTCATTAACTATATTTTGAGCTAAAATGTGGTAAATTATAACAAAAAAATGAGAAATAAAATTTAATTTATTCCTCATTATTTTTTAGCAGTTACAATTGTTATTAGATCCTTTATTACATGAACATAATAGTACAATTGCAATTATAATTAAAAATATGTAACAATTTCCACCACCCAATAGTCCGCCTAAAAAGTTACAATTGTTACTTGAATTGTTATTTGAACAGCAAGTATTATCCATCTATATTCCCCCTTTTTTATAAACTAAGTTATAAATTTATTATTAATATATGTTGTGATGAGTAAGTTTGTTACTAGAAAAATTACTAACTTTTTATTTTAAAAAAGGTAACATAATGCATGTGTTAAAAATGTCAAAAATTGTTGTATATTGAAATAATTAATAATTGATATAAAAAAATCGTAAATTAGAAATATAGTTAAATTTCTAATATTAAAGTTGAGATATAATGACATAGGGGAAGAGATATGGTTGATAAATTAAGTAATTATATACTTGATAATATACTTTACAAAAATGAAAAGATTGAGGGAGATCAAAGAGATGTAATGCTTTTTGGAATTACTAGAATAGTAGAAGATATACCGAAGTATCTAATTATATTTTTGTTAAGTTTAGTATTTCACATATTAGCAGAGGTTGGAATTGTACTAGCTGTAACGTTAACTTACAAAACATTTGTTGGTGGTGCACACGCAAGAACTAATTTTATTTGTTTAATATCATCTTCAGCATTTTTCTTTTTGCCAGTATTGATGTCAAAATACATTATATTAAGTGGAATATATTTGTATTTAACGTATTTTTTAGTATTTGCTTTTTCTATATATGTAATATTAAGACATGCACCGGCAGATACAGAAGAAGTACCAATATTAAATAAAAACAGAAGAAGATTATTTAAAATATTAGGTATTATCTCATTAATTGTTATATATATAATTGCAATTGCATTAATAAAAAATATTGTTATATCAAAACTTATAATATCAACAGTTTTGCTAATAGATATTTTTGCAACAAAGCCTATGTATAAATTATATAAATGTAAACATAGTTATGAATCTGAAGAATTTAAAGAATTCTTTAATGACTAATTTGATATATAAGGATAATATAATAAAAATATTATTCTTTATATATAAATCTTTTTGTTTTACCTTGTATCGTTTATAATCTATACTTTTTTATTTTTTCATGAAATAGTTTGAAATATAAATTTTAATATAAGATTACCTAATAGCGTGCGTATAGATTGTATAAGGGTATAAGGTAGAACAAAATAAAAAAAAGAGGAGGGAAAGAATATGAAAAAACTTGTTAAAAAGGTGGTTGAAATGTATGCAAAAACTTCAACAAATTCTTGTTGGATTTGCTTATTACATCAACCAAAAGCTCCTAGATGTATGATTAAAAAGTAAAAAATACATTTTTAGTGTTAAAA
Organism: uncultured Clostridia bacterium; assembly: GCA_947632635.1. Lineage (GTDB taxonomy): Bacteria > Bacillota > Clostridia > TANB77 > CAG-465 > CAG-465. Next base: position 7,489 of record CANRQA010000018.1, on the reverse strand, counting down.
AGGTAGTTAGCATTGTACTAACTACCTATATTTTTTCTATTATTATATTTTGAACAAACTTATCTTTTTCTATTGTTGGATATATCTGTGCAGATGGTACTTTTGCAATTAATTTCTTAACTTCCCATAAGCCTATTCCTGATTTTACTTTTTTACTAGATACACCTTTTTTATATATTTCGTCTAAATTAATATCAATACTTGTATCATATGTATTTATTACTCTGATTACATCAGCACATTTTCTGTTATCAAATTTCATTTCTAATCTTATATATTGTTTATCTTGCTCAAGTTTTGATGTTGCTTCTATAGCATTATCTAGTAATATACCTAAAATTCTTGATAGTTCTGGCATTGGAAATTGTATTTCTGCAATATTAGTTACAATGTCTAATTCCATAGTTATATCTTGTCCTAGAGCAGAAAAATATTTTGCACCTACTATTCCATATATTGCTGGTTCATTAAATATTTTTGGATCAATTACAGATAAAGTATTGACAATGTTGCATTCCTTTAATACTTTATTAATATGTTCTTGCAATTTATCATATTGTTTGGTTACAACATAACCATTTAATGATTGCATTATATTATTGTAATCATGTTTAAGTGTTCTTACTCCATCAACCATACCAGCCATAGTTTTATTATGCAGTTCACTGGTTATCAAGTCGTTTTCTGCTTTTTCTTTTTCAATTGATTTTTTTAGATAAGTAAAAATTACAACACAAATAATTAAAATTTGAATAACATTTATTATTATAAAATACCAAGAATATGAGTATCTATTAAAAAGAAATATTATTAATTGTGGTATAGTACATGAAAATAATATTATAGCAATTAGAATAGATTGTTTAAAATTCATATCTTTGATTATTGTTTTTATGTTGGAATAGTTTTTAAGTATATATTTAATAATATTAGTTAGTATTATTAAAAGAATTATTTGAAGTATGATAATGATACAGGCTTCATAATTTGAATTTAAGATTTCTTCCGAACTCATTGAAAATAAATTTATTCCAATGAACATTGCAATTAATTCAGTTATAGCAGTTAATATAAAAGAAGTTGTAACTGAAATTATAGATTTAACATATGAAAGTTTTAAAATGAATTTGACATTTATAAACCAAAATATCCAGCCTAATATTGTATTTGATAGTGGAAATAATCCTTTTACTAAATCACAACTAATAGCACTTATTAATGATATAATAATTGTTAATATAATTTGTAATTTTGAATAATCTTTATTATCAAAAATTTTTGATATTGATATAGTAAGATAACTACATATAGTGGTTTGTAGTAGTATTTTACATATAATGTTTAAAATAATTTCCATCATTTTTAAAGAACTCCTTTATATATTAAAATGTGAATTTATTGGGCAGTATAAATCATTTGAAAAGTATGCATAACCTTTCTTTTTATCTATTTGTATAATTTTGTTTTCATTAATTATATATGAACGATGACATTTTCTAAAGTTTATAGGTAACTCCTCAAGTAGTGCATCTAAAGTCTTTAAAGTAGAATTTTTACCTTGTTTAGTTACAACTATTGATTTGTTACCAATCTTTTCTATATATAAAATGTCGTTTGTTCTAATTGAAACCCACTTATTTAAATGAAGAAAAATCTTTTTATCATTTGAAAATTCTTCTTTTATTCTTGATACTAAATCTGCAATTGTATCACGATTTATAGGTTTTACTAAATAATCAAAAACTTTAGCAGTAAGTGATACATGTATATAACGGTTATAAGCGGTTAAAAATACAAGGTAAAAATCTTTATTAACTTGCCTTAAGTCCTTTGCAAATTCTATTCCATTTTTCCCTTTTTCTTTAAAGTCAACATCTAAAAATAATAAATCAATTTTCTTTTGATAAACATTATCAAAAATTTCTTTTTGATTATCAGTTATTATTGTGATTTCAGCATCCAGACCTTGAGTTATAATTTCTGCTTCTAAAAATTTACTAACAATGTTTAAATTATCTAAATCATCATCACACATACCAATTCTTATCATTTATAATACCTCTAATTTTTTGTACATACTTAAATATACTATAAAAGAAAATATTTGTCAACACTTTTTTTCACGAAAATTCGACTATTCGTTTACAAAATTCGACATTTTGACCAAATAAAAATTGGAATAAAAAGGAAATTTTACAATATAATGTAAGAGGAAGTGAAAAGTTTGAAATCTACAAAAAAAAATAAGGAAAAAAAGAAATGGTATAAAGAAATTGCAAGAAGTATAAAAGAAAGGACACAAATAGATGAGGCAAAAAATAAATTTTCTGAATTTTTAGAACTACCTAGTGAAGTTGTATCTCGTTCTACAAAAATTACTTCTATAGAAGATACAGATGTATTAATAGAGGGATACAAACAAATAATTGATTATTATGATGATTATATAAAAATAAAAGCAAACAATATGGATATTGTAATAGACGGGAAAAATCTTGATATTAAAGAGATAACAGATTTTGAACTTGTAATTAGCGGACAAATTTATAGTTTAAATTACAAGAAATAAATATAAAATAGGGGAAAATAAAAATGGGATTAAGTGATAATATAAGAAACCTAAGTGGAGTAGTTACAGTTGAAATAGAGGGCTTTTTTACAGAGCGCTTTATAAATCTATGTAGGATAAATAATGTTAAAATTTGGGACATACGAAATGTAGTAAAAGGAATGGTAAGATTTAAAATTAGTGTTTCAGATTTTAAAAAATTAAGAAAAATTGCAAGAAAAACAAAATGTAAATTAAAAATTAAGAAAAAAGAAGGACTATACTTTACGTTATTTAAGTATAGAAAAAGAAAATTTGCCTTCTTTTTACTTTTTATGGTTATATTCTTTAGTATAGCTTTTTCAACTTTTGTATGGCATATAAATGTTGAGGGGAATAATGAAATTGCTAAAGAAACTGTTATAGAAAGTTTAAAGGAAAGTGGACTTTATGTTGGAAAGTGTAAGTTATGGCTTGATAAGAAAGAAATCATTAATAATTTAAGAGTAAATCTGCAAGATATAACATGGGCAGGACTTGATATAGACGGTACAGCTGTGACTGTAAAAATTGTGGAGAAAACAAAACTTAAAGATAAAGATATACAAAATAACAAAAATGGTGATATAATTGCAAATAAGTCAGGTGTTATAACAAGACTTGTTCCAGAAAATGGAACTGCAATGTTAAATGAGGGAAGTTATGTAGAAAAGGGAAGTGTATTAATAGAGGGAAAAATATATAGTAAAATTTTAGATACAAAGTCTGTTCCAGCAAAGGGAATTGTTAAAATAGATTGTGAATATGAAAACAAAATAGAGTATAAATATATAGATATTTTAAAAGAATATACAGGTAAAACAAAATATACAGTTGGAATAACTATAAATTCTAAAGAAAATATGTTAAATTATTTGAATAAATCACTAAAATATGATATAACTAAAAGTAGTAAAAAACTAAACATATTTGGCTTACAAATTTCCTTTGATTTTTATACTTGTGTAGAGTATAATGAAAAACAAGTAATGCGTTCTAAAGAAGAATTAATAAATCTTTCTAAAGAAGATGCACAAAATTATCTAAATACAGATATTTTGCCAAATACCATAAATGGTAATTTAAAAGATATGAATATAAGCTATAGCGATACAAGTGATGGTATTATTGCAAATACAAAGTATGTTGTAAATGAGGAAATAGGAGAGTTTGTAGAAAGGGAAGAAGTAATAGTTAATGAAGTTAAAGAGTGATATAGAAATAGATTTAGATGAGAATATATTAACATATATAGATGATGTGGAAGAAATTAAAAATACAGAAAAAATAGATATAGAAGAGTATATAAAAAAAATTGTATCATTTGCTTTAAATGAACAAAAAATAACAGCAGATAAAGTCTATATTTCTATACAAAGTGCAACAAAAGAACAAATAAAAGAAATAAATAAAAAGTATAGAAATATAGATAAAGCAACAGATGTACTTTCTTTCCCTATATTTGAACGTGACGAATTTAAAAATATGGTAAATGAAAATGATAAAAATAAGAAGTTAAAGGAAATTGAACTTGGAGATATTATATTATGTTTAGATGTCATAAAAGCTCAATCTATTGAATATAATACGGGTTATTTAAGAGAATTACTTTATATGATAACTCATGGCGTATGTCATTTATTAGGTTTTGACCATATTGAAGAAGATGATAAAAAAGAAATGCGTCATTTAGAGGAAAAAATATTAAATTATATAGGAGTTGGTAAATAAGTGCCAAAATTAAATGAAGAAGAAAAGAAACAAAAAGAAGTTAATAATAACAATACTGAGGATAAAAATATAGCAGATGATGAAACTATAATATATAAAAGGGAAAACTCTAAGGCAAATATTGATGAAGATGTTAAAATATACAAGACTCAAAGTGAGAGAAGAAAAGATTTAGAAAATCTTAAACATACTAAAAATAAAACATTTTTTACAGCAATGGGACATGCAATAGATGGTGTAATACGTGCTTTTAAAACAGAAAGAAATTTAAGAATTGATTATATAATAGGATTATTTGTTTTAATTGGAAGTCTATTTTTTGATTTTACTAAAACTGAATTTGCGTGTCTTTGTCTAACTATTGGGTTTGTTATATTTGCAGAAATGATTAATTCAGTTTCTGAATATATTGTAGATTTAATAACTGATAAATATGATGATAGAGCAAAAGCTGCAAAAGATATTGCAGCAGGTGGTGTACTTATAGCTTCAGGTGTTGCTGTTATTGTAGCGTATTTTCTTTTTGCTGATAAGATATATAATGCAACTACTGCTGTTATATCCTCTATTTTAGGCTCAAAGTTACACGTACTTTTTACAATTATATTTGCAGTTGTTTTACTTGCAGTAATTTTAAAAGGTATGTTTGGAAAAGGTGAAAAATATTCACAAGCATATCCTAGTGCAAGAGTTGCACTTGCATTTGCACTTACTACATATGTGTATATTATTACTAAAAGTATATTTGTTGGTGCAGTTTCATTTATTTTGAGTTTAATGATTGCACAAATTAGAATTGAAAATACGAAAATTAGACCAATATATATGGTAATTAGTGCTGTACTTGGAATGCTTGTTGTACTTATCATATATCAAATAGTTTTAATGGGCCCTAGTATTACAGGTTTTCTTCAAAATTTAAAGTAAATAAATATTTTAAGGAGAAATTTATATATGAGTAATGAAGAATTAATAAATATTGCTAAAGAGGCAAGGAAAAATGCATATGCACCACTTACTGATTATTTAGTTGGCGCAGCTATTTTAGCTGATGATGGTGAGGTATATATAGGAGCAAATATAGAAGTACCGTCAGGAATTGGTATTTCAAATTGTGCTGAAAGAGTAGCTATTCAAAATGCTTATGCTCATGGAAAAAGAAAATTTTTAAAACTTGTAGTGGTTGGTGGAAGTGCAAAAAATGAGAATATAGATTTAACACTTGTACCTTGTGGAGTATGTTTACAATATATTAATGAAATGTGTGGCAATGTGGATATAATACACTTTGAAAACGGTAAATGTGTGGTAAAGAAAATAACAGATTTTTTAATAACTTCATATAGTTTTAATGTAGATAAAGAGGAAAATTCATGATGAGTTTTTAGTTTTAATGAAATTTTTAATACTACTGAATAATTTTACAAAAATCGTAAAATTGTTCAGTAGTATTTACTTAAAATTATAAAATAATTTTTATATTTGACAGATTTGTTATAAAAATATTGCCATATAAAGTGGATAATTAATAACGTTATTTTCAATAATGATATTTTTAGTACTTAATTTTATTCCTTGTTGCACATTCCAATTATTAATTATATTTTTCATAGATTTTGATTTTGTGTTTTCGGCAGATTTTACTTCAACTGCGGTAACTTTGTTATTATATCTTATAATAAAATCCATTTCCAAAGTGTTTCTATATTCAAAATAATATAATTTTTTATTTAATTTAGTAAATATGTCTGCTATTATATTTTCATAAATTGCCCCTTTGTATATTCCTAAATTTCCATCTATTATATCTTTTTGAGCACCATCTTCTAACATAGAAATAAGAAGTCCTGTATCTTTCATATAAATTTTAAATTGATCGTTTATACTATTTCCCTCTAAAGGTAATTCAGGTATTCTTAAATTATAGCAATAATTAACTATTCCCGCATCGTAAAGCCACATTAGACTTCCGCCAAATTTCCTATAAGTCCCTTTAACTTCTAGTAAACTGTATTGAAATTTTTTATAATCTTTTGCAAGTTGTTTTGGAATTGATAAAAAACACTCTCTAGCTTTTGCTTTTTCTGTTTCTAAAGCATATTTAGCAATATCATCTAAATAATTATCTATTATATCTCTTTGAATTTTTAAAACTGTTGAAAAATTATGTGTTTCTACAAATTCTGATACAACTCTAGGCATTCCTCCAACTACGATATATTCTTTAAATAGTTCAAGCATTTTATTGTGCATAGCCTCTGGCACTTCTTCTTTATTGTCAAAATATTCTTTTATATATCCTATCCCTTTTTTAGATATTCCATTTGCCCATAAAAATTCTTCAAAATCTAAAGAATGCATTTCTAAATTTTCAACGTATCCAACAGGAAAGGATGGTACATCTTTGTAATTAATTCCAAGTAACGAACCAGATGCAATTACATCGAACCTTTTATCAATTGAAAAAAATTTTAGGGCAGTTCTGGCTCTAGGACAATTTTGAATTTCATCTAGAACTATGATAGTTTCATTTGGTATGAGCTCAACATTTGGAATATTAACAGTTATTTGCTTTATAATTGTATTTATATCTAAATTACCGTTAAATATATCTTTATATGATGGTGTTTCATCAAAATTTATATATATATAATTTTTATAATTTTCTCTGGCAAATTTATCAATAATAAATGTTTTTCCAACTTGCCTAGCACCTTTTACAACTAAACACATTTTATATTTTTTGTTTTTCCAATTTATTAATTCCTTTTCAATTTTTCTTTCTAACATTATACATCACCTTATAAAAATAATAGCATATTTTTTAAACAAAGTCAAATAAATTGCATATTTTCATGACGAATATTGGTATACTCATGCATATTTTTACGATGAATATTGGATATGAATTGCATATTTTTACGTTTATTATACAACACTATTGAAAAAATTTATTTATAATAAAAAATAAATTAACTGAATATAATGTATAGGTGATAATATTGAAGAAAAAATATATTGTTTCAGTTCTGTTATTTTTTGTTATAGTTTTATCTGTGTATTATATTAAAGAAAATATAGGATATACAAGTACTCCGTTGTTTTACAGTAACTAAAAATTTTTTTAACCTTCTAAGCTTAGAAACATAAGCTTTTAATTTTGTCAACTTT
>CANRQA010000017.1 GCA_947632635.1 uncultured Clostridia bacterium | reverse complement strand
AATTTAGATGTAATGGATCTGATGGATATATAGCATGGTTAGATGATGTTTTAGATATTAGAAAAACGGCTAATAATGATAGATTTGATTTAGATTATGATATTAGGATTTGTGATACACCAAATGAAGTAAGAGATTTAATTTTTGAAAAAAATAAGATAAATAATAAAGCAAGATTACTTGCAGGATATTGTTGGGATTGGATAGCAGAAGGAAAAAACAAATCAGATGTATATGATATAACAATTCCAGAATTTAATTTTGCAATGAGCTGGAATTTAGGTAATAGCCAAACATGGGCAATAGACCCAGAATCAGTAAATGAAATAGGATGTATACATACAGCACAAGGACTTGAATTTGATTATGTTGGAGTAATTATTGGAAATGATTTGAGATATGAGAATGATAAGATAGTGACAGATGTTACAGAAAGAGCAAAGACGGATCAATCAGTTAAAGGAATATATAAAATGTTTCAACAAGATTTTGATAAAGCAGAAAAAGTAGCAGATGAAATAATAAAAAATACATATAGAACATTAATGACTAGAGGACAAAAAGGTTGCTATATTTATTGTACAGATAAGAAGTTAGCAAAATATTTAAAGAAAAGATTAAATCAAAAGAATGAAATTACTTATCCTATTGATAATAATGAAAATTATAGTGATTTAAAGGTTGCGGAAGAAAGTGAAGAATATAGATATGAATAAATAAAAGAGGAAAGTGAAAATATGGAAAAGATAATATTAAATAAAATTCAGTGTAAACATTGTGGAGAAGTTATTGAATCTAAACACGTTCATGAGTTTGTAACATGTAAATGCGAGACTTGTAGTGTAGATGGCGGGCATTATCATTTAAGTCGTTCTTACAAAAATAGTCCAGAAGAAGATTTTATTGAATTAAGTGAAGTGGAAGAAAATAATCAATAAAAGAATAATTAACAAAAGAAAAGCAAAATAATAGTAATTATATATTACAGAATTATTTTGCTTTTTCTATAAATAATTACAAAATTCGACATATTTTTCATAAAATATATGATACATTAAACAGGGGGAATTACATGAATGAACAAATAGAATATAATGAAAATATAGCACAAAAGGCAGTAGAAGAAAATGACATTTCACTAGCGATAAAGATATATAGTAAATTATGTGAAGAAGATAGATTTAAAGATCAAAATTTACTTGCAAGATATGGAACGATTTTAAGAAAAGGTCAAAAATCAAAAGAATTTATAAAAATTTGTAGAGAATATATAAAAACTAAAAAAATTACTAATACTTTTCTTAACAATGTTTTATGTTGGTGCATATATGATGAGTACATAAAAAAGTACGATGAAAACGATAATCAAAACTTTGAAGAATTTTTAAAAGAAGCTAAATATATATGTAATAATACAAAACAATTGAATGCGAAGGAACATTTTAAAAACCCATATGTTCTAACAGTTGAAAAAGTTATTAAAGCATATAATAATCGCAATAATACAAACTACAGAGAAGTTTTAAATTGGATAAAATGTTTAAATCCAGATATGTTGTCTTCTGAAGATGTGTATAACTTTACTGATAAGACAGGTAAAGATAGAGAAAAAGCATCACATAAAGAATTTTATTATCAAAATAAGATAAAAGCATTAGAAAAAACATTTCAATATGAAATGTGTTATAAACTATGTGAGGAATGTTTAAATAAAATTAGTAATTTACATTATAAAAATGAGATATGGATTGAATCAAGAAAACTGTATTGTCAATGTATGCTAGATTCACAATATATAGATAAATATATTGAATTTGCTGAAGAAAAAAAGATGTGGCATATATATACAAAATTATCCGATGTATGTTTTAGATATAATAGGATAGATGAAGCAATAATTTATGGCTGTAAAGCTATATTATGTAGTTATGAATATGAAAGAATGGTTAAGTTATATCTTAATCTGGCACAATTATTTGAAAGCATCGGAGAAAATGCTAATGCTAAAATAATGTATCATGCAGCAATGTATTATAGAACTGTAAATGCATGGAATATACCTCAGGAACTAGAATATGCAACAGAGAAATACAATATTAATTTAGAGACAAGAGTTAATAAAAAAAATATAGAGAGGATAGCTAGTAATTATTTATTAGAAAAAGGAATATTAAAAATAGGTAAAATAGATAAGCTAGTAAAAAGCAAGGGATTTGGACACATAAAAATAGATAACGAAAAAGATAAAATATATTTTAAAATAAAAGATGTGAGATTTGGACATGTAGAAGAAGGTAAATATGTAGAATTTGAATTAATTAATGAAAAAAATAAAAGAAGAGCAATTAATATAAGAGTAATTGGAGGAGGAAGAAACTATGGAAGTGTATGTTAATCCAAATGATATAGATATGATATTAGAACTTTATAAAACTCAAGATAAAACATTTGTAATAAAGTCTTTTCCTAAAAATAATGTGAAAAGAAGATGTAATTTTTATATTGAAGGTAAAGAGTGCTTAATTGATTTTTTTATAAAAAAAGATAAAAAAGTAAGAATTCAACCTGTAGGAAAGAATATAGAATATGCTAATAAGGTACTAGATTTCTTTAAAACAAAAACAATGAATGCAAATGTAGAAACAAAAACATGTACAATAAATTGCAAAGAAATAATTGTAAATAGATTAGTTGAATATATAAAAGAAGATTGTAGTCAATTAGTAAATATAGTGAAAAATAATAATATAATTAAATTTGAAGGATATAATGGAGATACAGTGACATGTACTTTTTACAAAACTACATCTAAACTTATGATACAAGCTAAGCCATTATATACATTTAGTTTAATTATAAGTTATTTATCGCAGTTTGATGAAATAGAATTTGACGAAATAATTGAAGTTACGAATAAATTATCTGGGCAAAGTATAAGTAAAGAAGTAATAAGAAATGATATGAAAAAAATTCTAGTTAAATCTTATGTATATTTAGATGAAGCATTAAAAAAGTCAATTTCTGGATCCTTAATTTTATTGAAAAGAAAAGAATATAGTGAAGACTATACAGGATATATTACTGGAGAGTTTAAGGCTTTAGAAGGATATCTAAAGAAGATATTAACACAAAAATATAATTATACTTTTGATAGAAATAAACCTAATTTTTCAATGTTTGCTAAAAATCCGAATAATCCACAAAATAAAAGTGAAATAGAAATGGATAATAAAATTTCCAATGCTGAAAAAGATGCATTAAAATCTTTATATAATATTTATAAAAATAAGCGAAATATATATTTACATAGTAGAATAGATCCTTCTCAAACTAGGGTAATAGAAAATCTCTCAGAAGCGCAGAGGCTATCAGATGAAATATTAGATTCTATTGAAAAATCATATAATATAATATTTAGATAATAATATATTTTGGAGGAAAAAATGAAAGAATATGAAATATTTAATTTTAAGGAAGATATAGGTAATGATTTTATATTTATGAATACAGTTGAAGATATCTATTATTTTATAGATGAAATATATGATGATTTATCTAAAGAGAAAGGCAAACAATTTTCAGTTATAGTTGACCTATTTTTACAAAATGGTTTTTCTTTTAATAGGTTTATTATGATAAAATTTGATAACAAGAAAAAATATCATTCATTTATAGTAAACTCACAAGAAATATCAGATATAATTAAGAAAAAAATAAATCAATATCTTAAAACACATAATGAATTGTTAGAAGAAAGCGCGTTAGACAGAAGAACTATAGAGTTTGTAAGGAGATAAATTATGGAATCTAATAAGCAAGTTGTAAAAATATGTACTCATTGTGGAAATGAAACTTTGATGAATCAAATAGCAAGTAAAATAAATAACTGGGATGAAGGCTATGGATATTATGGATGGGATAATACAATTTTGTTACAATGTCCGGTATGTAAAAAAATGACATTAATTCAAGAAAGTTATGATTCCGCAATTGGAAGTTATATTGATGAATATGGAAATGAAAAAGACTATATAGAAGAAATTCAATTATATCCAATGCTAAAAATGAATTTTAATAATGTCCCAAAAGAAATTAATAATACATATAATTCTGCCCTAAGAATAAAAAATATAACACCTGAAATTTCTATTATTGCATTGCGCAAGACATTAGAACTAATTTGTAATAATCAAAAAGCAGAAGGAAAAAATTTAGAAAGTAAAATAAATGATTTGTGTAAAAAAGAAATTTTTTCTTCAAAGTTGAAGGATATTTCTAAAATAACTAAAAAATTCGGCAATTTGGAAGCACATGAAAATATTAAAGTAAATAATACAGAGCTAAATTATTTGTTTGATTTCGTTACATACATTATAGAATATTTATATGTAATACCTTGTAGAATAAATGAACTAGAAAATAAATTAAATGATTTAAGTAAAATAAAAAATAAGGAGAAGTTTTAACCTCTCCTTACTTTTTATTATTCTAAACATCCACCAATCAACTGCATTCCATCACAAAAACCATTCCTATAATACTTTTCATTCCAATAAATAAGATAATCCATAAAATTTTTATCAAGCTCATCTAGCTGTTTTTGAACATATTTCTTATTTTGTTCAGTAACATTTCTCAAGATTTTTTCAGATATTTCATCAAAACATATACAATATTTTTTGTCTTGAGGAGACATCTCACAAAAAGTAGTTTCCTCTCTAAAATCTAACCAATCTTTTAAAATATCATCATTAACTTCTCTTAAATTACTCATAAAAATAACCTCCATAAAATTAAAATTTTGTTAAATAAAAATTTGATACAAGAGTTATAAATCCACGAACATCCGTGTACTATCACTTGGGAAAAAGTTGGGAAAAAACTTATCAAAAAATGCCCTAAAAATGCACAAATGTTCTATAAGTAAAAACTCTTGTAAGTATTAAAATACCAACAAAAACTCTAATTTTCTTAAAAGGTCAAAAAGCCGTAAACCATCGCTCATAACCCGAAGGTGTAAATATATAAAAAGAAATTGTAAATAAAAAATTATATTAATAAATAAAAAAGAAAAGTATAATTAATTCATTTTTACACACCATATTTTTAAGGTGATGAAATGGAAATATATCATAAAATCGAAAATATAAATGGGATAAATCAGACAGTTATATATGTAAATTATCCGGATGAATATGAGTTTTCACTTGATATTAACTCAATTAAAAAAAATGTTGCAAACGTTGCAGATAAAATTAGAGAATATGCTTTAAAAAATGTAGGAAAAATTAGTGATAATACAGCATTACTTGTATTAAATGGCATAGTACTTGGTACACTTGCTATAACTCAACTTACTACATTACCCAAAAAAGAAATTCCGCAAGAAAATGTAGAAATAGTACAAGTAGCAGATAATATAGAAGAGAAAACAGATGATGAAAAAGTAGAAGAAACAGAAGCATTAAAAGAAGAAGATAAAACGGAAGAAAATGTTAATGAAAAAAAAGAAGAGAAAGAAGAGGTAGAAGAGCAGAAAAATAATAATACTAATGTAACTACAAATTCGCAAAATAAATCTACTCCACAGCAGAAAAATAATACAACACCATCACAGCCAAATAATACTACTAAAAGCAATAATACAAGTCCAAATAATAATGCAAATAATACACAAAGTTCAAACTCAAATCAAAGTAGTACGCAAACTCAAGCACCAAGTGCTCCACCACAAAATAATTCTTCAAGTACATCGACTAGTATACCAAGTCAAAATGTAAAATTAAGGCTTACAACTGGTGAAGTAATAGATATAACATTAGAAGATTATGTTGTAGGAGTTGTTGGAGCAGAAATGCCAGCATCATTTCATACTGAAGCCTTAAAAGCACAAGCAATAACAGCAAGAACATATGCTTTAAGAAAAACAGCATCTGGTGCAATATTATCAGCAACAATATCAGATCAAGTATATAACACAGAAACCCAATTAAGACAAAAATGGGGTGCATCATTTGATACATATTATAACAAGATAAGAAATGCAGTAATAGCGACAAAAGGCGAATGTTTAATGTATAATGGTTCATATATAGAAGCGTTATATTTTTCAACAAGCAATGGAAGAACAGAAGACGCAGTAAACGTATGGGGAAACTCTATACCATATCTAAAAAGCGTAGAAAGTCCATGGGATGTAGGAGTTAGTGGATATTCACAAACAAAAACTATACCAATGAGTGAAATATCTAGTAAACTTGGAGTAAATTTAACATCCATATCTCAAATTAGCATAAATAGTAAAACAGAAGGAAATAGAGTAAAAAGCATAACTATTTGTGGAAAAGAATATACAGGCGTACAAATTAGACAGTTATTAGGATTAAGGTCAGCAGATTTTGATATATCAGCAAGTGGTGGAAGTATCGCTTTTACAACAAGAGGATATGGACATGGAGTTGGAATGAGCCAATATGGTGCAGATAGGATGGCAAAAGCAGGATATTCATATGCGCAAATACTAAAACATTATTATACAGGTGTTTCGATAGTAAAAAAGTAGAATAGAGCAACGCTTTATTCTACTTAACTTCATTTATAGAGCTACCTTTTTCAAATATATCTTTAATATTTTCACAAGTATCATTAGCAATTTTATTTAAAGCCTCTTTAGTAAAGAACGCTTGATGTGACGTAATAACAACATTTGGCATAGATAAAAGAATAGATAAATCCTTATCTCTAATATATGAATTAGACATATCATTTAAGAAAAATTCCTCTTCTTCTTCATATACATCTAAACCAAGTCCACCAATTTTTCCCTGTTCTAATCTTTCAATAAGGCTATCAGTATCAATTAATTTCCCTCTACTTGTATTAATAATATATACGCCATCTTTCATTAGTTTAAGTGACTCTTCATTAATCATATTTTCGTTATCTTTAGTTAAAGGACAGTGCAAAGATATAATATCAGATTTTTTATATAACTCTTCAAGAGTAACATACTTAATTCCAGTTTCTTTAGCATAAGTCTTATCTTCAAAAATATCATATGCAATAATATTTGCACCAAAGCCTTTCATTATATTTATAAAGCACTTACCAATTTTACCAGTACCAACAACTCCCACAGTCTTACCATGTATATCAAATCCTAGAAGCCCATTTAAAGTAAAATTATATTTTTTTGTCCTTTGATAAGCCTTGTAAATCTTTCTATTAATAGAAAGAAGAAGAGCAACAGCATGTTCTGCAACAGCATAAGGCGAATAAGCAGGAACTCTTACAACCTTAATATCTTTATCCATATGTAAAATATCAACATTATTAAATCCAGCGCAACGAAGTGCAATAAGTTTTACACCACACTTTTTTAGTGTTTTAATTGTATCTTGGTCTACTATATCACTTACAAATATACAAACAACATCAAATCCATTTGCAAGCATTGCAGTTTCACTAGTTAATCTCGACTCAAGATAAGTAATCTCATATCCATATTTTTTATTATATTCATCAAATAACTCTTTATCATATTCTTTAGTATCAAAAAAAGCAATTTTAATCATTATATCAGCCTCCATATTATTTTTTATTATACCACACTAAAAAAAATATATAACAAAAATTATATTACGTATGCAAAAATTGCAATAAAATGGCATACGCTTCCAAGTAAAACAAAAATATGCCAAATAGAATGGAAATATGGTACTTTTTTTATAGCATAAAATATTATACCAAGAGTATAAAAAAGTCCACCACCCACAAGAAAGTATAGACAATTAATTGCATTTATACTTTGTAATATTTTAATCATATCAGGAATAGCAAAAGCAATTGCCCAGCCCATAATAATATACGATAATGTTTTTAGTATTTTAAATTTTTTAGGAAATATAGAGCTCATAACAATTCCAAAAATCGCCATTGCCCATATAATTCCAAATATCAACCACCCCTTGTAACTATCTTGTCTAAGTATTACTAAGCAAAAAGGTGTGTATGTTCCAGCAATTAATAAATATATTGAAGAATGGTCAAAAATTTGAAACACTTTTTTTGCCTTTTCATTAGTTAATGCATGATATAGCGTAGACATGGTATATAATATAACAAGTGTTGCACCATAAATTGCAACACTTACCACCTGCCATGCGTTACCATATATAGCTGCAAAAACTACAAGTAAAGTTAAAGCAACAATTGCAAATATTGTACCTATGCCATGTGTAACACTATTAAAAATTTCTTCACCTTTTGAATATAACAAAGGAAACCACCTCTAGTTTAAAACTAATTTTATAAATATCTTTTTACCTTTTTTGATTACAACAAAATTATCTTTAAAATCAGTAAAATCTATAACATATTTAGAATCAGTTATTTTTAAGTCATTTACGGAAATTCCACCTTGTTCGATTAATGTTCTTGCTTGACTTTTAGAAGTTACTAAGTTACAAGCAATAAGTGCATCAACAAGATATATTCCATTATCTAAACCTGATAAATTTTTATTAATTTCAACTGTTGGCATATTAGCAGAATTATTGTTATTTTCAAATAGTGCTGTTGCAGTATTTTGAACAAGTATTGCAGCTTCCTTACCATGAACTAATTTTGTTATTTCAAATGCAGCTATTTTCTTTGCCTCATTTATATCGCTACCTTGAAGAGAAGAAAGTCTTTTAACTTCATCCATAGGAAGAAAAGTAAGCATTCTTAAAACATCATATACTTCACTATCTGCGATATTCCTAAAATATTGGTAAAAATCATATGGTGATGTTTTCTTTTCATCTAACCAAAGGGCACCATTTACTGTCTTTCCCATTTTTTTACCCTCAGAATTTAATAGTAAAGGACAAGTTAGGCAAAAACTTCCATTTTGATGAATTTTTCTAATTAATTCGACTCCAGCAAGCATATTAGACCACTGGTCATCTCCACCAATTTCAACTTTACAGTTATGATTTTCAAATAATTTAAGAAAATCATGGCTTTGCATTAGCATATAATTTAATTCAAAAAATGTAAGGCCTTTTTCCATACGTTGTTTAAAACATTCAGCTGCAAGCATTCTATTTACATTAAAATAGATACCATATGTTCTAATAAAATCCATATAGTTTAGATCTAAAATCCAGTCAGCATTATTTACTATAATTGCAGCATTTTCACCCTCAAATGAAATAAATTTACTTACTTGTTTTATAATATTATCAACATTTTTAGAAATCTGTTCTTTAGAAAGCATTTGCCTCATATCAGTTTTTCCACTTGGATCACCTATAAAAGCAGTACCTCCACCAATTAATATTATTGGAGTATGACCACATTTTTGAAAATATGATAACATCATAAGCGGTATAAAGTGACCAATGTGTATGCTATCTGCAGTAGGGTCAATACCAAGATATACATGAACTTTTTCCTTTGATACTAACTCTTTAAATTCTTCTTCAAATGTTATTTGCTTAATTAAATCTCTTTCTTTTAATACATCATATATTGATTTATTACATAAATTATTATTCATAAAAATCCTCCTTAACTTGAATATTATAACATATAGTATATAAAAAGTCTAGTAATTAACATCAGTTGAATCTAAGTATGAGTAATGCTCATTTACTTTATTTTTAAGTTCTTCATTTAGATTTGAAGCATCATAATTTAAGACTTTTTTACTAATTTCATTTGGGAATAATTCTTTTATTGATTGAGCATAATAGTCGCCATCTTTAGGTATGTCATATTTTATTACTTTATCATTTTCAAATGTAAATTTATATGGAATAGAACTACCCTCACTCATATACAGTTTGCCATTATCTACATAATATGACTCTTCAAGTATCCACATATATGCATAAGTATATTTTTCATCTTTAGTTATTCCAAAACCATCATATGAAAAAAATAAATTAAAATCATCTTTATCTAAATCTTTACTGTTATTATTATCTTTTAAATATTTAGTTGCAACATCATATAAATAATCGTGGTCTGTTATATAATTTGTTTTATTAAAAATAAGTAAAAATACAAGATAAGCGGCTATAATTGATATTATAATAACAGCTAAACATATAAATAATTTATTTTTCATGTTATTCTCCTTATATAAAATTTGTATAATAATAATATCATAAAAAGTGCTAATTTTCAATAATATTATATATGTTGTAAAAATTTAATATTTTTTAAGTATTTGGAACTTGACGATATTTTCTTTCTTTAGTATAATAAAAATGTATGTAATTTTAGTACTGGAACATTATCCATGAAAGCTATTATAGAACTGCATTATATATGCAGTTATTACATACATGGATAGGATGTAAAAATCTTATCCATTTTATTAATTAGGAGTTTTTTTATGTGGAATGATTATTTTTATAATATACAAAATAAATATAACATGAGAGTTAGCACAAAAGCACCACTTGTAATACGTTTAGACGGAAAAGATACAACTAAGGATACAAATATTAACTTGTTATATAATTTTAATGGTGGCTTTTCATCTATTCTTGAAAAATGTGCATGGTATTTTACTAAAAAATATAATTGTTATGCAATATTTGGTACAGATGAGATAAGTTTTGTATTTCCTGAACCTATGATTTTAATTAATGATTTAGAAGAATCTAATACTCATTCAAATGAGATTATAGCACTTTTTACACAATATTTTTTCGACTATTTTAATTTGCTATACAAAGATAGAAAAGTATTTTTTCATGCTAAATGTTTTTCTATACCCAAAACCAAACTTAATTCATATATTTTATATAGGTCTAAATCTATAAAAAATGTAATTACTACATATCTTTTAAAGAAAAATAATATGTATAGTGGAAATTTGAAACTTGAAGAACGTATAGAAAAATGTAAAGAACTTGAAGAATACAAAACAATGCAAGAAATTGAAAATGGTACGTTATACTTTAATGGAGATAAGTTAGATATTTTAGAATTTCTAAATGGAAATAAAGTTATAGTAAAAAAAGATGAATTAAATAATAAAAATAAGCATAATAGCAATAATAATCAAGAGGATATAGAATTTTTAGATATAGATATTAATTAATCTAAATAAAAAACATAATTTATATAAAATTTGCATAAATTATGTTAGAGTGTTAGGAAAAAATTATGATAAGTAGGAAAAATATTAAAATATTAATTAGTTTAATTATGTGTATGGCAATAGGTATAGTATTATTACTATATTTTAACTTTAATAGAATTAAAATACCTAAAGTAAATAGTATTTACAGGAAAAATGTAATAGCAAAAGAACAAGAAAAAATAACAAATATAACATATTTCCCAGATAATGTGTATGGAGTACCAGTTAAAAATGCAATCTTATCACGTAGCAAAGATGCAAGGCCATGTAATTTAAGAAATATTCATTATATAGTTATACATGAAACTGGGAATTTTGCAAAAGGTGTTGGAGCTAAAAATCATGCCATGTATTTAAATAGGAGTAATGATACAACCTCTTGGCATTATACTGTTGATGATAAAGAAATATATCATCATATTCCAGATAATGAGGTAGCATATCATGCGGCTGATGAACTTGGAAATTTACACGGTATTGGAATAGAATTATGTGTAAATCAAGATGGAAATTTTGAAAAGACTTTTGATAATGCGGTAAAACTTGTTGCGTATTTGATAAAAGTATATGATTTAAGTATATATGATATAAGGACACACCATGATTTTTCTGGAAAGAATTGTCCGCATATTATTTTAAGAGATAATAGATTTGATGAATTTAAAAATAGAGTTAAGAGTTTATTGCAGAACAGTCAAGCACCAAGTAGTCTTTTTGATTGCTTGGTGCTAATTATATATAAAAAAGTTTCAAGTAGTATTTATTCTATAGTTTAAATGTCGTATCATATTTTTTCAACCTTTATTTTATTAATAGTATTATATAATATTTTTTATCCTTTTAAATAACCACATTTTAATAGTATTCTGATTATCTTAGTCATTATACAAAAATTTCCAAATTTATCCAATTTTATTGTTTCTTTGCTTATCGCATGATATAATTTGAAAAAAAGGAGGTGAGGCTTATGTTTTATTATAATTTAAAATTATCAGTCATATTAAAAAATGACATTCTTTATGAGAATACATATGAGAAACTATCTAATTTTATAGCTTTTGCTATGTTACAAGATGAAGAAACCAAAGAATTTCATGAAAAAAATACATATAAAATGTATAATTTCTGTTCGTTATACCCTTTTGAAAAAGATGGAGTATATAAGAAAAATAAAATTTATACATTTGATGTAAAATTTATTAATTTAGATTTTGCTACTAAGATAAAGCAATTATTAACAGTAGTTATAAGTAGCGACTTTAAAGTTGTGAAATCTCAAATTCAAACTTATAAATATAGACCAATAAATAAATTAATTACTTTGACACCATGTATACTAACAAAAAACAACGGAGATTACAACATTGATGGCGACTTAGAACTAGTTAAAATGAGAATTTTAGCAAATATCCAGAAGAAATATAAATTAATATATAAAAATGCATGTAATTGCGATTTTATTGAGAGTATAAAGCAAACAAATCAAAAACCAATAAAATTACCATATAAAAATATTCATTTTTTAGGAAATAAATTTGAAATAGTAGTAAAGCAAGATAAAATATCGCAAATACTTGCACATTTAGCACTTTCAACGGGAATATTAGAGAAAAATTCACAAGGTTACGGTTTTTGCAAAGCAAGGTAAAGCAAGATAGGTGGTGAAAATATGATTTATGATTTACTTAATAGTTATAGAAAATATTTTGAAAATGAGCAGGTTATACTTGATTCATATTATTTAGATAACGGAGTATACTTGCTATTTAAAAAGGATGGGACATATAAGCTATTAGAAGTAAATAAAAGAAAAAGTGAACAACAAATTGAAACAAACGATTTATATGAATACTTTAAAGTAAGAGATTATTATAGTATGTATATTAATTCAAATAAAGCCGTAGATACTTCTTATGATGAAAAAATAAACGGTAAAAAGTATACAATGACAAAAAAGATATGCAGTAATAATCAATATACTTTGTTTTTTAAAAATAAATCTGTTGAAGATTTAAGTGAAGATAAAAAGGAAGCAGTACCTATTAATGTATTTGAAAAAGGGATAGATAAGTATTTTGAATCACTAGTTTCTATTGGTAAAAAAAGTAATAAGACAAATATGATTTTAGAAGAAATAAAAGATAATATACAAACAGATGAAGAGATATTAAAAACAAAGGACTGTTTAAAAGAAAAATTTAGAAAAACAGTAGAAATAGTAAAAAATATGAATTTAGAAAAAGATACATGGATAAAAATCTTTTTAGAAGAAAATTTGGAAAATTACAAAAAGGCGTCCTTAAAGTATACATATTTTAAGTTATTTAATAAAAATGATAATAATATACAAAAATATAATGATGTATATGGAATAAATAACTATAATTATGGTTATACAAATGATAAGAAACCATTTATGGAATTAAAAACAACGACATTTAAAGTAGGCTCAATGGTAAGTTTAACTGATATAAAAGTTATAAGAAATATGTATATTTGGTTATTAAAAAATATAAGTGGAAAAGGCTTTGTAACATTACCGTTAAGATATAATTTTACGAAAAATGGTGAGGAGTTTTCAAAGATAAATGTAGAAGGAGAGCCAGTATATTTATTATATGTAATAAATGATAATGGGTCAGCTAATGTAAAGGAATTTGATTATATCCCAATGTATAGTAGTAAAATAAAGCCTTTTAGATGTACAAATTATTTTAAGAAAATATATATAGAAGAATGTGAGTTTAATAGTAATAATATTTATGAGTTAGAAAATTTTGTAAGTAGGATTTGGTTTTCAAATGTACTTCAAAGTGCATATTTTAATTTGGACGAGTCAAAGGCAAAAATACCAAATTGGAAAAAGAATATTTTAAAAGAAAAAGCAAACATTTTCCTTGAGTTTTTTCATAAAGCAAATAAAGCACTTTTAAAGCAAAATTTAGATAAAATAGCATTTGATATATGTTATAATAATTTACTTGATGATGTAAAGGAAAATAAAATATTCAACACTATTAAATCAATGAATTTGTGGATTGCATTTGATAAATATTTTGGAGGTGATTTTCAAATGTTAAAGGATGAATTTATAAAAAAAGCAGAAGAAATAGCAAATAATAATGGAAAGATAGAAGATGATGAAACTTATTTTTTCTTAATTGGACAAGTATCTAAATATTTACTTATAAAAAATAAGTCAGATAGCAAAACTCAATCATTACTTGATCCTATAATTAAGGCTTCTAGTAATGAAAAGTTAGTAGCTACTATACTTAACATGAGAGATAAATATAGTTATTGTCTACCTTTTCAATATTCAAAATTTGATAATATACTAAAGCAAATATTATTATATGATGTTAAAGGGGATATTGTAAAAAACAGAAAATATATATTAGTTGGATTCTTAGAGGAAAATGTTTTTTTACTAAAAAAAGAAGATAAAAAGGAAATAAATGATTAGTTTTTAGGAGGAATTTAAAATGGAAGAAATGAAAAATAGAGTATATGGTGTAGTTGGAATAAAAAGTATATTAAGTAATTGGAATGCAGATTTTACTGGCAATCCTAGAACAACATCTGATGGAAGAATATTTGGAAGTGATAAAGCATTCAAGTTCCCTATTAAAAAAATGTGGGAGGCAGAAGGTCATAAAGTTTTATATGTAAAGTCATATAAAAATGATGAAAAATCTTCTAAAAAAGGTGAAGATGTACAAGTAAGAAATTTAGCAGAAAGATTTAATAAGATTTTTAATGTTAATTTAAAAGATATGAAAAGTAAAGAAGAAATTTTTGAAAAGTTATTTAGTGCAATTGATGTATTAAATTTTGGTGCTACATTTGCAGAGGAAAAAAATAATCTTAGTATAACTGGTGCAGTTCAAGTTGGACAGGGGTATAATAAATATGATAATACAAATATAGAGGTTATAGAAATACTATCACCTTTTAGAAATTCATCAAAAGATGATAATCAAAATAGTACAATAGGTTCAAAAATTGTTGTAAATGAAGCTCATTATATGTATCCTTTTTCTGTAAATCCACAAAATTATGATGTATATAAAGATATATTAGGCGATTTTGCAAAGTACACTAAACAAGCATATGAAGAGTTTAAAAAAGGTTGCTTAATTGCAGCTACTGCATATAACACAAACAGTAAAATTGGATGTGAAAATGAATTTGCTATTTTTGTAGAATGTAAAACGGGTAGCAAACTTTATCTTGCTAATTTAGATCAATATATTACTTTTAAGAAAAATTCTGAAGCTAAGGATATTATTGATATTACAGAACTTTCTGAAATTCTAGAAAAATATAATGATGAAATTGATAAAGTGGAACTTTATTATAATAAATATACTTTAGATATAAAAGGATTAAAAGATAATTATATTGTAAAATATATATTTTAAGGAGGAGCTTTTATGTTGGAAGTATTAAAGTTTACATTAAAAGGTCCTGATGCGACAATTAGAAAGCCAGAAAGTAATAATACATATTTTACATATAATAACGTGCATAAGATAATGTTACTAGGAATATTAGGTGCAATTATTGGAGAAAATGGCTATAATTATAATCAAATTGTTACTGAAATATCAAAAAGTAAAAAGAAAACTTTACCCGATTTTTATAATAATTTACAAAGTATTAAAATCGGAATTGTTCCAAATAGTGAGTTTGGGGTATTTAATAAGAAAGTACAAGTATTTAATAATAGTGTTGGATATGCTTCAAAAGAAAAGGGAAATAATTTAGTTGTATATGAACAATATTTGGAAAATCCAAGTTGGGATATATATGTTTTGCTAGATGGCTCAGAAAAATCTGAAAAAATAAAAGATTATTTAATTAATAACAAATGTGAATATATACCATATATAGGTAAAAACGAACATTTTGCAGATATTAGCAAAGTCGAAGTATTAAATGCAGAAAAATGTAGTAAAGTATCTGGCATTATTAATTCTATATTTACTGATAATAAATTTGAATATATAGAAGATGAATTTGATTTTAATATGTTTGATGATACTAATAATGATATAAAATTTGAATATAAAGAGATTATGCCTACAAGTTTAGATGAAGATATTGGATATACAAATTTTAAGGAGTTCATATTTACTAATAAAGAGATTAATATAGATAATGCAACTTGTATATATAAAGTAGCTGATAAATATATATATTTCTTTTAGGAGGCAAGTATGTTTAATAAATATATTGATAATTTATTAAAAGAAATGCCAAATATATATGCTCATAAAAAAGATGATAAAAAAGAACTACTTTTAGAACATATGGAGCTTACATATAAATATTATTTACAGATAGAAGAAAGTAAAAAATTAGATACACTTGTAACAAATATTATAAGTGATATTTGTACAAATGCTAATTTAGATTCTAATACTATAAAAACTACATATGAGTTTTTTAAAGCAGCTATATATTATCATGATATTGGAAAAATAAATCCAAACTTTCAAAAAGTTAATATGGATAATAAACTAGATTTTGATTTTATTGGTGATACAAGTCATTCTTTAATTTCAGCCAGAATATATTTAGATGCATATAAAAGACAAATTTTTGAGAAGGTGAAATGTAATGAGTATGGGAAAAAAGATGCAGAGTTCTTAATTTATATGATTTTCTATTTTAGTTATATAATATCTAGACATCATTCTAAGTTATTAAATTTTGATGAATACCTTTCAAAAATTTCTCTTTTAGATTTAACTGGAATATATGATATAAAGTTTCCTGAAGAGGAAATGAAAAGTATATATACTGGTATAAGGCTTGATAAATTTAGAAAAAAATTTGGCATAGATGATGTTTTACTCTATATGTTAAACGAATTGTTATATTCTGTACTTGTTGTATCTGATTTTTTTGCAACATATGAATTTATGAATAGTAAAAAAGTGGATATTGCAAAGGGAAAAAACGATAGATTATTTGAAAATTATGAAAATAGTAATTTATATAAATTAATAAATGATTATAAAGTAGGACAAGTTAAACTTGATGGAATTAATAAATTAAGAAGTGATTTATTTATAGAAACCGAGAGTAATTTATTAAAGAATTTAGATAAATTTATTTTTTATCTTGAAGCTCCTACTGGTAGTGGAAAGACTAATATGGCTATAAATTTAGCAAGAATTTTGTATAGTAATAATAAAGATATAAACTCTATAAATTATATTTTTCCTTTTAATACATTAATTGACCAAACAAGAGAAACTTTTTGTAATTATTTTAGTGAATATAAAGATTTTATAGTTATAAATTCATGTACAGCTTTAGTTGATGAAAAAGAAGAAAACTTAGATTACGAAATGGCATATATAAAAAGTGAGTTTGGACAATATAGTATAAAACTTAGCTCACACGTTAATTTATTTGATATTATGTTTGGACTTTCAAAGAGTGCAAAATATAATTTATATGATTTAATAAATAGTGTAGTAGTTTTAGATGAGATACAAGCATATTCTAATAAAGTATGGCAAGATATGATAACTTTGTTATATAAGTTTGGTAAATATTTTAATATAAAGTTTGTTATAATGTCTGCAACATTGCCAAAGCTAAGTTATCTTTTAAATAAAGATATAAATAGTGAACTCTGTGAATTAGTATCTAATAAAGAGAAATATTTTAATGATAAATTATTTAAAAGTAGGGTAAAACTTGACTTTTCTATGTTAAATTTAGAGGGAAATAGTGTAGCTGATAGCTTAATAGAAAAGGTTTTAGAGTATAAAGATAAGAAGGTTTTAATAGAGTTTATTACTAAAAAATCCTCATCTTACTTTTATAAAAGGTTAAAAGAATTAAATGTAGAAAACGTATTTGAACTAACAGGAGATGATAATGAATATACAAGGAATAAGATTATATCTAAAGTAAAAGAAAATGATAAAATTATATTAGTAGCAACACAAACCATAGAAGCTGGTGTTGATATAGATATGGATATTGGCTTTAAAGATATATCTTTTTTAGATAGTGAGGAACAGTTTTTGGGTAGAATAAATCGTTCAGCCAAAAAACTTGGATGTATGGCATATTTCTTTGATTTAGATGATGAGAATAAGATATATAAAAATGATTATAGAGCCGATTATACTATACGAGATGATGTTATAAAAAGTATACTGATATCTAAAGATTTTGATGAGTATTACAAAAAGGTCATGGATAAAATTTATCATCATACAAATAAATATAATAGTAATAATTTTAATAATTTATATGAATATTGTGGTAAATTAGATTTTGATAATGTAAATAAGAGACTAAAATTAATTGATAGTAATACTATACAAATTTTCTTAAATTATACTATTGAAATTGCGGGTAATTTAATTGTTGGTGAAGATATATGGAAAGAATATAAAAGATTAGTATGCGATAAGGAACTATCATATGCGGTAAAGAAAGTGGAAATTTCAAAATTAAAGCCTAAATTTAATTTATTTTTATTTAATGTATATAAAAATAATAATACTAATTATTATGATGAAGAATTTGGTGGTATTTATTATATAAAAAATGGAAAAGACTTTGTAGATGATGGTAAGTTTAACAGAGAAAAATATTCAAATTACACAGGAGGAATTTTCTTATGAGAGTAACCGGAACAATTATAAATTACTATTTTCATTGTAAAAGACAGTGTTATTTATTTTATAAAAGACTTAATTTAGAGGACAATTCTGAAGATGTTAGAATAGGTAAGGTTTTACATGAAATAAGTTTAACTTTAACAATAGTTGTATTTAAATATGTCTCCATCTTTATCTGGAGTATAAAAAACTTTGTTTAACTTTAACAGTAGTTGTATTTAAATAATGTACCTTTTGGAAATTATAGTGTATTTGATAAAAAGTTTAACTTTAACAGTAGTTGTATTTAAATGGTTTTAAACCTAGACTTAAAATATAATCTCTTACATTTAACTTTAACAATAGTTGTATTTAAATTCCATTGGTATAGGAATAACATCAACACCCATCATCGTTTAACTATAACAATAATTGTATGAATAATATAGCCATAATCTATTATATGATAGGTTTAATTAGATTAACAGCTATATATAAGTTACTATGTTTAAAAAAAATATAGTAACTTATATTTTTTTTCATATAATCTATCAATATAAAAAATAATGTGATATAATAATAAAAAAGAAGAGGAGAAACTATGAATCAGGACAAAAAAGAAGAAAATGCACAAGATGTTGGAATTTTAAAACATATAGTTAAAAGTTTTTATCCAACATATATATATGACAAAGTAGAAAATATACCATATGATTTAATAAAAGAAAATAATATAAAACTTTTGTTGTTTGATATGGATAATACATTAATAGATAATAATCATACATATAGCAAAGAATTAAAAGAGTGGGCAAAAGGAATAAAAAAAGAGGGAATAGAACTATACATATTAAGTAATTCGCCATTTGGAAAAGTCGTAAAAAAAATAGCAAAAGAATTAGGAATGCAATATAAGTATAAGGCACTAAAGCCATCTTTAAAAGGATATAATAAAATATTAGAAGAAAAGAAAATACCAAAAGAAAATATAATGATGATAGGAGACCAATTATTTACTGATATTTGGGGAGGTAATAGATTTGGTATAAAAACAATATTAGTAAGACCAATAAACAAAAAAGAAGCATTTATAAGTAAAATAAAAAGACCATTTGAAAAAATAATATTAAAACATTACTTAAGAAAAAAAGGAGAATTATAATGACATATATACCTTACGTTATAATGAGTTTACTTGCCATATTTTTAGGACAAGCAACGTATCATTTAAATAGAAAATTACCACCAGTAGTATCAGAAGAAATAACATATAAAGAATTTTTTAAATCATTAAAAACAGATTTTAAGATTGATATAAAATATACAATAATTTATTTAGCACTATTTAATTCATTTATATACTTTTTAGGAAATAACTTATCATCATACCTATACGTTATAATAACATTTGCTTTAGCTATAGTATTTTCAGTTGACGCAAGATATAGACTTATACCAGATGAAACACATATAGTAATTTTAATTGCAGGAGTTATAAATTTTATAGTACATATAGATAGATGGTGGGATTTCTTAGCTGGAAGTTTAATAGGTGGAGGTATATTTTATTTATTAGGATTAATATCTCTTTTAATTTTAAAGAAAGAGGGAATGGGCTTTGGAGATGTAAAACTAATGGCAGCAATAGGCTTTATGTTTGGGATAAAATATACTTTAGTAATAACATTAGTATCATTTGTCTTAGGTGCAGTAGTAGGTGGCGCTTTACTCATAATTAAAAGTAAAGAATCTGATGGATATATACCATTTGGCCCATTTATAGTAATAGCAACAATATTACTTATGTTTGTACCAGCAGATTATATAATAGAATTATATATAACATTTTGTAGTTGGCTTGGAATGCAAATGTCAAATCTAGTATATTATTTTATGAAAAAATAATATTATAAAAAAATAAACGAAGGAGGAAAATATATGAGTAGAAAAACAGTTGTCAGATTATTTATAGCAATAATAATTATTTTAATAATTGCATTTACCGCTTTAATAGTAGATTTAAATGAAGCAGTACAAAATGCTGAGCCAAAATTTTCTTTTAATACTAATACATACAATGACGGAAATACAAAAGAATATATTGGACTAGGGTATAAGATAATAAGATATAACATTGAAGCAGGTGAGTATCATGTAAAACTTGGAACATTATTTTTAAAACATGAAAATAGCTTAGAATATGAGAAGAATGTAAATGAAGAAAAAAAAGACACAACAGTATATAGCATTATTGGTAAAGTAATAGAAATAAAACAAGTTGATGAGGAAAAAGAATATGTTATAGAAAGTACAAATTCAATGTCTATATATTACAAAGCAAGTGTTGTTATAGATGAAAACACAAAAATAGAAAAAAATGGACTTACATTAACAGAGGATAATATTGAAGTTGGATCAAATATAAAAGTAAAATTTGTTGAACCAGTTATAAGAAATACTCCTGATGTAAAAGCTATAGCTCAAAAAATAGAATTTGTTAGATAGTTGGTGAATATATGATAAAATTTGGTGTAGCTGGAAATCCTAATGCTTTTTATGAATTAAAATATAAAGTATCAGAAGATATGCCTAAATACTTAAATGAAATAGGGCTCGATACATATGAATATCAATGTTCAAGAGGCGTAAAAGTAAGTGATGAAAAAGCACAAAAATTAAAGGAAAATGCTATAAAATATGGTATTACGCTAAGTGTACATGCACCATATTATATAAGTTTGTCAACACAAGAAGAAGAAAAAAAGAAAAATACAATAAAATATATAACTGATACAATGAAAGTTGCAAAGAAAATGGGAGCAAAAGAAATTGTAGTTCATGCAGGTGCTTTATTAGGCTTAGAAAGAGAATATGCAGTAGAAAGTAGTTGTAAGCTATTAAAAGAAGCCTATGATGTAGCAGATAGTTTGGACCTTAGTGATATAATAATTTGTCCTGAAACAATGGGAAAATTAAATCAATTAGGGGATAGTAAAGAAATAATAAAAATGTGCAAAGTAGATAAAAGATTAGTACCAACAATTGACTTTGGACATTTGTATTGCAGAAGTCTAGGAAAACTTGTAACAAGTAAAGATTGGATTAAAGAATTAGAGCCATATATTGAAGAGTTAGGTATTGATAGAATGAAAAACTTTCATAGCCATTTTAGTAAGATGATATATACTGAAAATGGCGGGGAAAAATGTCATGTTACTTTTAAAGAAAAAGAATATGGCCCATTTTACGAAGAAGTATTAGAGGCTTTAAACTATTTAAACTTAGAGCCAACTATAATATGTGAATCAGCTGGAACACAAGATATAGATTCAAAAACTATGAAAGATTATTATTTAAATATGATAAAATAGGGGTATTTCAAAAAGAGTCCCCTATTTATCTTTACATAAAAGTAAAAACATGGTATAATAATGTATGATGAGATTTAAAATGTAGGGAAGTGAAACAATGAATAAACCTGAATTATTAGCACCAGCAGGAAGTCTTGAAAAAGCAAAAGTTGCATTTATGTATGGGGCAGATGCTGTATATGCTGGAACATCAAAATTATCTCTTAGAACAAGGGCAGATATGAATTCTGATACATTAAAAGATACAATAGAATATGCACATAGTATTGGCAAAAAAGTATATGTAGCACTTAATATATATGCACATGATGAAGATTATGATGAAATAGAAAAAGAAGTAAGAAGATTAGATGAGATACACGCAGATGCTATAATTGCAAGTGATGTTGGTGTAATAGAAAAAATAAAAGAAATAGCACCTAATATGGAAATACATATCAGTACACAAGCAAATACTGTTAGTTTACATTCTGCTAATTTTTGGGCAAAATATGGTGCAAGAAGGGTAATACTTGCAAGAGAGTTAAATAAAGAAAATATTAAATATATAATGGAAAATAAATCTAAAGACTTGGAAATAGAAATGTTTATACATGGGGCAATATGTTTTGCATATTCTGGTAGATGTTATTTAAGCAAATATTTAAATGGTAGATGCGCAAATTTAGGTGACTGTGCTCAAAGTTGTAGATGGCAATATAATTTAACTGCAAGTGAGGTAAATAATCCAGATAGTAAAATAAATGTTGATTTTGATGAAAAAGGTACATATATATTTTCTTCAAAGGATATGTGTTTAATAGCACAAATACCAACTATTATTGACATGGGAATAGATAGTTTAAAAATAGAAGGAAGATTAAAAACAGATTATTATCTTGCTACTGTTGTTAGGTCATATAGAAAGGCAATAGATGATTATATTCTTTTAAAAGAGCAAAATAGGGAAAATGAATATAATAAAGATAAATATTTGCAAGAATTAATAAAAGTAAAAACTAGGGGACTTTCAGAATTTTATTTTTCAGATAGCAATAATCAAGATATACATGATTTTGATGGAAAAAGTGAAAATTTAGAATATGAGTATGGGGCTAAAATTATATCAAAAGATAGTAATATGGAAAATGTGTATATTGTTGAGATTAGAAATAAATTAAGTTTAAAAGATAACTTAGAGATATTAGTACCAAACAGCATAGATACATTAAAGTTTAATATAGAAAAGCTGTATGATATAAAAACAAACGAGGAAATAAACACAATAAATCCAGGTGTAAAGGGGCAACAAGTAAAAATGTATATACCATTTGAAGATTTAAAGGAAAATACTATTATTAGAAGAAAAAAAGGAGTAAAATAATGAATGATAATGAAAGTCATACTATGTATGATAGGACTATAAAGCTCTTGGGTGTTGATAGTGTGGATAAATTAAAAGAAAAGCATATAGTTATATGTGGAATTGGTGGAGTAGGTTCATATGTAGTAGAAATTTGTGCAAGAATTGGAATAGGAGAAATAACAGTAATTGATAAAGATGTAGTAGATATTTCAAATATTAATAGGCAAATTATTGCACTTAACTCCACTATAAATATGTCTAAAGTAGAAGTAGCAAAAAATAGAATTTTAGATATTAATAAAGAGGCAAAGTTACATACTATTTATGATAATATAACAAAAGATAACATTTCTAGTCTATTAAATTTTAAAAATATTGATTATGTTGTTGATGCTGTCGATAATTTTGAGGCAAAGATTGCAATAATTAAATATTGTCATGACAATAATATAAAATGTATATCTTCGATGGGAATGGGAAATAGATTAAATCCTTTAGATATAAAAGTAGGAGATATATATGAAACTTCAGTATGCCCACTTGCAAGAAAGGTTAGAAAAGAATTAAAAGGTTTAGGAATAAAAAAACAAAAAGTTATATATTCTATTGAAGTTCCAATAACAAAAACAAAAGATAAGGTTATAGGAAGTGTACCATTTGTTCCATCTGTGGCTGGTATTGTTATTGCAAGTGAAATTATAAAAGATAT
>CANRQA010000016.1 GCA_947632635.1 uncultured Clostridia bacterium | reverse complement strand
AATGTCAATAGAAAAAGCTAGATTTTTTCTAGCTTTTAAGATTTTTCTATTTTATTTCAACTGAAAAAGTCGGGAGGCAGAGCTATTTTAACAAAAAAATCCATCGTGATTTAATTATCACGGTGGATTTTTTGTAAATATAAAAAATATTGTAACCTACTTTAAAATATGTAAAAAATATGTTATAATAAAAATATGGGGGTGTAAGGTTTCGACGGTTATCTTAAATATATAATAAGCGAGTAGTGGATTCTCGTTGGCCACTATAAAAACGAGAGCTAAAATTAAACGCAGATAATAGATTTGCAATGGCTGCCTAAGTGCAGCATGTCTTTAATTTCTTTGCTAGAGGGATTTTAAAGGCATAAGTTATCTAGCATAACAAATCTAATATGTGGTTAGGTATTAGAGGGTAATTATAACTACACGATTATATAGTTTTGTAAATGTTAGAATATAATCGCAAGAAATAAACATTTACTGCACTCGGAGAAATTTATATATATGGATTTTCGGACGTGAGTTCAATTCTCACCACCTCCACCATTAAAATTAAAAAGTATAAGAGGTGTAAATATGGCATCAGATGTAGTATTCTTTTGTAAGGAATGTGGATATGAGTCAGCAAAATGGCTTGGAAGATGTCCTGGATGTAATAATTGGAATAGTTTTGTAGAAGAAAAAGTAAATAAAAAATCAAACTCAAAAATATCAAGAGGAATTTCAGCTACATTTGATAATAAGTCTGAGGTAGTAAAACTAAATGATATAGTTGTAAAAAATACAACAAGAATTGATACTGGATATCAAGAATTAAATAGAGTATTTGGCTCAGGGCTTGTAGAGGGCTCTTTAACATTAATTGGAGGCGAGCCTGGTATTGGTAAGTCTACCCTTATAATGCAGGTTTGTAATAATTTAAGTAAGCATGGAACAGTCCTTTATGTATCAGGAGAAGAATCAGAAGTTCAAATAAAAATAAGAGCTGATAGGTTAAATGTTAAGGCTGATAATATATTGTTTTTAAGTGAAACAAATATTACTCAAATAGAAGATAAAATAGAAAAAAATAACCCAAAATTTTGTATAATAGATTCAATTCAAACTATGTATGATGAGGAAATTTCATCTGTTCCACGGTAGTGTATCTCAAGTAAAAGAAGTAACAGCTCGTCTTATGTATATTGCAAAGAAGAAAGGTATTACTGTTATAGTAATAGGGCACGTTACAAAAGATGGAGTTATAGCAGGACCTAGAATATTAGAACATATGGTAGATACAGTGTTATATATCGAGGGAGAACGCTTCTTCTCACATAGAATAGTAAGAGGAGTAAAAAATAGATTTGGATCTACTAATGAAATAGGTGTATTTGATATGCAAGATGTTGGAATGGTAGAAATAACTAATATGAGTGAAGCATTTTTGTCAGATACAAATAATATTCTACCAGGTACATCTATTGTTGCAACAGTTGAGGGAACATCTACTATATTACTTGAAGTACAGGCTTTGACTGCTCATTCATATTATAACATGCCAAGAAGAGTGGCAAATGGAATAGATTTTAATAGATTAAATATGATACTTGCAGTGCTTGAAAAAAGATGTAATATAAATTTAGGGGCACAAGATGTATATATAAATGTAATAGGTGGAATTAAAGTAGACGAACCTGCAGTTGATTTAGGAGTAGCTATGGCAATAATTTCAAATTACAAAAATATAGTAATTGATAAATCAACTGTGTTTATAGGAGAAATTGGACTTACTGGTGAAATACGAGGGGTAAATAGTATAGAAAAGAGAATAAAAGAAGTATCTAAAATGGGATATAAACATATAATTGGAAGTAAAAATCAGTTTGAAAAAGTAAAAAAAGATTTAAAAGATGAAACGATAGACTTAATTGGTATATCTACAATAGAAGAGGCAATTAATTATATTTTAAAATGAGAGGAGGAACTTAAAAGTTGGAACAGGAGGAAATAGCAAAAATACTAGAAATAATTGCACCAGGTACACAGCTTAGAGAAGGCCTTGATAATATTTTAAAAGCTAAAACAGGTGCACTTATTGTACTATCTGAAAGTGAACAAGTAATGGATTTAGTTGATGGTGGCTTTAAGATTAATTTAGATTTTAACCCTGCAAGTGTATATGAACTTGCAAAAATGGATGGTGCAATTATAATAAGCAAAGATTTAAAAAAGATACTTATGGCAAATGTACAACTTATACCAGACTATAAAATAAAAACACTTGAAACAGGTACAAGACATAAAACAGCAGAAAGAGTTGCAAAACAGACTAATGAGCTTGTTATTTGTATATCACAAAGACGTGGAATAATAACTATATTTAAAGGAGATTTTAGGTATGTTATTAATGATATATCTTCAGTATTAATGAGAACAAATCAAATGTTAGAGGCAATTGAAAAATATAAATCAGTGTTAGATAATATGTTAAATATCTTAAGTGAACATGAATTTGATGATATTGTATCCCTTGAAACAGTTGCAAATACTATTTATAGAAGTGAAATCATTATGAGAATGGTTCCTGATATACGACTTAATATTATAGAACTTGGAACAGAGGGAAAAATAGTAAATATGCAACTTGAAGAACTTATTGCAAATGTTGAACAAGAGGAATTAAAGATAATACAAGATTACATGGTGGTAAAAAAGAAAGCAAATAAAACTTCTGAAACAATATTAAATGAAATTAGAAAAATAGATAAAAAAGATTTGGTAAGTTTAGAGAAAATTATTAAAATACTTGGCTATGAAATAGATGTAAATGTATTAGAACAAAATGTGTCGCCTAAGGGGTATAGAATTTTAAGTAAAGTACCTAAAATGCCATTATCAGTTATTGATAAAACTGTAGAAACTTTTGGAAGTCTACAAGGAGTGTGTTCTGCAACTATTAAAGAACTTGATGAAGTTGAGGGAATTGGTGAAGTAAGAGCTAAAATTATAAATCAATCTTTAAGAAGATTGCAAGAGCAATATATACTAAAAGGTTATACTATATAGCAATTTAGTTTACAAAATTTGTAAAAATGCACTTTACTTTTTTATTAAAATATGATATAATATTAGTGTCTAAATTATTTCTAGCAAGGAGGGATAGACTATGTTTAATATAGGCGATAAAGTAGTATATCCAATGCATGGAGCCGGTACTATTGAAGCAATTGAAGAAAAAGAGATGCTTGGGAACACTGAAGATTATTACATTATAAAAATGCCGGTTGGTGGAATGAAACTAATGGTTCCAACGGATAAAGTAGATAACGTAGGTATTCGTGAAGTATCTGATAAGTCTTTATCTGATAAAGTTTTTGACATTTTAGAAAAACCTAAAGATCCATATGTTCATGATGCAAATTGGAGCAAAAGGTATAACATGAATGTTAAGAAGATTAAAGATGGAAATATTTTAGATGTTGCAGAAGTGGTTAGAGAATTGTCTCATAGACATTTAGAACGCGGCTTATCTATTGGTGAAAAGAAGATGTTATCTACTGCTAAAGATATCTTACTTAGCGAGATGGTCTTATCACAAAATATGGATCATGATATACTTGATAAAAAAATTGAGGCTGCAATTCAAGAATCTTATGATTTAGGAATTAAAGGTCAAGAAGAAGTTAATAATGGTGGAAATATCGATACTAATGTAAGTAATCTATAGCACACCGTGAAGGAGTACATATTAATTGTACTCCTTTTTAGTGGTGTGACGAGCATGTTGTTTAGTTAAAAAATGAAGATAAGGACAGACAATATAAAGAAATTACAGTAAAGGAAAAAGAAGTTGTATATCGGAGTAAAAAACATTATGGAAAAGAAATGTATGAAAATAATAATTTTTTAGAATATTTAAAAAGTTGTAAAGAAAATTCTGACAAACTTAAGGACAAACAAAGAAAAATTCAAGAGTTTCTAAAGACTATACAAATCGATAAAGAAACAGGTAATTATTTAGTAGTAAAATCAGAAATTGAAGAAGATGAAAGAGAGAGAATAAATATCATGGATTGTCAAGAATAGAAGATTCATTTAGAATAATAAAAAGTGATTTAGATGGAAGACCAGTGTTTGTATGGAAAGAAGGATATATAAATGCACATTTTCTAATATGTTTCATATAATGTAGATGAATAGGAGCAAGGAATAACAGCAGAGAAAAATTATATGGAAATATTTTAAAATTATGTTACAAAGTACAATATCAAGAATTAAAACCTTGAAGTTCAGCTTATAAGCGAACTTCAAGGTAATTTTTCCTTTTGTAAACTGAAAAAGTCAAAAATTAACATAGTTAAATTTCTATGTAATTTTTGTTTCACAAAAATTACTAGTATGTTACAAAAATATAAAATTAATATAAATTTATTTGATATATGAAAATATGTGATATAATATAAAATATGAGATGTAAGGAAAATATGGTAGATATTAGTACGTTTGGGAGGTTGTTAGAATATGAAAAGACCAAGTTTAATTTCCATGATGATTATTGCAATTATGTTTATAGCAGTTGTTATAATGATTATATTAATTGTAAGAGTAGCTGTAGGAGGTAATAATACCGGCGGGTTAGCTAAAAAATATGATGACAGTATATCAATAAGTAGTATAGAAGGAGATACTAACTGTACTATTGAGCGTGATGGTAGAAGAGTAAATAATAGTAGTCAGCTTCATAAAGATAAAACCGTAGACAAATTCGTTTTCGAATCTTTTGATGTCTCATCAGTTAATAATATGACTACAATTACGTTTGAAATATACAATACAAGTGATAAGGAAGAAAAATTGGGAAAATATGAATTGAAAGTATTAGATGAAACATATAGCGTTATAGGAACAATAGATGATGAAATAGATAATATAAATGCAAACTCTAGAAAGAAGGTCTCTATTAAAGTAAGAGGGGATATTGCAAATCTTTTTGACATTCAAATAAATAAAACAGTCATTGTAAATGTATAGGAAGAAGGATAATATAATGGATAAGAATAAAAAAATATTATTAATAAGTGCAATTATAGTTCTAATATTAATAGTGACCGTGATACTGATAGTTACATTATCAAATCCAAAAGAAGATTTG
The DNA here is from genome assembly GCA_947632635.1 of uncultured Clostridia bacterium. Taxonomy (GTDB): domain Bacteria; phylum Bacillota; class Clostridia; order TANB77; family CAG-465; genus CAG-465. Next base: position 19,109 of record CANRQA010000016.1, on the reverse strand, counting down.
GTTGCTAAAGATGATAAATATAACCAAGAAGTATATGTTGATGTGGCACTACCCGATATACTTGGTGATGATAACGTTCAAATAGATGAATTTGGCAAAAAAACTAATATGAGTGAGTTACTCAAGGTAGATAAAACTTGGATGGATCTAGTATTTAGCGATTTTAATGTATATAGTTTAAGGGCAGGTATTAGTACAATAGAATTTGATATTACTAATCCAACTACTTATTTATATGAAAGTGGAAAATTTCAATTACAACTTTTAGGTGAAAATTCAGAAGTACTTTCCGTAATTGATTTTGATGAAGTTAGAATGCTAACTGGTGCTGTTTACCACGTTATAGTAAGTATTACTGGTGATATTACAAATTTAAAAGATATAAAAATTGATGATATAAATTATACAATGAAAGTCGAGGGCGGTAACAATGAGAAATAAATTTGGAATTGGTTTGTTAATAACAATTATATTAGCAATTGTTGTTATATCATCTGCGTGTGTAATATTATCGTTATTTAATAATGATATATATGCAGCAGATGAATATAGTGAAGATTTTTCTTTTGGTGTAATTGACGATAAGCAAAAGCAATTTATTGGAAAAGAAGAAGCCTTTGTTTTATCAAATCAATATACTTTTGATATGATATTGCCAAAAGGTGCGTCATATAATGATGTTGTTATATCAGAAGAGGATAGTAAAGAGTTACTCTCTATTAATGGAAACGTTGTAACTGCTGTAAAAATCGGCACAGGTGGAAAAATAAAAGCGACATTAAATTTTAATGGGAAAACCTATGAAGCAATAACAAACTACGAAGTAAAAGATACAGATTTTAGATTTCCTTTAGATAATAAGATGCAGAAAAAATATACTGATAAAAATGCTTTTGAGATTGGTAAAAAAACACCTTATGAAATAAAGATGAAGTTACCAGATAATGTTAAAATGTCAGATGTTACATTTTATGAAAGAGATACAGAGCTTTTAGAAATAAAAAATCAACAGATAATTGCAAGTTCAGAAGGAAAAGGTGTACTTATTGCACAAATTACTGTATCTGGGGAAAAAAGAGAGGTAAGTACAGAATTTGAAGTTAAAAATACATCAAAAAATACAGATAGCTCAGGTACACAATCTAAACGTAATACAAAAAGTGTAAGTACTACTAAAGTTACCAAAAAGGAAGAAGTTACATTAAAGTTTAAAAATGACATAAAAAATGTCGCAAGTACATCAAGTAGTGTAATAAATAAATTGACAAAAACAGGCGTAGATGATATTAATGATTTGACTTGGACCTCATCTGACAGTAGCATAGCAACCATTGAAAACAAAAGTGGAAAGATTAAGATACAAGGAAAGGTAGGGACTTCAACTATAACAGTAACACACAAAAATAGTGGAGTTTCTGCAAGTTATACAATTAATTCATATCAAAAAAATTTGGATGTTGTAAATATGTCAAATAATAGTAAAATTACAGATGGTAAAATTGCTATAAACCTTGGCGAAAGTATGGATCTAAACGTACAAGATGTAAATAATTCTATTTTGCAGGAAGATGTCAAGTGGACCTCATCAAATGAAAAAATATGTACTGTTGATGAAAATGGCGTTATAACACCTATAAAAAAGGGAAAGGTAAAAATTAAAGCAAGATTGAATTCTAATCCGCAGTCAAATGCTTCTTTATCAGTTACTATTGCTTCATCTGAAGAAGAAAAAATGTTTAATGATACTTTTAGTTTTGAAATAGACGAAAACACAAATAAAGCTATGAAATTTACTGGAAATAATGCGTTAGTTGTTAATGAAGAATATGTATTCAAAATGTTAAAACCAAGTGGTGCTGAAAATTATCCTGTAGAATTTTCTTGTGATAAAGATGGTTTATTAGATATTTCTGGAGAATATATAAAAGCTTTAAGAGTTGGTTCAGGAAATTTGATAGCCACAATAACAATTGGTGAGAAGAAAAAAACAACAAGGACTAAGATACAAGTAGTTGCAACTCAACAAGAAAAAGAATCTGCTGTAAATAGTAGCGAATTACCGTACGTATATGTTAATCTTGATACAAACAAGTTAAATGTTGAAAATGGAAAGAAATTTACTTTAAATTCTAACTTAGAAACTAATATGCACTCTGACGAATATACAATAGAATGGGAGTCATCAAATGATATAGTTAAATTTGAATCAAATGGCAAGAAAACAGTTAGAGTAACTCCTGTAAAGACTGGAACAACGAATATAACTGTTACTGCAAAATCAATAAATGGGCAGAAACAAAGTACGATATCAAGTTCTACTGTAAGTATTGAAGTAAAAGATAAAGTCATTCTAGTAAAATCTTTAAAATTTGACACATCAAATATAATAAAAAGTGCAAATAAATGTCAATTAGCTGTGGGAGATGTATATTTCATACCAGTTAAAGTATTTCCCGAAAATGCAACAGAACCAGGTTATAAATTAGAATTAATTAATGATGATGAAGAAAACTTCATGATAAGAGATGATAATGCTATTATTGCACTTGTACCAGGAAAGACTGCTACACTTAGAGCAACAGCACTTGATAAATCTAATAAGTCAGTTAGAGTTAGTCTTGAAAGTATTGATAGTGAAGAATCTGTTGCTTCATTGCAATCGTTATCTGATTTAAGCCAAATTACTGTTGGAGTTGGTGAAAAACAAGTGTATAGGTTACAAAATAATGATGATACTGCTATAAAGAGTAACAGCAATATTGAATTAGATGAGGATGTTGATACTGTAACTATACAAGGAAAAGAAGAGGGAAATTCTACTATTACATTGCAATCCGGAGATGAATCTATAGATATACCTGTAGCTGTTTTACAATCTGTGGATGATTCTGAAAATGTAATTGCACCTACTAAACTAACATTTGCTAAAGACCCAAAAACAGGTAGAACAAAAGATTATGTTCATGATTATCCATTAAAAATTGGTTGGGATTTTGATTTTAAATTAGATGCTGAACCATATAATGCTAGTAATGAGGTTGAACTTTTCCTTGATAATAATGTAGACTTTAAAGTAGTAAATAATGGTACTCAGATAAGGCCAATAAATCCTAAGGCTACAGCTACACTTACTGCTGTTTCAAAATATGATCATAGTGTAAAAGCTACTGTAAAAATTGCATCTGTTGCAACGAATATTAAGTCAATTGAATTTACTGAAGATTATACAACTGATGAGGGAGCATTTAATATTAATAAGAGTACATCATATGAATGTTATTTAAGAATTGAATTGTACAATGGAACTATATACGATCCAACTACTACTGATTTAACAGAAAACCAAGATTATTTAGATTTAATGGATGATATTGAAATATATACAACAGATAAGGATGCAATAGAGGTAATTTCTAATGTGGTTTATCCTATAAATGGAATAAATGCAGGAGGAACTTTAAGAGCTAGAGTAAAGGCGGATAATGCAATTAACACGTCAACAAAATTTAAATCATTTGGTATAAGTATGAGTGTAGATATTTTGGATGTTAAATTTGCAAAAAGTAGATATGATATTACTACTTCTTCTAGCACAGCTATGAAACCTATAATAACACTAACAAATAGTAAAGTTTTGGATCCATCAAAAAAATTTAATAGTAATATTGTAAATACTCCCGAATATATAAACTATCTTCAAGCGTTAGAGCTTGTTAATATGGATGGAAATGGTAGAGATATATCGCCTACGAAAGATATAGTAAGAATAAATAACGATAAATTTACAATTACCCCTAAGGCAAATGGAGTTTGTGAGTTAGGAATTAGAATGCAAGGTTCAAAAGATATTATTGCAACTACAATTTTAGATGTTAATGTTGCGTCTAATGAAAGTGTATCTTCTAATAAAAATCCAAACAATAATTCTAATATGAACACAGTTCCTAAAGATAATAAAACTACAACAAATGATAAATCTCTAAGAATTTCTAAAGTTCAATTTGCAAGTGAATCATATAACATGAGACCTTCTTCGCCATATATATTTAATCCAGAAATTACATTAGAAGATGGTACTAAATTAACTCATGAAAGTGAAAATCAAGAAGTATATTCATATTATTGTAATCAACTTGAGGTTTTTGTTGTAGGTCAGACACCAGGTGTTGTAGATTTAGCATATGCTCATATTGATAATACTGCTCTGCCAAGGACGATTATAGGGCAGATGCCAGGACAGATTATGGTTGGTATAGGCAAAAAAGGTGAAGTATCAATTTTAGATACAGCAATAATTAATTTGGCATATTAATAAATAAAAAAATAAGTAGTACTAGAAGCATATATACTAGTACTACTTATTTTTTAAGTAGATTTTTTTCTTTCAATTTTATTTAGCTTTATTGTAACATTGACGTTATCATTTGTAGCAATAATTTTTATATCGTTATCAGTGTTGTTCCTAAATTTTAAATCTAAAGTATCATAATATACAGTAGCATCTTTATCTTTTGGAACATAATATACACGTCTACTATGTGGGTGCCTTTCTGTAATTTCAAGGTTTGCAATAAGTGCTGCGTTATATATTGTACTACTAATTTGACACATACCACCACCAAATACTTTTATTTTATTTCCATTGGAATCAAACCCTACTGCTTGTTTATATCCTTGAGCTTCGCCCATTGGTCCAACTACACCATTAAAAGAAAATTCCTCGCCTTTTTTAATAATATGATTGTTTATTTTTTGTATAGCGAGCCCTATATTATATACTCTGTTTTCATCTTTATCATAGATAGTAGTATTAAAGCTTGCAATCTCAGTTTCAGTCTCTTTTTCTTCTAATACATTACTATCTACGTTCATATTATCTATATCTTCATCAGTAATACTTGATGAGTTTTCATTGTTAGTGTCTAAATTGTTATTTGAGTTCATATTAGAATTTTCTTGATTTTTAGAATCTAGTTCACTTTTTATTTCATTGCTATAAAAGTTATTATTAGATATAAATACGGTATATATTATATATCCTATAACAAATAATATAACTATAATAGCAGCTATAATAAGTAATTTTTCACCATTTGACTCATTTTTCATATATATCTCCTTACAATATAACATTAAATTAATTATTTAATATTAGTTTGTGTAAAAAAATATATTTTATAAAAATAATTTTAAAAATCAAATTCAATGTTATACATTTCAAGCCATGTTTCAATTTGAATCAGATATGCAAGTGTTTGAGGATAAGTCATAAGCTGTCCAAATAAATTTTCAGTTAAATTTTCACCATGTATTTTTATCATGTCATACACAAAATCTAAATCTATTATTTTTGTTATTTTAGAATTTTTATTTGATATAATATTTAACATTTTTTCTTCAACTAGACTTAAATAATTTGGGTCGTATGTTTTGGGAAAAGGAGATTTTTTCCTGTAAACTATATCTTTTGGTAATTCATTTTCAAAGGCTTTTCTAAGTAAATATTTTTCAGTTGGCAGACTAGTTTTTGACATTCCAAGTTTCATCTTTGCAGGTAGGTTATATACATATTCAAAAATTCTATGATCTGCAAAAGGAACTCTTACCTCTAAAGAATTTGCCATTGACATTCTATCAGTACGTTCTACAAGAGTATTCATAAACCATTTAATAGTTAAATAGTTTATGCTTCTAAATCTATTTTCAAATTTATCGTTATCATCAAGAAATTTTACATTTTTTAGTGATTCTTGTCTTTTTGATTCAACATATTCAGCAAGTGTACCCTCTTTTAATATGCCTTTTTTTAATAAATTTGCACGCAAATTTTCAGAAAGAGCCCATGGAAATCCGTCATGATTTGCTAAGTGTTCTTTATAAAACCAAGGATAGCCTCCAAAAATTTCGTCTGAACATTCACCAGATAAGCATACTTTAAATCCATTTTCACTTATTTTTTCGCAAAAAGCAAACATAGAACTATCAATATCTGCCATACCAGGCATATCACGTGCTATTAAAGCATCATTTAAAAGTGCAAATAATCTTGTATTTTCTACTTTAATTGTCTTATGATTTGTATGCAAATAGTCTTTCATAATTTTAACATAATCACTATCTTTTGTAAGTTGATAAGGGTTAGATACAAAATCTTTGTCATTTCCTATAAAATCTATAGAAAAAGTAGCAAGGTTATCTATACTTTCTTTTGCTATTTTTGTAAGGACACTAGAGTCTAAACCACCGTGAAAGCATTGAGCAAAGGCCTACATCAGATACAAGCTGTCTATTTGTTGCATCTACTACTAAATCATGTATATTATTAATGGCAGCTTCCTCATCATCAAATGAGGGTTTTGTTTCAAGATCCCAGTATTTTTCTTCTGTCAATTTAAAATTAGAAAATACTGCGGTATAACCTGCTTTTAATTCATGTATATTTTTAAAGTAAGTGTTTCCTGGTGAGTGTGCAGGACCTAGCCAAATAAGTTCCATAAGTCCTGTTTTATCAAGAATAGGTGTTACATCTGGATACTTTAATATACTTTTTATTTCTGATGCAAATACAAAATATGGAGTAGACGCACTATCTATACTGTAACTATAAAAAAGAGGTTTAATTCCAAGCCTATCACGAGCTAGGAAAACTAAATTATTTGTTTTATCAAAAATTGCAAATGCAAAAATTCCATTTAAGTAATTAACACATTTCTTACCATATTCAATGAAAGATACAAGTACAACTTCTGTATCACATTTAGTTGTAAATTTATATCCTTTGTTTTTTAGTTCATTACGAATTTCATCTGTGTTATATAACTCTCCGTTATATACAATAATATATTCATTTCCATTATGTAGTTTACTCATAGGTTGTGTGCCATAAGTAACATCTATTATACTAAGTCTTGTATGACCTAATGCAACATTTTCATATATATATGTATTTTGAGCGTTTGGACCACGTTTTTTAAGTACATTTGTCATATCAGTTATACATTTATCATTTAAGATTTTTTCATCTTTTTTTACATAACCACAAAATCCACACATAAAAAATTACCTCCCTTGTATATTTTATTTATATTTTAAATATTATGTGCATACAAAACTTAAGTAATAAAAATTAATATTTCCCCTTTATTTTTGACGAATTTTGTAGTAAAATATTTGTAAGTTAAATTTAATCTAAAGAGGAGAAAAAATGTCTAAAGTTTGGAATATAAAAAAATATGATGAAAAAAAAGTAGAAGAAATAATGAATAAATATAACGTATCAAAAATACTTGCAAAGCTATTAATTTCAAGAGAAATAGAAGATATAGATATGTATTTAAACGGTAATATTGATAGTTTAAGAGATCCTTTTTTAATAAAGGATATGGAAAAACTTGTAAAAAGAGTAAAAAAAGCACTTGATAAAAAAGAAAAAATATGTATATATGGCGACTATGATGTGGATGGTATTACAAGTATTACAATTATGTATAAATTCTTAGAAAAACTTGGTGCTGATGTTTCATATTATTTACCGGATAGGCTTGTAGAGGGATATGGTGTAAATAAAGAGGCACTTTATAAAATTAAAGAAGAGGGTGCAACTTTTGTTATAACAGTAGACTGTGGAATAACAGCAATAGAAGAAGTAGAATATGCAAAATCAATAGGGCTTGATATTTGCATTACAGATCATCATGAATGTGGTGAAGAAATTCCAGATTGTATTGGAGTAATAAATCCAAAAAGAAAAGATGATACTTTTCCATTTAAAATGTATGCTGGTGTAGGGGTGGCTTTTAAAGTTATAACAGCACTAAGCAAAGAATTTAATTTAGATAAAGAGGAATATTTAAAATATTTAGATATAGTTGCTATTGGAACAATATCTGATATAGTTCCTCTTGTAGATGAAAATAGGATAATATCTAAGTTTGGACTTGAAATGATAAAAAATACAAAAAATGTTGGCTTAAAAGCACTTTTAAAAGTTATAAACTACAAAGAAATTGATAGTACAATGGTATCATTTTTAATTGCACCTAGAATTAATGCTTGTCGGAAGACTTGGAAAAGCTTCAGTTGCAGCTAAATTATTCCTTGAAACTGATGAAAATAAAGCTATGGAATTTGCAATAAAATTAAACGAGTTAAATACAAAAAGACAGAATATAGAAAAAGAAATATTTGATAGTGCAATAAATATGATAGAAAATGTAAAAGAAAATAAAGAGAAAAATAGTATTATACTATATAATGAAAATTGGCATAATGGTGTAATTGGAATAGTTTCTTCAAGACTTGTAAGCATATATAACAAACCTGTGATATTATTTACTAAGGAAAATGGTGTAATAAGAGGCTCTGGAAGATGTCAAAAAGGTTTTTCGTTATATGATGCTTTAACAGTATGCAAAGATTATTTAATTCAATTTGGCGGTCATGAACTTGCAGCGGGTATGAGTATAGAAGAAGAAAAAATACCTGATTTTTATGATGCTTTTGAAGAATATGTAAAGTCTTCTAATATTGTTGATAGACAAGAAATAGATGTTGATTTTGAAATTACAAAAGAAGATTTAAATGTAAGTTTATTAAAAGATATATATAGTATAAGGCCATTTGGACAGTCAAATCCTGAGCCACTTTTTCTATATAGGAATTTAAAGATACAGGCAATTAGAACGCTAAAAGAAGAAAAACATATAAAATTTGTATTAAAAGATGATAAATATTTAATAGAAGCTCTTGGATTTTCTAAAGGTCATAGGAGAGATGAATTTAGGCTTTCTGATAAATTAGATGTTATTTGTAATGTAGAATTGAATACTTTTAATACTCCTAAAACAATACAATTAGTATTAGAAGATTTCAAAAAAACTATTTAAAATAGGTGATATGTTATGAAAAAGATACTAAATGATAAGAAGAAGTTAAAAAAAAATATAAAAACTAGTGTAATGTTAGAAAAAGATTTGCCTGAGTATTTAGAAAATGATTTAATAAAGTTAAAAGAGGCATTAAAAAAAGATAAATGTAGTATTTTAGACTGCCTTGTAAATGAATTACAAGGGTCTGTAAATAGTGCTTTTGTTGATGGAGATATTACAGAAGAACAATGTGACTATTTGTATGATAAATACATAAGAATACCATTACCATAAAAGTAAAGGAGGGAAATATATGATTGATTTTTCTAACGCCAAAATAAATAATTACAAATATTATGGTGGGAAAAATGGTGGAAAAATTTGTATTAATTATAACAATGAAGATTATATGTTAAAATTTCCTGCTATTAATAATGGAGTAAAGGAACATGAATATTCAAATAGTTGTATATCTGAATATATTACTTGCAAAATATTTAAAACACTAGGACTAAATGTCCAAGATGTAATTTTAGGTACATATTGTTTAAATGGAAATACTAAAATTGTTGTAGCTTGTAAAGATTTTACAACAGAAAATGTAGTATTAAAACAATTTGCAGAACTTAAGAATAGCCAAGTTGAAACATCAAAAAACGGATATGGAACTGAATTAAGTGAGGTAATAGAAACTATTGAAAACCAATCAATTTATGATGTAAATAAATTAAAAGAATTCTTCTATAATATGTTTATTGCAGATGCGTTAGTTGGAAATTTTGATAGACATAATGGAAATTGGGGATTTTTAATTAATGAAAAATTAAAAAAAATAGAAATTGCACCTATATATGATTGTGCATCCTCATTATATCCTCAAATAACAGAAAAAATTTTAGAGGATATTATGAATAATAAAAAAGAAATGGAAGATAGGGTATTTGTTTTTCCAACATCTGCTTTAAAAATAAATAATAAGAAAATAAATTATTTTGATTATATAAATAGTTTAGAAAATGAAGACTTAAATAAAGCACTTTTAAATATTTTTCCTAAAATAAATTTAAAAAAGATAAATTATATTATAGATAATACCTCTTATATATCTATTAAGAGAAAAACTTTTTATAAAAAAATCATAAAACTTAGGTATGAAAAAATATTAAAGCAAAGTTATGAAAAATTATTAAATTTAAGTAAAAGGTGATAGTATGAATAATGTTTCTGTTTTATGTCATAGTAGTATAAAAATTACAGGTAAATATTTAATATATATTGACCCGTATATGATAGATAAAAATTATTTTGATGCTGATTATATATTTTTTACGCATTCGCATTATGACCACTTTTCAGTTGATGATATAAAAAAAGTAATTAATAAAAATACAAAATGTATAGCTACAAAAGATTTATATAAAAAATTATTAAACTTAAACATAGATAAAGAAAAAATAACAATAGTTGAGTCAAATAATGAATATAATGTTAATAATTTGCATTTTGAAACTGTAGTAGCATATAACAAGGAAAAAGAATTCCATAAAAAAGAAAATAACTGGGTAGGCTATATAATAGAAACAAATTCACTTCGTTATTATATAGCAGGAGATACAGATTTTGTTGATGAGTTAAAGGACGTAAAATGTGATATTGCACTTGTACCAGTTGGTGGACATTTTACAATGGGAAAAGAAGAAGCAGCAAATTTAGTAAATACTATTATGCCAAAAGTTGCAATACCTACTCATTATGGAATAGTTGCTGGCAAAAAAGAAGACGGAAAAGATTTTTTGAAATTGCTAGATAAAAATATACAAGGTAGATTATAACAAAATAAGGTTAAAGAAAGGTGGAGAAAAATTTGGTATATAATGCTCAAAATATAGATATAAAAGAAGTATTAAAAGAAGAAAATATTAAGTATGATGAAAAAATGTTAGATGATGTATTAGAATATGCAAAACTAATGTATAAAAATAAAGTTAAAGCTAATATACCAATGATGGAACATGTAACAGGTGTTGCTACACTTGTTGCAAAATTAAGACTTGATGATGTTTCAATATATGCTTCACTTTTACATGGTGTAGTAAAATGTGACGAATTTAATAAAGAGGAGTTTGAAAAGAAATTTGGAAAAGAGATACTTGATATTGTGCTTACAGTAGATAAATTATCATGTCTAAATTTAAAGACAAAAGAAAAACTTGATAGTGAAAATTTAAGAAATATGTTTATGGCTATTGCAAAAGATATTCGTACTTTAATTATAAAACTTGCAGATAGGCTATATAACATGCAAAATATAAACAATGTAGATAACGAAGAAGTAAAAAATAATATGGCAAAAGAATGTTTAAGTATATATGCACCTATTGCACATAGACTTGGTATGTCAAATGTAAAATCAGAACTGGAAGATATTTCATTTAGAATTTTAATGGATAAAGAATATCATATAGTCAAATCTCAAATTGATGAAAAAAAAGAAGAAAGAAATAAATATATAGATGAAAGAATAAAAGAAATAGAAACTAAATTAAAAGAGCAAAATATTAAAGCTACTGTATATGGCAGGTCTAAACATTTTTATAGCATTTACAGAAAAATGACTGAAAAAAATTGCAGAGCAGATGACTTGTTTGACTTACTTGCTATTAGAATAATAGTTGATACAATAAAAGATTGTTATGCTGTACTTGGAATAGTACATGATATGTATAAACCTATGCCGGGTCGATTTAAAGATTATATTGCTGTACCTAAAACAAATATGTATCAATCACTTCATACTACAGTATTTGGTGAGGGTGGCAGACCATTTGAAATCCAAATTAGAACTTGGCAAATGCATAAAGTGGCAGATTATGGTATAGCTGCTCATTTTGCATATAAAGAAAAAAGAGAAAAACAAACAGAAGCAGATAAAAAACTTGTATGGTTAAGACAAACATTAGAAATACAAAAAGAATTACAAGAAACTGGAGAAAATATAAAAAATTTAAAGGGTGAAATATTTGGTGAAGAAGTTTTTGTATTTACTCCAAAAGGTGATATAAAAGCTCTACCAAAAGGTTCGACACCAATAGATTTTGCTTATCTTATACATCAAAAAATTGCAGAAAAAATGATAGGTGCAAAGATTAATTCTAAAATGGTGCCACTTAACACAAAACTTGAAAATACTGATGTTATAGAGATTATAACATCTAAAAATTCAAAAGGGCCAAGTAGAGATTGGTTAAAATATGTAAAAACTACAACTGCAAAGAATAAAATAATAAGTTTTTTAAAACAACAAGGAAGAGAAGAAAATATTGCAAAAGGAAAAGAACAATTTGAAAAAGTATTAAGAAAATATAAAGATTCAAAAGAATTTTTTAAAGATAAATATATAGATATTGCATTAAAAAAACTTGGGTTTAAAACGTTAGAAGATTGTTATGAAAATATTGGCTTTGGAAGTATATCAGAGATAAAAGTTGTAAATAAATTTGTTGAGGTATATAAAGAGGCAAATGTTGCAAATAATGTAAATATAAAAAAGCGTAGTATTGAAAAAAAGGATACTGATATTTCAGATGCAATAATTGTTGAAAATATTAAAAATTGTAAAGTTCAACTTGCAAAATGCTGTATGCCAGTGCCAGGTGATGATATTATAGGATATATTACTAATGCAAATGGTGTATCAGTTCATAGGAAAGATTGTAAAAATTTAAAAGCACTTAATTTAAAAAATAGAACAATTAATGTCTATTGGAAGAAAAAATTAAACATGGTAACTACAACTAAAATAAGAGTTAAGGCTACAAATACTTCTAAAGTATTAAATGATGTGCTTTCAGTAATTAATAAATTAAAAATTACATTTAATGAAATAAATACAAAAACTACACAAGATAATGAAATTGTTATAGACATCAGTTTGTATATTACAGATTTAATTAATTTAAAAAATGTAATTAAGGATATTAAAAAAATAGAAAGTGTATATGATGTAAAACGATTAATATAGAGGTGGAATATGAATATAACAGAAACAAAATTCGATGAAATTGAAAATAAGTATGATACAGGTATAACTAGAGAAAAAACAAGAGTAGTAGCAAGAGTGACTCTTGAAAATGATGCTATATATTATGTTGATGAAAATAAAGATGTATTTGAAAGAATTGTTGGAGAGTATTATAAAATTGAAGATGAAAGTATTATATCTCGTGTAAAAGAAGTGCTCTTAAAAAAAAGTGATAAATATGCTTTTATTGATGAAGAGATAACATATAGTATAAGTAAAGAAAATACAAATAAGGAGAATATTAAATAATGAATATAGAAATTATTCCTGTCGATGTAGCATATGCAAATCATATAACTAATTCATATATAGTATATGGAAATGATAATTTTGGAATAGTTATAGATCCAGGTTTTGAAAGTGAAAAAATAATTAATAAGATAAATAAATTAAACTTAACTATAAGTTATATAGTTATAACTCATGCCCATGCTGACCATATGGGAGCATTAGAAGATTTAGTAAATTATACTCATGCAAAAGTTATCGTACATGAGGAAGATTTTTTAGCATTATTAAATAAAGCACCTAATTATCATGAGCTTTTAAATGTTAAATTACAGAATATAAAAGAGGAAGATGTAATAAAAGTTAAAGACGGTTATGAATTTAAAGTAGGTAATTTAGAATTTGAAGTAATTCACACACCAGGACATACAAAAGGCTCTATTTGTTTATTTGAGAAAAATTCAAATAATCTATTTACTGGAGATACTATATTTTGTGACTGTCATGGAAGATGTGACTTGTATTCTGGTAATTTTGCAGATATGTTAAATTCGATTAGAAAATTATTTAATAGATTTTCAAATATTATGATATATCCGGGACATGATAGAAAAGTAAATATTGATAGTGCTAAAAAAAAGATACGTCTTTTACTTGCAATAAAAGATATACATATATAACCAAAAATTAGGAGAGGTAAAATGAGTAGATTTAAAGAAATAATAGAAGAAGAAAGTAAGAAAGACTATTATATAAAATTACATGAATTTATAGATAATGAATACAAAACTAAGACTATATTTCCACCAAGGGAAAACATATTTTTTGCATTGAAAAATACTCCTTATGAGTACGTTAAAGTAGTAATTATTGGACAAGACCCTTATCATAGAGAGGGAGAGGCACATGGTATGTGCTTTTCGGTTAATCCTGGAATTAGTGTTCCACCATCACTTCAAAATATATATAAAGAGCTACATAGAGATTTAGGGCTAAAAATTCCAAATAATGGGTATCTCTTAAAATGGGCAAGGCAAGGTGTACTTATGTTAAACAGTGTACTTACTGTTGAAAAGGACAAACCTGCATCACATCAAGGAAAAGGTTGGGAAATCTTTACAGATAGAATTATTGAAGAAATAAATAAAAAAGATACGCCTGTTGTATTTTTGTTATGGGGAAGTTTTGCTAAAAAAAAGCAAGCATTAATTACAAACCCTATACACTTGATACTTACAAGTTCACATCCAAGTCCATTTTCAGTAAAATATGGTTTTGACGGATGTTCACATTTTTCAAAAACAAATGCTTTTTTAAAAAAGAATAATATGGCTGAAATTGATTGGCAAATTGAGGATATATAAATTAAAGGATAGTACAAAACCTCGTACTATCCTTTAAATATATTATTATAATTTAACATATTTATATTATTAATTTCAAAACTATCGTTATACAATAACTTTTTGTAATTAGTTTTCATGATATTTTTTGTAAGTCCAAATAGAACAGCGTAAGACAAATAAAAATTCCATAATTTTATTTCAGCTATATTTTTTTCTGCAAAAAGCCCAAAATCATTTAAAAATTTTGCAAAAGCATATAGTTTGTTTAGGTCCTCTTTTGCTTTGTGAGTTCTAATAGGATGAGATAATAAGTAATTATTATGTGAGATTTTTTTACTCATATTAAATGCTTCTATTATTGAACCAAAAAAACGTAATATACCATAACATATAAAATATGCTGTAATACATAGTGCAAAAAACATTACTCCAGTAAATATATTTACTTCATCAGATTTTAAAAAGTTAATAAATAATAAAATGGGTGGTAAAAGTGCTAATATCTTGGTTAATATATGTTTTTTATTACTATATTTTTCTGAAATTTCTTCAGTAGTTTCTATGTTATTTCGCTTTTCAACAAGACCTAATTTTAAAGCATCTTCATAGCAGAGTGATTTCCATTTTTGTACATCAAATTTATCTTTAACTTTTTTGGTTAAAATATTGTATATATATAGTTCATTTTCTAATAAATTAGATGTGTCAGAATTTTTTTTAGTAAATTTTATTCCTTTATTTGTTTGAACAAGATTTAGATAATTTCTTGAACATAAATCAAGTATTGTTGCAATTACATCTTTATTTTCTTCAATATTAAAATCTAGTAAAATAGAACTTATTCCAATTCCATAAGTAACAGGAAGTTCTCTAAAGTAAATATATGGATTTGGTAATACAGCTTTTTTTATTTCTCTTTTTACTATGTGTTTTGCTTTTAGTTTTCCAAATATGTCACCAATTAGAGCAAAAGATATAAATATAACAAGACCTAAAAGAACTATACTTGCTAAAAATAAACCTGTATAGAAAAGTATAAATATTAAAGCAAATGCTACAGAGTATATTATTAACATTATTATTGTATCTTTTACAATAGAATTTGTTGGCATTATAAATGTTTCTTTTTCAACTTGATTAGTTTCTTTTAAATTCTCATCTGTATCTATTATATTATCAACTTTTTGATTTTCATATTCATTTTCATTTTCATTTTCATTTTCATTAGTTTCCATATATATCTCCTTAAAATACAATATTATTATATAATAACAATTTTAAATTTTCAATAATATTATAAATAATTTTATGAATGTTATAAAATGATTTTTTGTATTTGTAACAGAAATTTTGCATAAAACATATAAATTTTCATTTTTATATGATATAATTATATTAGTTGATAGAAGGAGAAAATAATGAATACTAGTGATTTTAATTATTATTTACCACATGAATTAATTGCTCAAACACCACTTAAACAAAGAGAAAAATCTAGAATGCTTGTTTTAGATAAAAATAGTGGTAAAATAATACACGATAAATTTGAAAATATATTAAACTATGTAAATAAAGGTGATACTTTTGTATTTAATGATACTAAAGTATTACCTGCAAGACTTTTTGGACATAGAAAGGATAAAGAGGAGGCTATAGAAGTATTACTTCTAAAGCAAGAAAACGGGGATAAATGGCAAACTTTAGTAAAACCAGGCAAGAAAATGAAACTTGATACTGAAATTATATTTTCAGATGAATTATCTGCAAAAGTTGTAGATATTTTAGAAGAGGGAGAACGTATATTAGAGTTTAAATATAATGGAATATTTAATGAAATTCTTGATAAACTTGGAACTATGCCACTTCCACCATATATTACTGAAAAATTAGAAGATAAAGATAGATACCAAACAGTTTATTCAAAAAATTTAGGCTCTGCTGCAGCACCTACGGCTGGTCTTCATTTTACTAATGAGATTATACAAAAACTTAATGAAAAAGGTGTAAATGTTGTATATGTAACTCTACATGTTGGACTTGGTACATTTAGACCTGTTAAAGTACATAAATTAGAAGAACATAAAATGCATAGTGAATATTTTGTTATTTCTAAAGAGGCTTGTGATGTTATAAACAATACTAAGAAAAATGGTAAAAAAGTATATGCTGTTGGTACAACATCTTGTAGAGTGCTTGAAAGTGCAACAGATGAAAATGGTATTATACATGATATGGCAAAAGAAACGGATATATTTATTTATCCAGGATATAAATTTAAAATGGTAGATAATCTTATAACAAATTTCCATTTGCCAGAGTCCACTTTGATTATGCTTGTTTCAGCACTTGCAGGAAGAGAAAATGTTTTAAACGCATATAATGAAGCAGTAGAAGAAAAATATAGATTTTTTAGTTTTGGAGATTGTATGTTAATTAAAGAATAAAGAAAATACGGAAAAAAGTATTGTAAAAAATTTTAAAATATAGTAGAATAAAAACGTAAAAAGAAAAAATAGAAATTTGAAATAGGAAAAAAGATTAAAAAAGGAGATTTATATAAAAAAAAGAAAATGAGTATATTAAAAAAACAATTAAAACGAAAAGAACTTGAAAAAAAGTTTTATTGTTATCATATTAATAAAAAAATTAGTACAAAAGAAGGGGCTATGCAATAATAAAGATTTTGATATTGGTTCAAGGGAAAAATTTTTATATGATGACGTTATTGATATTCTACATGGAAATAAGAAAGTTGAAGACCCTATATATTTTATTTTAGGTTCACTTGAAGAATTTATGTGTCAAAATGTTATATATCCCCGTATGAGTGGGGAAGAATTAATAAATTGCAGAACTAAAAATGATAATTATTTAATGAATGGTTATATTTGTCTAGAAGAAAAAAATTGTATAATGGAAATGATAGAAGTAATTAAAGAAAGGATTGGTTAAATTATGGAAATTATTGTACAAGGAAAGGGAACAGAATATTTTACACCTGATGAAACAATATTAAATATTAATTTTTACACAAAAGGACAAAGCTATGAAGAGGCTCTTAAAGAGGGAGTTAAAAATGTAGAAAATTTTATAAATGAAATTTTATTAAATAATGGATTTAATAAAGATGAAATGAAAACAAGAAGTTTTGTAGTAAAAGAAGATCAAAAATATAATGAAATAACTAAAATTTATGAATTTAATGGTTATTCATTTAATCAGGGTGCAATACTTAAATTTGATTATGATAAGGAAAAGATTGCAAGTATTATGGAAGCTTTATCAAAATTAAATAATGCACCAACTTGTCGAATTAATTTTGGTGTTAAAAATGAGCAAGAATGTAAAAGAAATATTTTAGCAAAAGCTTATAAGGATGCAGAAGAACAAGCTCAAGCTATTGCGTTAGCTTCTGGGAAGACATTAAAACAATGTATGAAAGTTGATTTTAAACCTTTTTCTACCGAATATATTTCTAAAACAACTTTTGACTCTGATTTAATGTATGCTAAAGAGGTTGGTTTTGGGGCAGCCAAGACAATAATTAATACATTTACACCAGAAGATATAGAGTTATCAGAAACATTATATTGTTTATGGATTGCGGAGTAATATAAAGATTAAGTTATTGAAGGTATAATACAAAGAACAACCTATTAATTATGAGGTTGTTTTTTTGTGTGTTATGTACTTTCTCTTTTTTATTTTGTTAATTTTATTAAATTTTTGTATAAAAATTATATAAACTAAACATTTTCAATACTATTTTATGACACATATAAAAGAATAATTTTTAAATGAGTTAGTACAATTTGTATTATCTCACAGTTTTTAGCAAAACGGCACTAGTTTTGTCGAATAGCAAATTTCTGTTAATAAAATATTTACAAATCAAAGATATAGTAGTATAATGAATCTACTTTGTTATATAAAAGTAATTAAAGTAAATAATTTTTGTTATATTTTATATATTTTATATATTTTAATTTTGTTTCGTTATTTTTTCAAATAATTTAAGCTAGCTTTTATATCTATAATTTCAAATATATTTTTAAGTATAAGTTATAAACTTTATATAATAAAGTAATCATAGAAATGTTATATCTTAGTTAGTATATATTAATATATTTTTTTCATGTAATTTATATATTTCATAAATTTTTATCATATTTTTTTAAATCATATAACTACCTAATAAGTTTGTTTTAAATGTCAACATATCATAATAATATATATTTTTCGATAAAAATTATTGCATTTTATACAAAACTTAGATATAATTAGAAAGGAGCAATAATTGAGTAAATCTAATAATAAAAAAGTTTTTAAAGTAAAAGATGACATAGTATTTAAAGAGTTATTTTCGGCACAAGGTAATGAAGATTTTTTAATAGAATTTTTATCATCATTACTAAATATAGAAATAAAAAAATAGAAATACAAAAAGAAGCAGAATTAAGTATTCAAAATGTACTAGATAAAACGGGAGCAATAGATATAAAAGCAGTACTAAATGATAATACGATAGTAGATATAGAAATGCAAATAGATAATGAGAATAATATAATAGAAAGGACAGTAAAATAT
>CANRQA010000015.1 GCA_947632635.1 uncultured Clostridia bacterium | reverse complement strand
GTCAATATTCTTTTTTTGGGGGAAAGGGGGAATATGCTTATTTTTAGATAATATCTATTTTTTTTCATAGTAGTAACCAACCATTATTTCTAATGTTTGCAAGATCTAACGGGATAAGTCGTTTAATTTCCATCTTTTACTCATATGATTTACCTAACAAGCTTACGTACATGTTTTATACTTTAATTTCAACAATAATCTCATTCACTTATCAAACTTTGGTATCAAGTTCTTTTTCTTTTAGTAAAATTTAGCTACACACTTTCTCCATGTTGCACCTCACAATAGAGCACTTGTACTTTACCATGTGGTTTGCGATACATACCTCCACTATATACTTTTACTGATTAACTAAACAACATGTGCCCGTCGCACTACGTAAATAAGTGGCTATCAAATTAATGATAGCCACTTATAAATAATCAGTTATTAATGTTTACACTAAGTTTTACTATATATCCAAAACTATTCTCCGCAGTTATAATTACTGTACCAGCAGAAATAGCAGTAATAATGTTATTTTTTATTTTTGCTAAGCTTTGATCAGAGGAGGTAAAAATAACATCATCTATATTTCCTAAAAATATAGATAGAAGATTATATGTATCCCCAACATTTATTGAAATACTATCCAAACCAAATTCCATTTTTCCTTCATAATTATATTCAAAATTAATATCATCGTCAGGTTCCAATGGAATTATAACATCTCCACCTCCATCTTCATCCGGCTCAAAAACAATACTGTTATCCATAACATAAATGTCAAAAGTAGCTTTCACGCCACTATACGAACGTATAGTTATAGTTGCGTCGCCCTCTCTTTTCATTGTAACTATACCAGACTTACTTACTGTTGCAATAGAGGAATTATCTATAACATACGTAAGTGTTGAGGTATCATATGAAGTAGGACTGACATTAATAATATCTTTTAAATCGAATTTGTCACCTATATAAAACGTATCACCCTCATAATCTAATTCTATACTCTTTATATTATCATATCTAGAATTAGAACTATAGCCATCATCACTTACATAAAGACGATATCTTGCACTTTCTCCACTATACGAACGTATTGTTATAGTAGCATTTCCCTCTTTTTTCATTGTGACTATACCAGACTTACTCACTGTTGCAACTGATGTTTTGTCTATAATATATGTAAGTGTTGAAGTATCATATGAAGATGGACGAACATTAATAATATCTTTTAAATCAAACTTATCACCAACAATAAAATAACCAGAGGTTTCATCTAGTGTTATGCTAGTTATTCTATCATAACTATTTGAATTTGAATAATAATCATCTGTTACAGTAACTTTAATGCTTATAGCATAATTTTCGGCAAGCACATATATATATGCGGTTCCACTTTCTTTTGCATATATTCTTCCAGTAGAATAATCAACTGTTGCAACTGTTGGATTAGAAGAATTATAGAAAACATATTTATTGCTTGCATTTGTGGGCATAACCCTTACATATGAAGAAAGCTCAAATGACCTTCCAACCTCAAGTTCAATATTAGAAGTACTTATTCGTACATCGTCAACAGGAACATAATAGGAAGATGTGCTTATAACAAATATTGGAACATACAAATATACATTACTATTAGTTCCATAAGTATAATTACACCTAAGAAGTGCAACTCCTTCTCTATCTGTATCAATATTTACTGTTGTCGTTCCAGTATTTTGATTTGTGTAATTATTAGTAATGCTACAACATGTATTTGTTCCATAATTTGTATTTAAAAGTTCAACTGTTACATATCTATTTTTTTCATGATTTAAAGTAACAGTTATACTTCTTCCTTTTTCAACAGAGTAAGTGCCTTTAGAAGATGTTATAAGCTTATTTGTTGCAGGTCTTGGCGTACTAGTACTATTTATTCTGTCAAACAATGTAGTTACGCAAAACGTTTGATTTAAAGCAAGAGCCAAATTTTGCAATGAATACATAGAATTGCTTTCTTGGATATTTACAAGGATCTGAATAAGTTCCTCCTTCTTAACACAACCATCAGGGTCAAATATTCCATTACCTTTTCCTGAAAGCAAATCATGCTCATAACAATACTTAATATACTCTTCAGCCCAATGTCCATCGATATCACTAAATTCATTTCTATATCTAGTATATGCAGATGGGTCACTAGTATTTTTTGTAAAAGTTGCAAGTATTTTTGCTGCTTGCCCGCGTGTTAAGTAGTCTCCAAGGTTCATATACCATATACCGTTATATTCTTCGCCTGTAAGCATACCCAAGCGCACTGCAATCCCAAGTTGCGTTTCTTGAGAAGAATTAGGCTCAATAGTATAGTTATCACTATACTTATCAAGCTCATACCCACTTGGAATAATTCTGTTTTCCATTGCTGCCTGATACATACGTACGATAGAAAGCATCATTTCTCCTTTATATGCATTCTCACGCAAATCTTCATATGCTTCCATATCTATATCATACGTACTACTTCTAAGCCAACTGCTCATCTGATAAGGAGCTTCAAATGAGGGAACAAAATTCCGTGGTACTCCATTATTCCACTCCCCTGTTTGTGCATTTACAACAATACCAAAACTAAAATTAGAAATTACAAAAAGTACAGTAAAGAAAAATATCAATGTCTTTTTCACAATAGTCACTCCTTTTTAGATTTTTGTTTTAATGTTAACTGATTATTTATATATAAAGACATTATAAAATGTCATAAACAAAAGAAATAATTAATCTTTATAATTTATATACTCTTACACTATATATTATACATTATTTTTTGCTTTATGTCAATTAAATAAAAAAAAAAGACACCCAGAGAAATTAATCCCTGGGTGCTATAGATGTTAGTTAGCTGTATTATAGTTAGTTTCATCGAATGTGAAACTGGCTTCTTTTATCGGTTCGTCATAACCGTTTAGGTAAACCGAAACGATTATAACCTCGTAGGCTCCATCGCGTATACCTGTAACGTAACCATAAAAAACTGTGTGATCATCATTATACTCACCTTCCAGCTTATAAAGACCACTGGCAGACTGTACATCAACCCAACAATCCTTATTAATACCAGAAACAGTCACATACTGTTTCTCACCAAGATTGTTTTCAGCAAAATTGATTACGGTCGTTTTCTGGAGTCTCTGCACTAGATTACGATCTGCCTTGTCGTAGTTGTCAGGATCGGCAACGTACTCGTCGTTTTTGTCGACACTACCATTACTGCTACCTGCCTCCGCCACAACTTTTATTGTACCCTTATAGCTTTTATAAGAGCCGGTGATCGTCACTGTGCCCTCCTGATTAGCATAAAGGTTACCGTCTTCATCCACCTCAACGATTCTCTTATTCGATGAGGTCCACGATATTTGATCATTACGGCGCAATCCGGAGATATTTGTATCAAAGTCAAGAGTATAATAATCTCCGACTTCAAGATACAGGGTCATATCCCCATTCTCGATGTCTATATAATAACCATTGTTACTATTACCATACTCATCATCGAATACGAATAGACCTGTTTCTTTAATTGCACTGATAAAGTCCTCCTCATCCATGCCGTAATTTTCGACAAAAAGTCGATAAACCATAAGGAGAAAATCCTCTCTCTTTATAAGGTCCTGGGGATAAAAATTATACCCATCGCCTTGCACCAGCCCGGTACGTGCACATTGATACACGTAATTGTAGAACCAATCATTGTAATATACGTCATTAAAGTTGCGACTACCTCGTGTCAAGTCGACATAAATATTATTTGCATCAATAAACTCTACAAATATTTTTGCCGCCATGGCACGCGTAAGGCTAGCCGTGGGCTTAAGGTTTACAACATACCCCTCGGGAATTCCATTAATAACTCCCTGTGCAACAGAAAGTTGCCACATAGACTCATCATAAAGGTAATTTCTCGCCGTATAATAGTCAGAAAACTGGTTAAGGTTTCCACGATACCAGCTATAATAATCGATATCACTGTTATACAAGCAGCTATAAAGCATAGCTATTGCTTGATCACGGGTAGTATAACCCGTAGGATCAAGACCCACGATATAATGGTCACCATACCCGAACTGTTCTTCTACATAGTAGGAAACCTCGGTATACCGACCATTATAACCATAATTATTACCATAACCATTGTTTTCAAACTCACTGTAATTAGCGAGTGCCGCAACAGAACTAAAGCACATTACCAGTGCCACTACAACTGCAAGTATTTTTTTCATATTATTTCGTCCTTTCACATATAAATTAAATTTTAAGCCTATTAGGAACATCTATATAAACTGTAATATAAAAAATTATACTACAAATAATTAATTATTAATCTCACACCACCATTGTGAGTCAGGAACCATCTATATTAAAAGATGATATATTTTATACATCTAATCATATTATAGCATATTTTACATAAAGTGTCAATACTTTTAAAGTGTTTTTATGTAAATTTAATTATAAATTTAGTTAAAAATATAACTACTTAAATATATATTAAGTAGTTAAAAATTTATACCTCAGAAATATATTTTTTGTAACACTTCCTACAAACTGATTTATACGACTCATTTCCCCCTATAAAAACTTGCTCACCTTCTGTAATAGCCTTACCATTTATAAAGCGCATATTAACAGTTGCTTTTGCACCACACTCACAAATTGTTTTTATTTCTTCTATTTTATCAGCTATTTCCATAAGAGGCCCTGAGCCCTCAAAAAATTTTTGCCTAAAATCACTTCTTAAGCCATAACAAATAACAGGTATATCCATAAAGTCTACAACATCACTTAATTCATTTACTTGTTTTTCTGTAAGGAAATTACTTTCATCAACTAACACACAATCAATTTTTTTCTCATTATTTTCTTTTTTTATAATTTCAAAAATATTTGTATCCCTTGCTACGCAAATAGCATCCCTTTGAAGACCTATCCTTGTTGTAATCTTACCAACACCATATCTATTATCAGTGCTTGGTGCAATTAATAGAACATTTTGTCCCCTTTCTTCATAATTATATGCAACCTTAATTAAATCTATTGTTTTACCTGAGCCCATAGCACCATATCTAAAATATAATTTAGCCATATATTCCTCCTTATTTTTTACTTATAATAATTATACAATTTATATAAATAAATTTCAATACTTGACAAATAGATATGTTTTAATGTATAATATATATATTAAAATATGAAGGGAGAGCTGATTATGCCAACCATTACTTACCATAAAATTAATAAAGAAAAAAGAGTAAAAAACATTATATCTGAAGAAGTTTTATTTGATTTAAGCCATTTTTTATCCACACAATATATATTAAAAGGAAAACCAGAAATTGTGCTTGAATTTAAACAGCCTTACAAAATACATTCATACCATGTAAAATTTATTGAAAATTATCCTTGTATTGATGATTTTTTAAATAGATTTTTATCATATTATAACGAAGATAACAATAATCGTATAATTAAAATAAAGTTTATAAAAGAAGATTCAATTGAAGAAATGTACTGGCAAATTTAAAATTTATTAAGAAAAATTAGAGCAAATTATTAATTAATTTTGCTCTAATTTTTTATACTTTTATATTATATCTATTAAATTACTTTAAATTAAAGAAAGCATTCTTTCCAGCAAATATAGCAGATGAGCCTAATTCTTCTTCAATTCTTAGTAATTGGTTATATTTACATACTCTATCAGTTCTTGATGGTGCCCCAGTTTTAATTTGACCAGCATTTGTTGCAACAACAAGGTCTGCTATTGTAGTATCTTCTGTTTCACCTGATCTATGAGAAACAACAGCAGTCATACCAGCACGAGAAGCCATTTCAATTGCATCTAAAGTTTCTGTAACAGTACCAATTTGGTTAAGTTTAATAAGGATAGAATTTGATACTCCAAGTTCAATTCCTTTTGAAAGTCTTTCTGTATTTGTAACAAATAAATCATCACCAACAAGTTGGATTTTGTTTCCAAGTCTTTCAGTAAGTTTTTTCCAACCGTCCCAGTCTTCTTCTGCAAGACCATCTTCAAGTGAAATAATTGGATATTTTTCTACTAAATCTGCCCAGAAATCTATCATTTCATCACATGTGTACATCTTATCTGATTTCCAGAAATAATATTTTCCTTCTTCACCTTTTTTCTTAGCTTCATCATACATTTCAGTAGCAGCAGCGTCAATAGCAATTTTAAAATCTTCTCCTGGTTTGTAACCTGCTTTTTCAATTGCTTCAACTATAACTTGCAAGGCCTCCTCATCTTTAGATAAATTTGGTGCAAAACCACCCTCATCACCAACAGATGTAGCAAGTCCTTTAGCTTTTAGAACAGATTTTAGATTATGGAATACCTCAGCACACATTCTTAAGCATTCTCTAAAACTTTCAGCACCAACAGGCATTATCATAAACTCTTGTATATTAACACTATTATCAGCATGTTTTCCACCATTTAATATATTCATCATTGGAACTGGTAATTTTTTAGCATTAACTCCGCCAAAATAGTTATATAAACTTACTCCTAAACTTTCAGCAGCAGCTCTTGCAACAGCTAAAGAAACACCAAGTATAGCATTTGCGCCAAGTTTTCCTTTGTTTGGTGTTCCATCAAGTTCTATCATAGTTCTATCTATTTCAACTTGGTCTAATGCATTCATTCCCTCTATTTCAGGAGCTATTATATCATTAACATTATCAACTGCATTTAAAGTACCTTTTCCAAGGTATCTTGATTTATCGCCATCTCTTAATTCAACAGCCTCAAAAGCTCCTGTTGAAGCACCAGACGGAACAGCAGCACGTCCAACATAACCTCCCTCTACTATAACTTCAACTTCAACAGTTGGATTTCCTCTTGAATCTAGTATTTCTCTTGCATATACTGATTCAATTTCTAAATATTGTTTCATAAAAAATTCCTCCTCATTATATTATTTATATATTAACTACATAGTTATAAATTTAAAAACTTGTAGATAATATCGCTGTTATTTTAATAAAAATTATCTTTTAAAGGGTACTCTTCATTTACTCTTCTAATTTTTTCTCTTAAAGCCTCGTCTGGATCTATTATATGATCTATATCCCTTTTTGCAACTTCTTCACTACTTTCAACAAATTCAGATAAATCTAAAGTCTTTTTTGACCCGTCTTTTTTTGTGCTTTCTTCTTTTTGTCTGTCATATGCAGGTCCTGCTATTCTGGAATAATAATTTGTAACATCTGCCGCTTCTTTTTCTACTTCATAAGTTATAGCTTTACTTAAATCTCTTGTATTTTTCTCATAAGAGTTTTCAAGTTCTTGAACTACCCCATGATATAACACACGTGAAACATCGTAAATTGTATCTTCTCCTCTTCTTTCATCAATATTCATAAGATTTCTTTTAAACTCTGCTTTCATTTCTGTCATAACAATATCTTCTAACTTACTAAAATATGCCAAACGTTCTTTTCTACTATTATCCCCAAAGCTACGTTCTGTATAAAGAACTATATTTCCACAATTATTTTTTAATTCTACTTCTTGAGCTTGTAAATCAGGTATTTGTTCTACCATAGACATTCTTTTTTTAGTTTCACTAAAGACCTCATCGGCTGAGTTATCTAAAGAGTTTTTTCTTGAGGTTTCAAGAGCCTCGCTTATTTTTTTACTGTGCATGTCAAAAACACCTTCAACTAATGAATATGCTTTATTTTCACTACACTTCATACCACTTGCTATTGCTTCTGCTATTTTATCACCATATACTCTAAAAATTCTTCTTAATTCTTGCATTTCTTCATCGCTCATATTTTTAAAATAGCTATTTTGCACTGCATATCTTAATTTTTGTGGAAATTCATCTACTAGAGCCTGACCTATTTTTAATTTTTCATCCTCATTCATATTTTACCTCTTACTTAACTAATATTTCTTTCAAGCCTACGCTTTTCGCGTGCTTCTGCTTTATTTTGTAATTCTTCTTTTCTTTTTTGATATTCTTTTTCTAGTTGCATTTTTCTTTCTTTGTCAAATAAACTTTGAGATTTATTGTCATATTCTTTTATTCTTTCTTCATATTCATAAGCAGCAACTGAATATTTATCATCATTAATATAATATTCTAGTTCTGCTAAATAAAGTTTATCTTGCTCTATATCATCATTATATGACTCCATAAGTTTTGTTGCTTCCTCTTTAAAGGAATAAGAATCTATAACAATTTGACATGCCTCAAGCATGTTTTTCCTATAATCTAACCAATCAATATCAAGATCAACGTTTTTAGAATACCTATCAACAATTTTTTTTGACAAATTCATAAATATAACTACAAATCTTTTAACAGATATTTCATCATTAAGCACTCTTTTAGATAAATCGTCAAGTAAATCAATTAAGTCATCTTTGATATTTTCAATTGCAATATTTCTTTCTCTATTTTGTGCTTTTTCTTTTTTTCTTTTTTGTCTAATTTTTATTTCTTCCATTTTTTCTTTAGTAATTTTTTTTAAGAACTTTTTAGACGCACCACAATTAGGGCAGTTAGTTATATTACCTAATTCATCTCTTTTTATCTTGCCTTTAAAAGCCTTTTCAAAGCCTTTAGCAGTTTCGTCAATAACTAGTCCACATTTTTCACACAAAAATATACCTTTTTCGTGTTCTTCCTTTGGTAATTCTTCTTTTTCTTTTTCATTATGTTCTTCTAATGCTTTTTCTATTACTTTTCTTGTCCAATATGTACTATCATATATATTTTCAGAAGAATTACTAGAATATGTATTTACTTTTTCATTTTCTTCCACAATATCACGACCTTAAACTAAAATACTAATTAAGCTCTACTAAAGAATGCCCATCCATTTCTTCTGGTTTTTGTAGTCCCATAAGAGCTAAAAGTGTTGGTGTAAGGTCACAAAGTCTTCCATGCTCTATATTTTTTACTCTATTTGATATAACTATAATTGGCACATCAAATGTTGAATGAGATGTTATAGGCTCACCTGTTTTTAAATCTAACATATATTCACAATTTCCATGGTCTGCTGTTATAATAGCTTCACCTTTAACTTCTTCAATTTTAGATATAATCTTACCAACACAGATATCTAACGCTTCAACTGCTTCAATAGCTTTTTCTAAATTACCAGTATGACCTACCATATCACCATTTGCAAAGTTCATCACAATTACATCATATTTTTTATCATCAATTGCTTTTACAACATTTTCAGTAACTTCATATGCTGACATTTCAGGTTTTAAGTCATAAGTTGCAACTTTTGGAGATGGTACAAGTATCCTATCTTCTCCTTTATATGGTTCTTCTCTTCCACCATTAAAGAAAAATGTGACATGAGCGTATTTTTCTGTTTCAGCTGTTCTTAATTGTGTATATCCAAGTTTTGATATATATTCACCAAATGTATTGTTAAGCACTTGTGGTTTATATGCAACTTTTACATTTTTTAAATTTTCATCATATTGTGTCATAGTTACAAAATATAGATTTTCAAGTTTTTTTGTTTCAAATTCGTTAAAATCAGTATTTGTAATTGCTTTAGTAATTTGTCTTGCTCTATCAGGTCTAAAATTAAAAAATATTACTGCATCATTTGAATTAATTGTAGATGTAGCATTTCCCTCATCATCAACTATTACAATTGGTTTAACAAATTCATCAAATTCTTGTGCTTCATAAGATGTTTCTACCGCTTTTTGAACAGTTTTAAAGTTATTTCCTTTACCATTTACCATAGCATCATATGAAAGTTTTATTCTTTCCCACCTGTTATCCCTATCCATTGTATAATATCTTCCTGCTACTGTTGCAATCTTTCCAATTCCTATTTCCTTTATTTTATTTTCTAGTGCTTTTAAATATTCAACTGCTGAAGTTGGTGGAGTATCTCTTCCGTCAAGAATTGCGTGAATATATACTTTTTCTATATTATTTTCCTTTGCCATTTGTAACAATGCGTATAAATGATCAATATGACTATGTACTCCGCCATTAGAAACAAGCCCTAATATATGAAGTGAACTATTATTTTTCTTAACATGCTCTAATGCTTCACATAGCACCTCATTTTTAAAGAAACTTCCTTCTTTTATATCTTTTGTAATTCTAGTTAATTCTTGATAAACTACACGTCCTGCTCCAATATTTGTATGTCCTACTTCTGAATTTCCCATTTGTCCTTCTGGAAGTCCAACTGCAAGTCCACTTGTTTCTATATGTGAATTAGGATATTTTTCTATATATCTATCTATATTAGGTGTATTTGCAAGTTTAAAAGCATTTCCTCTTTCTTCATCATTTAGTCCTACTCCGTCTAATATCATTAATAAATATTGTTTTCCTTTCATTCTATTTACCTTTCTTTCTACTGTACAACAGTTTTTACATTATATCACTTTTAAATAAATTATGCAATAGTTAAACAAATACTAATATATCAATCTTTATTATTACTTAGAAATATTTTTGTAATATTTTTTATTCATAATGAACAATGGCAACAAAATCATTTGTAAGAGATGCGCCTCCAACTAATGCACCATCTATATCCTCTTTATTTAATATCTCACTTGCTGTACTTGGCTTTACACTTCCACCATATTGTATCCTTATATTTTGTGCTATTTCTTGAGAATATAATTTTGCTACTTCATCACGTATAAATTTGCACATTTCTTCTGCTTGACTTGCTGTTGCACTAACACCTGTACCAATAGCCCAAATTGGCTCATATGCAATTACTATATTATTTGAAACATCATTTTCACTAATTTCTTTTAAAGCACCTTTTACTTGAGTTGAAACAAAGTCAAAATGTTCATTTTTTTCTCTTTGCTCTAAAGTTTCACCAACACATATAATAGGAATAATAGATTTTTCTAATAGTTTTTTTGCTTTTTTATTTACCATTTCATCTGTTTCATTAAAATATTTTCTTCTTTCGCTATGTCCTATTATACAATATTTAACACCAGCAGATACAAGCATATTAACACTTGTTTCACCTGTATATGCTCCTTTATCTTCAAAATACACATTTTGTGCCCCAAGTTTTATATTAGTTCCCTCGATTAAGTCATATACTCTTTCTAAAGCTACATGATTTGGACATATTACAACATCTACCTCATTTGTATTAATTAAATCCTTAATACTTGATACAAAATCATATGCCTCATTTATTGTATAATTCATCTTCCAGTTTCCTGCAATTATTTTTTTTCTCATAAAAATCCCCCCAATATACTTATATTTTACTATATAACTATTTTATATTCAAGTATATTTAGTAAAACCTATAAAAGTTAAAAAGAGAAGTAATTTTTTTACTCCTCTAAATATATATTATCTATATTTCATTATTATAATGTCTTCCTTGAAATTATTAAGTAAGCTGTCTATATTTATATTATAGTCTGCTATTAAATAGAGTTCATCTTTAGTAATTTTATAATTGTAATCATATATAACCTGATTACATAGGTTAATTACCAAATTATACAAACGCTGTTTTAAGAATTCATTATTGTCACTACCAAATATTTTTGTCGACAATTTATCAGTTTTTTCTTTTACTTCCTTATAATAGTCATATGCCTTTGGCAATTTTTTTATTTTATTATTTTTTAGCATAAGATCACCTTAACTATATTATACACTAAAAAAATCAATAAAATAGTTTTTCGACAAAAATAGACAAAATGAGATATTATTTTTTTTTTTTACTTTTTCTTTAATTCTTCAAATCTTTTAATTTTCATTGTAGTAGTTTTTATAAACGCATCTTTTTTAATTTCTAACGCTTTTACAGCTTTATATGGTACCATTGTTTTATTTATTTTCTTTATATCTTCCCATATCATATTATATATTTCTTCATCACTAGGTCTTGCAGATGCATAAGTATCTTCAATATATTGCTCATCTAAAGTAACTTTTGCACATACTAACAATTCATTTTTATCTTTAGGATCTTTTTTTCCATATACCATTGATTCTTCGACAAGAGGTATTTTATTTATTTCAAATTCTATTTCTTCTGGGAAAATATTTTTTCCATTTGATGTTACTATTACATTTTTACTTCTTCCTGAAATAACAAGATTTCCTTGCAAATCAAAATATCCTAAATCTCCTGTATAAAACCAACCATTTCTTAAAGCCTTTTTAGTTTCTTCTTCATTTTCATAATATCCCAGCATTATGTTATCGCCTTTTGCAATTATTTCACCAACATTGCTATTTTCATCAGTATTTTCGCTTAAATCTATTCTAATTTCAACACCATGTACTGCTTTACCAACAGTTCCTGCTATTCTATTATCATAAGCAGTTCCAGCAATTAAAGGTGAGGCTTCGGTAACTCCATAACCTTGATAGAATATAAAGCCATAAGACTCCATTTTTCTAATTAAAGATTTATCAACAGGAGCTGCGCCACAAAATATAAATTTTAAATTACCACCAAAATTATCTTGTATTTTTTTAAATACTTTTCTTCTTAAATCTATTCCAACTTTGCTAAGACCAGTTGTTACTTTTCCTAAAGTTTTAATTAGTCCCTCTTTTCCTGTTTCTTTTATTGCTTTTTCAATTTTTTTATTCATATTTTCTATTAAAGCTGGAACAGCAAACAAACAGTCTGGTTTTGCTTCTTTCATATTTTTGGCTACATATTTTAAGCCCTCACAAATTGCTATTTTTGCTCCACAACTTGTTCCATATATATATACAAGTGAAAACTCATAAGTATGGTGCATAGGAAGTACAGATAAATATGTATAATCATGCATTTTTGGAACTAAAACATAACATGCAACAGTATTTGCGCATATATTTTTATGACTTAACATTACTCCTTTAGCTGTTGCAGTTGTTCCAGATGTAAATAACAAAATTTTAAATGCCTCTCTATCAATTTTTATATCAATATAATCTGTATCTCCTGTATCAACTAAATTTTTTCCATCTTTAATTAATTCATCTAAAGAATAGCTGTCAAAGTCTGTTTTTTCTTTTCCCATATCAATATATACCATATCTTTTGGTAAGTCTTTTCTTATTTCATCTATTAAATCTTTTTTTCTACTAGAATATACAATACATTTTGCTTTTGACCTATCAAGTAGATTTTTTATTTCATTTGCTGGTAATTCTTTATCAAGTGGAACAATTATACCTACACCGCAAACTACAGCCATATATGTCATATACCATTTATAACTATTCTCGCCTATTACTGCTATTTTTTCATCTTTTAGGCCTAATTTTTTTAACATAATTGTTCCAAGAGCATTAACATCTTCTTTTATTTGTGAATATTTTATTTCTTGATATTCAGGGCTCTTTCCATTTTTCTCTAAAAATGCAACTCTATCTTTATACATATCGCATTTTATATTTATAATATCTTTTAAAGATTCCATTTCTTCCATATTCATATCCCTCACTTTTTATACATTTTATCATACAAAATAACTAATTACAATAATATTTATAAAGAAGTTATTCTTTTTGGGCCTATTAATTTTACTTTACGGTAAGTTTTGTTTGCAAGTAAATATTTTATTTAAGTTTTATAGATTTATTTAGTTTTATAAATTATATTTGGCTGTATAACTTTCCTATTGTACAAAAAATAACATGATTACAAATTTAACCATGCTACTTTTTCAGATTATGCTTTTATTAATTTTGTAACAATTATTGTAAAATCATCACTTAGCATATTCTTATTTTCTTTTAAGACTAATTTTTTTAATTCTTCAGCAATTATTTTACTGCTTTTTTTATTATCCATACTTTGCAAATAATTTTTAAAATAATTATCATTTATATTCATTTTATCATTTATAACACCATCTGATATTTGAATTATTAATGAATTTTCTGTTAAAGTTTTACAAATTGGAATATAATCACTATCTTTTATAATTCCAACAGGTAAATTTTGTGTACTTATAACTGCTATACTATTATTATCTAAAACATAAGTAGGTGCAGCACCTAGTTTTATAAACTCAGTTTCACCTGTTTTTAAATTTACAATTGAAGTATCTATTGTTGAAAACGTTGTATCATCAGAATTTATCTTTACTACACTATTTATAATCTCAATTGCCTTTTCTTTGTCAAAACCACTTGCTAATAATTTTTCTAGCATATTAATTACCATATTAGAAGCTCGTTTTGCCTCTTTTCCATAACCTGCACCATCGCTTATAACAGAGATATGTTTTAAGTCTTCTAATTCCATTGATATATAAGAGTCCCCAGATACTTCTTCTTTATCCTTTATACCAGAAGAAATACCAATTTGTACCTCATACATTGGCTTTGATACTATTTTAATTCTAGATTTTTCTTTTTTGCTACTATTTAATATAAGCTTTATTGCAACAGGCTGTTCTAAAATACTTGATGCAATATCTATTATTTGCTTTTTCTGCAAGTCAATATTAGTTAAAATATCTGTTACAAATGTATATTCTATATTATCTCCATCTTTTTTAAATTCCTCTTCATAAACTATATACCCATAAAATTTTAATTCATTTCTTAGTTTTTCTAAAGATCTATCAGATACTTTTATATCATTTTTTATATTTTTTGCAACTGTTGATAATATTTTTGATACCTCTTTATATTGATTAGAAAGTTTTTGACTATTTTCCATTTCTTTTTGCTTTAATATTCTCATTAATTTCATACTATTATATATTTCAGTTATATCATTTATCATAGTTTCAGGTAAATCACATTTAAAATCTAACATTGACTCATCTAATTTTTCATTATTTTCTAATTTTAATGCAATATTATCTACCTTAACATCTAATTTTTCATCATCTAAACAATTTCTTTTGTCTTTACAATCAAAGCACTGATTTTCAATATAATCTTTAATATATTTTTTTATAACTGCTCTTGTTTCAACTAAATCTTCCTTAGTTGGTTTTATTACTACATCTGATAATTTATCAAATACCTCTGATACAGCACCAATTTTTTGCTTTGTAACACTTGCGCTATCTAACATATTTTGATATGGAGTATCTAAAGTAGTATTTTTATTAAATAACTTTTCTAATTTTAACTCTAAAACTTTTGGTACAAATAATAGACTAATTGAAGCTATTAATACTTCTCCAAGTCGTAATGTGAGTTCAGAAAATTCAGCTAAATATGCTACATATATATTTCCTAAAATAAATGCTATAACAACGGGTAGTTTACCAAATCTGCCAAATATACCTGCAATTAAGCCACTAACTGCAAGTGAGATTATGTAACTTACACTTACATCAGTTATTCCATTTAAAAATAATCCTACAACAAGACCTGCTGTTGCACCAAGTACTGCTCCATTTTTCCAACCATATATCAAGATAATTATAGCTATTATTACGTTATATATCGAAAAGCCTGTTACAGCTACATCTTTAAATATTGACATAGAAATTGCAACAACAAGCACCATAGCTATACTTTCTTCTTTTGAATATACATATGGTTTATTTATATTAAATAATACAGAAACACCTGGTACAAATACAAAATAAAGGACTGATAAAACTAAAGCATTTATTATTATACTAAGAATACTTGATACAAATGTACCTCCAATAATACACGAAATAATCTCAACAATAAAAAATGATACCATTAATTTTATATATACACTATATTTTTTACTAACACCCTCTATATTAACAATTGCTGTTATAAATGTAAATAATATAAAAAATGCTAATAATTTAATTATTGAAAAAATTGTAGCACTATTTATAATAAAACCAATTAATGAAGATATTAATACTAGTATTAGTGGTACGTTAAAAACACTTGCTACTGCAAATATCACCATACTAAATGGTTCAAAACTGCCTAAATACGACTGACATGATACAAATATTGATAGTATTATAAAAAGTATATTTTTAAAGTTAATGCCCTTTTTTATAAAATCAAAAACAATCTGCAATTTTTCAGTAAAATCATTTTCTAAATATTTATTATAAACCATATATCATACACCTCATTTGTTCCTTTTATTACTATATATTTTACAACATCTAATACTATTTTTTTGTCGTAATTTATCCTAAAATTTAATATTTTTTTATTTTTAGCAAAAATAGCCTAAAAGGGCTTTATTTAGGCTATTTTACATATTAATTATTTACTTTTGCTTTTTTAGGTCTACCTACTTTTTTCTTTTTTTCAACTTCATCTTTTCTTTTTTTCTTTTCATTTTTTTCTTCATCTTTTTTTACATTTTCTTCTACTTCTTGCTCTTCATCTTTTTCAATTTTAACCATATTTTCTAAAACTAACTCTTCTAGATTCTTGTTATTTTGTTCTTGCTCTTCTTCTTCCTTATTTAAACCTAAATCTTCTTCAATAATTTTTTTTACTTTATCAGATTTAGTTGTCTCAATAGCTCTATGTTTTAAAAATTCTTCTAATTCTTCATCCTCTTTATTAGCTGCAACAATTTTTGAATATTCAAGATATTCGTCTTCAGTACTTATTGTTCTATGGACATCATTTACCATAGTTTTAATTCTAAGGTCATAAATTTCTTTATACATACGAATATAATCTTTTATACTCATAACTCCATTTTCTAAACTTTCATCATATATACCTTGTAACTTTTCAAATATTTTATCTATTATTTTAAAGTATCTATATGAATTTTTACATATATTGATTACAAGGTTATATTCATACATATGCCTGTCAATGTCTGATTCTACGCCTTTTATCATTGTTTCTATAACAAATTCTATTAATTCTCTTTCATCAGCTGGAAGTTTTGAAATATCATAATTATCATTTATATAACTTACATATTCATCAACAGATTCAAATAGTGATTTATATAAATCATCTGTATATTCTTCTGTCTGTATTTTAGTGTCAATATCTTCTGCTAGTTTTATAACATTATTATATCTTAAAGATTTACCTTCATCTTTAATATTTTGTTTTACAGCATCAATTGCTGATGATATTGATAATAAACTAAATTTTACCTCTTCTCTTGATTTAAATTTTGAACGTGTTACTCTATCATATTCCATTTCCAAAAAAATTCTTTGTAATTCTAATCTTTCAATTTTGTCAGTTGAGCTTATTTTATCAATTACTTCTTGTGGATAATTACTAAGTTTTAATTCATACATTTCTCTTTGCATTATATCATATTGATATTTAACAAAAACTATTTCTCTTAATATATTTTCTTGATAAGCTTTCTTTTCTTCACCTTCGGTTTTATGTAAGACAGATAAATGTTCATCTATTGCTCTATTCATTTTATTCATATTTACCATTATTACTACGCTTTGTATTACTCTATCAAAAAGATTTACTTTTTTCTTAGAACTTACTACGATATCAGCCATTTTATCTAACCCTCTCCTTAAAATCTATGTCATTTATTTTGCAATAATTTTTTACATATTTACTCACTTATATTATATCGTGTTTTTTTCTAAATGCAAGTTTTTTTTATAAATTTTACTAAAATGTTACAAAAAAATATTTAAAATAATATAACAAATAAAATTATAAATTAATAATCTTTAATATTAGTAGAAATGATAATTTGTTACTTATAACAAAAGATTTTAAATTTTTTCTTTATTTTTTTTAAAATTTAATATATACTATATTTAGATACATTTTACATACGAAAAAATAACAATAAACATTGGAGGAAATTAATGATAATAGATATACTTATGACAATAGTAGGTTTTATCTTTCTTATATTTGGTGCTGATATACTTATAAAAGGAGCAAGTAATATTGCTAAAAAGTTTCATATTCCAGAAATAATTATCGGACTTACTATTGTTTGTGTTGGTACATCAATGCCTGAGATTTTTATAACTTTAACGTCTGCTATTAAAGGTCATTCTGATTTAATAATTGGAAATGCAATAGGCAGTAATTTGTGTAACATATTATTAATACTTGGACTTATTTCAGTTATAAAACCTGTAAAGATAGAAAAAGATATTAAAAGAATACATTTACCTATTGCTGTATTTGCTACTGTTTTTGTTTTAATTTTAGGTAATCTTTCAATTGGTAGTGGCAAATTTGTACTTAGTACATATGAGGGAATTATTCTATTAGTCCTTTTTGCTATTTATTTTTCTTATCCAATAATAATAGCAATAAAGGATATATTAAAAAGTTCAAATGAAAAAACTATAAAGAAAAACAGACAAGATATTAGCGTTATTAAAGCACTTATATGTATTATATCAGGTATAGTGTTACTAAAATATGGTGGAGATTTTGTTGTTGATTATGCTTCAAATATAGCTTTAAGATTTAATATAAGTGAAAGAATTATTGGACTTACTATTGTAGCTATTGGAACTGCACTTCCAGAACTTATAACTTCTATAATAGCAACAATAGAAAAAGACGCTCCACTTGCTCTTGGGAATTTAATAGGTTCATGTATGTTAAACTTATGGCTAATACTTGGTATTGGTTCAATTATTACTCCACTTGTATTTTCTATAGAATTTAATTTTAATCTTGTTTTACTTAGCTTTGCAACTCTTGTTGTTTGGTTATTTAGTTATGCTGGTAAAGAAAAAGACCATTTTTCAAGATTTGAAGGTGCAGTACTTCTTTTAATATTTTTTGTATATATAACAAGATTATTTGTAGCATAAAAGATAGAGAAAATAACCTCTATCTTTTTTTATAAGCTACTATTTTTTCTACAAATATTCATATAAGAACAATATTTACAAAAGTCAGCTTTTTTATTTGGTGCAATTTTTACAACACCACTTAAAACTTCTTTTCCAATATCTTGCAATAATTTATCTGTATCCTCACAAAGTTTTACAAAATTATCCTTGCTTAAAACTTTTTTACTTTCCTTATTTAAAGATGATTTTGCTACATCTAACATTCTATTTGACTTATCATCTAATTTTTTATCCATTTTTTCTATTATATTTACATCTTGTAAAAATAACCCTTTCATCCTTAAGGCTTTTATAATTTCTGCTTTTACTTTTTCCTCATCATCACTATATGTAGAAAGACTTATTAAATTATTTGATAAATTAAAATATACACAAGCAGCAGGAAGTACAGTAACATTTTCTTTATTATTAAGTGTTTTTATAAATGCTCTAAGATATGAAATTAGCTGAAGTGAAAGTCCCTCTTTTATACTATCTATATCTAAAGTCCTACTTGATGATTTATAATCTACAACTCTAACATAGGATTTATCTTCTAATTTTAGTATATCCACTCTATCAATTTTCCCTATTAGCTTTAATTTTCTACCATCTGAAATATCAACTGTTATAGGTGCAAAAAGAGAGCCATCCTTAAATTCTATTTCATAACCATAAGGTACAAATTCACTTTGATTAAAACTTTTTGCTATTACTATAATTACATTTTTCATTGTATTTATTAGACGTATTTTTAACATATTAAATCTTATATTTTCTTTATGCTTTTTAAAAATTTTATTTATTATATCATTTATTATTTTAACAAGTATATCTTCATATTCTTTTTTTAACATTTCATTTTCATCAATTATACTTTGCCAATATATATTTTTTTCAAGTAAATATTTTGAAAATTTATCTAATACTTCATGCATAAAACTTCCTGTATCTAAAGTAGTTATTTCATATTCTTCTCTTTTTTCTATATTTAATGAATATTTTAATAAATATGAAAACGGACATTTTTTAAATAATTCTAATTTTGAAATACTTGTTACTATGTCTTTTCCAAAAATTAAATTTATAGAGTTTTCACTTAAATTATTATCATTTTTCACATATTTAAGTACTGAGGCATACTTTTCATCTTTTAATAAATAATTATATATATTAGTAAGTTCTAATAATTTTTCAAATGATAATTTATCTATATCATTTTCTTTTATATTATTTACAAAATAAGTAAAGAGCTCTTCTTTTGAATAAATATCTTCTAATTTTAAGTCATCATTTACAGAGTTGCCTAATATTTTTATATCTAAAACTTGCTTTATAGAAGTTACTAAACTTGATTTTCTTAAAGCCTTGCCATTTACATCTGCAGCAAGTATTGATATATATAATTTTTCTTTTATATTTGAAATAGCCTCATATATATTGTATAACTGCATATTTAGTTTTGACAAACTACTTTCTTTAAATTCAATATTTTTATTTTCTAACTTTTGTAAATCAAAATCTGAAAATAATAGGTCTTCATCTATTTTTTTTGGAAATTCATTTTCATTTACTCCTATAAAAAACCCAATTTTACTTACACCCGCTTTTTGAACATTAATATCAATTATTTGTACTTTATCAATTGTAGGTGGTATCGATTTTATATTTACATTTTTAGTTTCTTCATTAAATATTTCATAAAATTCATTTAAAGTTAGTTTTTTATTATTATATACTTTATATATACTATTAAGAATTTCTGCTATTTTTCCCCATACTTGTTCTTCATAAAATGAGGTAGAATTTATATATTCTTTATCAATTTCTTTATTTGTTAATATATTTTTTTCATAATTTAAAAATACATTATTTTCTAGTAAATGCGAATATATAAAATTTATTATTTCTTTTACATCTTTTTTTTCAGTTTTTAATTCTAATAGAGGAGCAAATATTTCTAATATTTTATTTCTTAAATTATTTAATTCTTTTAAGTCATAGATAGTATTTTTTAAATTATCATTATTTTCCTTTAACTCTTTTGTTATTAAATATTTGTTTAAACCAAATTCATAAACATAATTTTCTAATTCATATAATCTATTTTCATCTATATCATTTAATTTAAGTTTTAATATTTCTATAATATTTTCATAGGTTAGTCCATTACTTGATAAATTTAGTAGTTTTAATATATATAGTGTTAATTTAAAATCTTTTATAACTTTTTTATCGTCTATAAAAAATGGGATATTATATTTATTAAATGTTCTTTTAATTATATTATTATATTTTTCTACATTAGTTGTATATATTACAAAATCAGTAAATTTATATCCCTCTCTTATTTTTTTTGATATACTTATAGCAATATCTTCTATTTCTTTATATATATTATTCTTAACTTCAACAATAACTGAGTTTTTAGGTTCTAATTTTTCACATATATCTTTACTAAATAAATTCTCTTTTAAATAAATTAATTCTTTAGTAGATGAAGAAAAATCTTCTAAGAACAAATTATTTTCTACATCAATATTATTTTTCTTGCATATTGAAATTAACCTATTATATGTTTTATTTGATACCTCAAATATATCAGCAGAGTTTTCTATATCATTTAAGCCTGTAATGTCTGTTGTTAAAGCAAATTTTATATCTATTTTTTGTTTTATAAATGCCTCAATTAATTTTAATTCTGAATTTGTAAAATTGTTATATCCGTCAAAATATATTTTAGTTTCATCTAATTTAGTTTTATCAATATTTTGTATATAAATATCTATTTCATCAATGTTATCTATAAATTTTCCTGATATATTTTCTATATATTTTTCATATATATTTAATATTTCATTTAATTTTTCTTTTAAAATTTTATCAGTAAGTTCTACATTTCTTAGTTCTTTAATATTTACATTTTCTTTTCTTAATATATCCATATACATATATAATATAGATAAAAAGCCTTGTTTATTTTTTGCTTTACTAAATAAATTTAATACATCTTCATTTTCTCTTAGAGTTTTAAATAACAATATTCGTTTTTCTGTTTTAGTTAATCTATTTTCATCAAAGTGTAAATTTAAGGCTTTTAAATTTTCTTCTATATATGCTCCTATTGTCGTTATATTAACTCCTATTATTCCATTTAAGTTTAATTCTTTCATATAGGTTTCTTCTGTTAATAAACGAATTTGAGAGGGTACAAAAAGTATAACACTTTTCCCCTCTTTTATATCTTTATTTATACACTCATATATATATTTACTTTTTCCACTTTTAGATTTTCCAAGTAATATTTCAACACTCACATATATCACCTATATTTTTTCATCTTTTTCAAAATCTGATATTAACATCTGTTCATCTTTTATTTTTATATTTTCAAAATCTGGTAGTTCCTCTAAATTTTTTATTCCACAAGATTTTAAGAATTCACTTGTTACGCTATATGCTGCGGGTCTACCGGGAAAATTAAGTCTTGCTACCTCCTCAACAAGCCCACATTCAAGAAGTCTATTTACAGCAAAGTCACTATTTACCCCTCTTATTTTTTCAATTTCTGATTTTGTAATTTTAGGGTTATATGCTATAATGCTAAGTGTTTCAAGTGCTGCAGTTGATAAATTTTGCTTTTTTGTATTTTCAACAAATTTTGAAACTTCGCTATAATATTTGTTATTTGTAACAAGTTGAAATTTGTCTTTCACACTAACAAGCATTACTCCATTTTTATTGTTATATCTATTACTTAAGTTATTTATTGCATTTTCTATCTTTTCTTTATCAACCATAAGTGTATTAGAAATTTCTTCAATTGATATTTCTCTTCCAAGAGCAAACAACACTGCTTCTACTATATTTTCTAAATCTTCCATTCATATCACCTTTTAAATTATTATATACTATTTTTTTTTGTATTTCAACGAAATAATGAAACAAATCACAGAAATTAACATTTTGTTATAATACGCTTGACAAACATAATATAGCATGATATAATATGTTACATAATATTTATTATTAAAATATATAATTATATTTAGGAGATGATTTAAAATGAAAGACAAAACCGTTGAGAAAATCATTAATTTTTACCGTTTTAATAACAATTTTAACCCAGCTTTTTGCCTAAGTGATAACCCTGATACTATATCTACTTATTCAACAAGTATCTTATCATTATATGACTTAAACGAAAGTCAAATTACAGAACTTATAACATGGGCACAAATGACACAAGAATTATATAGATATAAAGATAATAATACTTATAATTATATAACTAACATTCTTAATAAAGAACCTGAGCCAATTACTAATATTTCAGTTCCAGATAATAGGTTTTTTATGCGGATATATATTGCATATTTAAAAAATCTTACAGAAAAACATATATCTTTACTTGTAAATGATAATAACCCATTTGTAAAAGAAGCTATTATAAAAAATCCGCTTTTTTGTAAATTAAAAGCTAGTACTTTAACTAAATTTTTTAGACAATTATCTATCTATCCTTTTAGAAGAGGTATTTTCCAAACTTTTGTAAATGCAGTTTTTACTAATACTCAATTTTTTAAATCAATAAATAAAGCTGAACTATCTAGAAGATTAGAGGCAATTAAAACAATATGTATTACTGAAAAATATTTAAAGGATGTTAATGCTTATTCATCTTATGAATACCGTCATTACTATGCTATAAAATTAATGTTTAACTTACCTATTAGTGATGAGGAGAAAACTACACCTAGTTATTTATATGATAAAATCTTTTATTATTCACATATTGCAAATAGATTAAGTAAGGGAGACATTATAAGTCTATATTATGAAATTTGTGATAATGATTATTTAATTAAAGAATTTTTTGCAAAGTTATCAAAATATATCCCTTTAAGTATTTATAATGAACTTGCAAGAAAAGCTATTCATAATGAAAATCTTATTGGAACATTAATTAAATATCCCTTTGCAGGATTAGAAGAAATGAAGTCTATAATTAATTTAGTAGATAAAAATGATGATTTTAAAGCAAATTTGCTATTAATGAGTATTTTAGGGTATTCAAAAGTATCTTCAAGACTTGTAAATTATATTCTTTGTGATACTATAGAAAATGAAACTTCTTACTACTACTTTGATAAAGCTGCAAGAATATTAGTAGGTAATAGATATTTCGATATAAGTAAAGTT
The DNA here is from genome assembly GCA_947632635.1 of uncultured Clostridia bacterium. GTDB lineage: Bacteria > Bacillota > Clostridia > TANB77 > CAG-465 > CAG-465. The sequence goes on along the minus strand of CANRQA010000015.1, from coordinate 3,125 downwards.
TCTAAAAAGTATCTAACAGTAATCATAGACACAACTTATCCTCGTATAGCTCTATTTTCTCATACAAATAGCTCTATACTTGAGGAAATCTCAAAAAGAAATGATTTAGATTTACAAACTCAAGAGGCTTTACTTGATAATAGTTCTTCAACAAATACAGTAATTAATAATATTTATAACAATACAAAATATAACGAAATACGAAAAAAGATAAAAGAAATAAAAAAATAAGATTGCAAAAGGGTCTAGGAGCATTTTCCTAGACCTTTTTATAGCATTGGAGAAAAAGCAGAAATAATTGCCTCTTTCATCTTTGTAAATATTGATCTTTTTTTCCAATCTTCTAAATTTACTTCAACACATTCTTTTAGCATATTTTCAAAATCAGCTTTAACATCTTTTTCTACACCAGTTTCATAAGTCCAAGCTGCACACTCAAAATTTAAATGCATACTTCTATAATCAAGATTTGCTGTTCCAACAATTGCTGTATTATCATCAGCAACAAAAGTTTTAGAATGTATAAAACCAGGTTTATACTCATAAACTTTTACACCTGCTTCAAGTAAAACTTCATAATATGATTTAGTTGCAATATTTACTAGCTTTTTATCTGGAATATATGGAACTATAACTCTTACATCTACTCCACTTCTTGCACTATTTAAAATAGCAGTAAGTACTGTTTCACTAATAACAAAATATGGAGTTGTCATATATACATAGTTTTTAGCATAATTTATAGTTTGAATATATATATTTTCAACTGGATTTTTTCTATTATCAGGTCCGTCTGCAAAAGGTAAAACATACCCCTTATGTTCTTTTTTCTTTATACTTTTTCTTTCTTCTTCAGCAATATTTAAATATTTATCATAATCTACTTGTTCTAAAGTAATTTCTTCTAAATTTCTTAAAAACATTATAATAAAACTTGTAACAGCTTTACCTTCTACTTTTATTCCAACATCTTTCCAATATCCAAACCTTTCTATTAGATTTGCATATTCATCTGCAAGATTTACACCACCTGTATAAGCTACAACCCCATCAACTATTACAATCTTTCTATGATCCCTATAATTAACATATGCATTAATAACCGGTGTAAATGGATTAAACTCATATACATTAATATTAAATTTTTTCATTTCATCTTTAAAATGTTTAGGTTTTTTTAGTAAACTACCAAGCGAATCAATTATAATTGTAACCTCTACACCTTCACTTGCTTTTTGTTTTAATATTTCAAGAGTATCATCCCATAATTTTCCTTTTGATATAATGAAAAATTCTATTAATATATATTTTTTTGCATTTTTTATATCGACTATAAAACTTCTAAAGAATTTTTCACCAATATCAAAATATTCAAGCCCTACATTTCTATATACAGGATAACCTGCAACTTTTGTCATATAGCTTACCTGATTATATTTATACTTATCAATCTGCTTAATCTCTTCAGCAATTAAATGAGAGTCTTTTAAGAAATCCTCAGTGTCAACACGTATTTTTCTAAATTTTCTTTCCTCTTTTTTTCTAAGTTTACTATTACCCCACATAAAATATGCAAGTATTCCTACAACTGGAAAAAACATTATAAAAAGGACCCAAGAAATTTTATATGCTGCACTGTCGTGTCTATATAACAAATATATAACTGTTACTATTTTTAAAATATCAAATATTATTCTTGCATAATTATATATTCCTCTAGTTGTAGTGTACATTAATACCATAAAAGATATTTCTATTACAAATATAACAACTACAGCAATTATTTTAAAAATGGTAAGTAAAGGATTTTTTTCTCCTTTTTTCCCTGCTTTTTCTTTTGACGGATTTAAGTTTTTATCACTACTCATGATTTCTCCTCAATTTCTAATTTTTTACATTATTAGTATGTTCTAATTTATTTTTCATATCCATATTTTTTATAAAATTCAGCTTTAAATTCTGTTAAATAATCATTTTTTATTGCTTCTCTTACATTTTCCATAAGACTAACTAAAAATCTTAAATTATGAATTGATAAAAGTCTTGCACCTAATATTTCTTTTGCTTTAAATAAATGCCTAATATATGCTTTTGTATAATTTTTACATGTATAACAATCACATTCCGCATCAAGAGTCGAAAAATCATGCTCATATTTTGCATTTAGCATATTAAGCTTACCAAAATGTGTAATTGCTGCTGAATTTCTGGCAAGTCTTGTTGGCAAAACACAATCGCACATATCTATTCCAGCCATTGCAGCCTCGATTAAATAATCAGGAGTACCAACCCCCATTAAATATCTAGGTTTATTTTCATCAAGAAGTGGTGCTGTATAATTTAAAACTTCTAAAAAATCTTCTTTAGGTTCTCCTACACTAATTCCACCAATAGCATAACCCGGAAAGTCTAAACTTTTTAATTCTTCTGCACTTATTTTTCTTAAGTATTTGAAAAAACCACCTTGAACTATACCAAATAAATTTTGTGTATCTGTATTTTTATGATATTCTTTACAACGCATTGCCCACCTTGTTGTTCTTTCCATTGATTTTTTTACATAATCATAACTTGAACCATATGGCGCACATTCATCAAAAGCCATCATAATATCTGAACCTAATGCATTTTGAATTTCAATTGATTTTTCAGGGGATATAAATTTTTTTGTTCCATCTATATGTGACCTAAATTCAACGCCCTCTTCTGTTATTTTCCTTAAATCTCCTAAACTAAATACTTGAAAGCCACCACTATCTGTTAAAATATTTCTGTCCCAATTCATGAACTTATGAAGTCCTCCAGCCTCACGCACAAGTTCATGTCCTGGCCTTAAAAATAAATGGTATGTATTGGCAAGTATTATATGAGAGCCTACCATATCTTTCATCTCATCAGGTGTCATAGCTTTAACAGTACCTTGCGTCCCAACAGGCATAAAGACTGGTGTTTCAACGTCACCATGTGGTAAATGCATTATACCATATCTTGCACCTGTTTTTTTATCTATTTTTTTTATTTCAAATTTTAATGCTTTATTTCCCATAATTTATCTATCCTTTTACATCTATTAATTATACCATTTTCATTACTTCTTGTCAAATTATGTAAATAAAATTATATGT
>CANRQA010000014.1 GCA_947632635.1 uncultured Clostridia bacterium | reverse complement strand
AATGTAACCTTATATATTTTGATTTACAAATTAATATATCTTTGATATAATTATACTGATAAATTATCATTTATCAAGGTGGTATATTAATGAAAAAAATAAACATATTCTTATCAGCAGAAGAAGAAATACTTAAAAATGAAAAAATAGAACTTAGTAATTTTATTAGAGATTTAAATGATAAATATGAAAAATATGATATTTATTTTAGGCTATTAACTGGTGACAATGAAAAAAGTGTAGAAGAACAAGGTATTGGAAATTGTGAGCTTTTCTTTATATTATTTTGTAAAAGTTTATCTCAAAAAACAATAAGTAAATTCCAGTTTGCATATGACAATTTTAAAAAGCATGACATTCCTAAAATATTAACATATATAAAATTAACAGATAATAAACCAGATACTTCAATATTAGACTTTATGAAACATTTAGATAAAGATTTAGGACATTATTACAGTACATACGAAAATATTGATACTGTAAAGCTAAATATTCTGTTTAGCTTAAGAGCATTAAATTTAGACTGCCTTAATATTGAAGCAAAAGATAATAAACTTTTTGTTGATGATAAAGAAGTTATTACACTAGAAAATATACCTAGTATATATAACAACAAACAACTTTCTTCTCTAAAAAAAGAATATGAAAAACTAGAAGATGATTACATTTCATTAAAAGAGAAAGTACATGAAAACCCTGATGATAATGATTTATTTGATGAATATGAGAAAATCACAGAAAAAAGAAATAGTATAAAAAAGGAAATATATAATTTAGAAAAAACTATTATTGATATTGAAAGTTCTTTTATAGAAAAAAATTTAAAAGATGGCTTATCTAAACGACAAATATATGCAAAGAAATGTTTAGAAAAGGGAGATATAGAAGAAGCTAAAAACGCACTAGACTTAAATGAAATTCTTGATGATGCAAATAAAATAATTAATATTAACAAGAAAAGGCGTTCTTCTTTACAAATAAATATAAATGAACTAATGCAAAGGATAGATACGTTAAGACTTGATATAGATAATAAAAATAGATTTTATGAAATAGAAGAAATATTTAAAGAGGCAATTAGAATAGAAAAAGAAGGTGGACTAGAACGTAAGACATTAGTCACCTACGCAGAGTTTCTAATCTATCGTGAAAATTATGATAAAGCATTAGAATATGCATTTAAATATTTAAATTACCTTAATCTTGAAGATATAAAAGTTGACTTAGCAATATATAAATTAATAGCTGAATGCTATAAAGGAATAGGAAATTATGATGAAGCTATTTGTTATTATAATAAAGCTCTTGACGTTATAACTAAAGAAGAAAAGAATTTATTTAATTTGCATACTACAATAAGGTTATACAATAATATTGCATATATCTATAATATTAATGAAAATTATCTTGAGGCTCTAACATACTATAAAAAAGTTGCAACTATTAAAGAAAATATCCTATCTTCTCCATCAGATTATTTATCTTTGCTATATACATATAACATTATTGCAGATATATATTATTATATTAAAAATACTGATGAAGCAATAAGTTATCTATATAAAGCCTTAAATCTAGTTAAAGATTTACACATAGAAGATGAAGAATTTGAGTCACTTCGTATCTATCATATGAGTAATATTTACAAAAGTTTAGCTCGTATATATAATAAACTTCAAAATGATGATGAAGAATTAAAATTTAACTTTGAAATAATCAAATTATTAGGAACTGCAAAGAAAGGTGATATTAACCTATTTATTAATTCTTATCAAAATATTATTAATATTTATATAAAAAATAAAAATAATAATAAAGCAGAATTTTATATTTTAAAAGCGGTTAAATATGAAGAAAAATATAATAAACTTAAAAGTTTTGACTTTACAAATGAACTCCTATCTAATTATTCTACTTTAGCTGAAATATACAAAAATAAAAAAGATTATGATAATGCAATTAAATATTATAAAAAATGTCTTATATTAGATTATACACCTAACTTTTATCTTAATATTGCTAAAGCATATATTGAAAAGAAAGATTTAATTAAGGCAAAAAAATATATATTAAAAACTTATGCTTTATCATTAAAATCTTATGAAAAACTAGCAAATATATATTATACGGCATTTATGTATGAAAAAGCACAAGATATATTTAACATATGTTTATCTCTAATTAATAAAATTATATCAATTATATATAATGAGATTCTTACAATAAATAATACAAAAACTAAAAACAAAAAAATTAGTCTTTTGTTAAAATATAAGTATTTGGCAAAATACTTGTATAAAAATATTGCTATATGTGAAAAATTTGCATTTATATATAATGAGCTAAATAATACTACTGAATATAAAAAATATATTGAAAAAAAGCAGGTATATATTAATTTATATATTAAAGTATGTAATAAGATGATTTCAATATATAAAAAATTTAACAAACCTACTAAAATAAGTAAGTTAAATGATAAAATTCATGAGCAATTAAAACCAAATTAAAAATAATAAAAACCTATAATTTAGACTGTATATTTTTTAAGTTTAAATTATAGGTTATATTATTCTTTTATATCTGTAAGCTTCAACCTTACCATTAAGTAATTCCTCTAAATTATTATTTATAATCAAACTTTCTTTATTTAACTTAGATAATCTTTTTATATGAAATTCTAATTTTGATGCAAGCACTCTATTTTCTGTTTCCCAATAGCACTCTACTTTTTTTACTGTATGATGTTTTGTATATTTTGCACACTTTTCATCTTTTTTTAAATGTTCGCTTATTCTTCTATTTATATCTGTTGTAATTCCTGTATAAATTGAATTATCATCACATCTTAACATGTAAACATAATACATTTTCTTTTACTCTTTTTTCGATACCTTTTTTAATACTAATGGTACTATTGCAAAGTTTAAATAATAATATATAAGACTAAATGAAAGTGTTGAAAAATCAATTATATCTTTTGTAATTATAATTCCTCTAAAAAGAGATAATGCAAGATTTAGCCCAACTAAAATTATAATTGTATCTATATAAAAATATTTATAATTAAACTTGCGTGAAAGTAACAAAAATACAATAATTGCAATTATAGCAACAATAAGAAAAGTTAAATTTAATTCTTTCATAAGGCTAAAATATATATCTCTTTGTGCTACATTTTGAGCATATTCTTTACTTATTAAAGATAAATATGATGTGTTAATTAATACTATCATTAACGTGCTAAATATCAAAGAAATTCCGCTTAAAATTAAAGATACTTTTTTAAATTTTTCTTTACTATGTAAAAACACAAAATTAGTGATATTTATAACAATAAAAACTAATAATAAATAGAAATATATCATATATTATCTCACCTTGATTTTATTATACATTAATAGGCTAATTTTTGCAAGTTTATCTATTTAAAAGAGTAAAACTAACTATTCAACTAAAAGTGGTTTTGAAAAGCAAGTTTTTTTTTATTGTACCATATACTACCAGAGAATCGAGCAATACAAATTTATTAGTTTTAATAAATAAATTATCCCATTAATTCTTTTAGTGCATCTCTATATGAAAGTGTTGTATCATAGTTATTCCATACCTCATCACTACTTAACGGCCTTGTATAAAGCCTTACCGTATATACTTTACCCTTAAGATAATATAAATTACTGTCTTCTCCCCAAGGGCATACTCCAATAAACATTGGAATATTATCTCCTCCCCATATTGCATATCCTTTATCATATGAAGTTTTTCCATAGCCAGTGTATCCATATAATTTCCCATCAAAATAATATGCCAATACATCACATTTGCAATTTTCCATAAAAGAACTTATTGACTCGTCTTGTGGTTTACTTTTTTCATATCTATAATACACAATTGTAATATACTTTTCGCAATTAATATAACTATCTTCTAAAGATGCAGGTGCCAACACAGTTCCAAGATAATCAGTTCTCAATCTAAATCCATCTCCTACCCAATCACTCTTTTCATAAAACTTAGCAGCATTCATATAATCAGGGTTATCTGATGATGGTGGAGCAAATCCAAACCTCATTGAATGAAGCAGATTACTGGAAAGTGTAGGCATTTTACAAAAGAATCCCGCCGCATCCCATTTACTACCATTATTATAGCATAATCTATCCAAGTTCATATACATTTCAAATGTAAATCCATCTGAAAAGTCTCCTGGTTTAGTTAGTTTTAAATAATCATCTTTTCCATCAAATACTAAAGCCATGTTTTCTTCATCATAAGTAACTCCTCCTGTTCCATCTGTTTCTTTTCCATAGTTTTCTACATTTTCCCAACTACTCTCGTCACTTAAATTCGTAGCATCTATATTTAATGCTATATCTGTTGTTACTGCCATACTATCTGTATAATCTAATTTATGATATGTTCCTTTTTCTAAATATTCTATTTCACCTGTCTCATAATTTACTACCCAATTGTATCTTGTTTTTCCATATTCTCCTATTTTTGTTCCACTTCCTACATAATTCCATCCTGTTCCATAATTTTTTTTTTTTGCAAATACCATATTCCATTTTTCTCCGTTATATAAACCTTTATCATATAGTTCTTCTCCTAATTTCTTCTCATCATTATTATTATATCGTGATATAAAATATGCTTCTACATTTAATTGTAATACTTCTCTTTCATTTTCTATATTCCATTTATTAATTGCTTCTTTTGCTTTATCTATAATTCCTTTCCCGTTCATTGCTTGAATAATTGCTGTTGTTAAAATTAATAGAACAATTATGGTTATTACTAACACAATAAGTGTAATACCTTTATTATCTCTTTTTAAAACTTTCATAAGAAAAATCTTCCTTCCTCCGTCTTTTGTATAAGGCATATATTAATATAATAATAAAATTAAACCACAAAGAGAGTATTTTTGCTCATACATTTTTTAAATACGCAAAAATATATATGGAAAAATAGTCATTTGTTTATATAAACAATTTATAAAATTAAATTCCATAATATATAGTACTTCAAAGCTTACAATGACCCTCTTCATTTTAAATCACTAATTTATTCTTAATTTTTTATAGTATAGCATTTTACTATTTTTCTTGTAATATTTTTTGAAAATTGTTAAAAGTTTCATAATTTCATCTATACATATTATACTGGTTATATAACCAATAGTCAAGTAACTAATAAAAAATATATAATATTTTTGTAAAAATTATCGAAAGAGGTTCCATATATGATTAAATTAAAAATAGAGAAGGGTGAGTATTTATTCAAACTCGAAGATATTCTAAAAAAAGAAAAAATTAGTATAAATAAATTAATGAGAGACACAAATACAGACTTTAAAGTTTTAAAAAGAATGATGACAGGAGAATTAGTAAGATTTGATATATTTGTAGTTGCAAGATTATGTGATTACTTAAATTGCAAAATTACAGATATTATCGAATATGTTCCAAATAAAAAATGAATTTAAATATAAATATTATAAAATTGAAGTTATAGAAAAGATATTAATACATAAATTTTAAAAGACAATGCTTTAACTAAATAAAGTTCAAACATTGTCTTTTATTAATCATAATAGTTCTATTTTAATTGATACATTTTTAAACCGCACTTTTCTTTATTACATTCTTTGTAATAGATATTGTATCCCACCATTTGCAGAAGCAGTAACTGCAAGTACAATAATGCCGGCAGTAATAACACCAAGTACTAAAGGTGGTATTGCTTTTTTTGGTGGTAAATCAAGGAAATTTGCAATCAAAGAGCCAACCCAAGCACCTGTTCCTGGAAGTGGAACAGCAACAAACAAAAACAAGCCTAAAGCAGTAAAGTTTTGAAGTTTCTCACTTTCCTCAATCTTTTTTGTAGCCTTGTTAGTTGCCCAGTCAATAACTATTTTAAACGGTTTCCATCTACCAAAAAAATCAAATAATGGTCTAATATATTTTACTATAAAATATATTGGAATAACATTTCCTATAAAGCTTAATATAAAGGCTTCAAAATATGATAAATGAAAAGCTGCAACAGCAATAGGAATAGCCCCCCTTAATTCAATTATAGGTGTCATACCAATAACAATAGTTGCAATATATTTAAATACTAAACTATTAAACATAACATTCTCCTTTTATTATTCACTATTTTATTAAGTAATTTTTCAATAGTAGTATTATACTATATATATATCATTTTTACAACCAAAAAACACCTAATTACAAAATTTTGTTTAATTGCAAAAGTAAATTCCATATTTATTTTTGCTTTTCAAATTGAATTTTACATTTTTATTTAATCTTTTTTTACTTTCTTATTTAAAATTTATTAAAAACTTATATTTCCACCAAATCTCTCTCTTAGTTTTTCCTTTGAATTCTCACTTAAATTTACATTTCCAGATAGAAATATTTTGGTTTGTGAATCAAGTTCTAGTAGTGCACTTGCATCTATTATCGCATTATTTTGTAAATATAACTTTAAATTTGTATTATTTCTTAATTCTTTCAAATTATCTAGATCGTCACTCCATAATGTATTATTATTTAAATTTAAATATGTTAAATTTGTTAATCTTGAAAAATCTATCATTTTATCATGCAAATTTGTATTACTAAGATTTAACTCTAATAATTGGCTCATATTTTCTATTATATTTAAATTACTAATCTTATTTCCACTTAAACCTAAATAAACTAAACTCGTAAGATTATAAAAATTATCAGGCAATTTTGAAATGTAAGAAAATGCATCACCCGCTAATATTAATTTAGTTATTTTTTTTGTATCACAATCAAGTATCGTTGGTAAATCTTCTTCATTTACTTGTAAAGAAATTAGATTTGATATTATATCTTCAATCTCTACTAAATTTACTTTGTTCGAATCTCCAAATAATTTCAAAGATGCCAAATTATTTAAACTATTTATAGCTCTTATATCTGTTACATTATTTTTTGATAAGTCAAGTTTTTTTAGCTTTGTCATGCTACTTAATATATTTTTACTTTCTTCATCTTCTAGTGTTATCTGATTATTTGTTAAATTTAGATCTGTTAACTCAGTTAATCCTTTTAAAGGTAATAAATTTGTCATATTTTGACCACTTAAATCTAAAGTTTTATAATTAGTAAATAATCCTATTTTATCAATGTCTATATTTATTGTTCCATCTCTATCTAATATTTCTCCTATTTTATCTAATGCTTCTAATCTTTCTGGTGTATAATTTTCTCTATTTCCATCTATACTTACATTTCCCTTTAAATCTAAAAATGTTAAATTTATACATTTACTTAGTGGCGTTATATCTGTTATACTATTATACTGCAATGTTAAAGTTTTTAAGTTCGTACATGAACTTATAGGAGTTATATCACTTATATTATCTCCCACAAGTTCTAAAGTTTCTAAATTTGTTAAATTTTTAATAAATTCAATCGAACTAATTCCTTTGTTCTGTGATATAGTTAAAGTTTTTAAACTTTTTAATTCTCCTATTACATCTATATTCATAATATTAATATTGCTATATTCAATTACAAGTCTATTTAAATTTTTTAACTTTCCTATCTCCTTTAAATTTATTAATTCATCATTATGCCATAACCTAAGATATTTAAAGTTTGTTAAATCCTTTAAACTTTCTATCACTTTTCCAAAGCTTTCATCGTCAACAGCTGAATATAATTCTAAAGAGTTAAGATTTGAAATATTTTTTACCTTATCATAATTTTTTATTTTAGTTCCACTAAAATTTAAAGATGTTAACTTAGTACAATTTTCTATTCCATCTAAATTTTCTAATGTTAACCTTCCTAATTTTAAATTAGTTAAATTTGGAAAAAATACCAAATCTTCTAAACTTGTTACTGTTTTATCTTCTATTGTAAGAGAAGTTTGCGTCTTCATCCACTGAAATATCATATCTTCCTCTGTTGCTCCTGATACACTTGATACATATGCTCCAAATGCCTTATTCTTAAATCTTATATGTGTCTCATCTTCTAATATCTTCTCATCTACTTTATCTCCATATTCTTTACCTTTATTATTTATGTATTTTATATTTCCATATTCATCTATTACAAATATATCTTTTCTACTTGCTGCTGTTCCCTTTCCTAAATCTCCCATTGCACTATATGAATTTGGTGATAATACATAATATATATAATACTCTCCTGATCCTTCTTCTAATTCTTGTACACTTCTTGTTACTTTTCCTTCTACATATTTTTCTTCTAATGTTCCTACTTTTCCTCCATTTAATATTATATTTTGATTTTCAAATGCTATTTCCTCTTTTATATTTCCTATTGTATTTAATATTACTGCCTCTTTTGCATTATCTATTATTCCTGTATTTATTACTGTTACCATTACTGTAGTAGTAAGTATTACTATTATTACTATCACTATTATTAACACTATTAGACTTATTCCTCTTTTTCTTTTATTATTTCCTATCATACTTTTACCTCTCTTTTTTCTTTTTTAACGCAAAACACCAGTGCTAGAATATTTTACCCATATCCTAACACTGGTTTTATTATATTTTTTATTAATTTTTTTACATTTTTTACAATTTTTTCCTCTTTTATTTTGCCACTACCTTCTTTTTTTAATGTGTAGTATGTATGTATGTATGTATGTATAGTGTTTTCATATATTTTTACTCTCCTGTTTACATAGTTTTTATTAACTCTTACATACTTATTTTAAATCATATCTAATCTTTTTTCAATACTTTATATATAAAAATTTAAGTGCAAAAGCAAATTCCATATTTATTCTAAAACTGGAATTTAGTCTTGCACTATCAAAACTTTAATTTCTAACTGAATTTTACATTTTAATTAACCTAATTACTAAATTTAATATAAACTTAAATAATAGGTGTTTTTTATTATTATTTTACTGTATATGGTAAAAGCGCAATATGTCTTGCTCTTTGAATAGCTACAGTTACTTTTCTTTGATGTTTAGCACAAGTTCCTGTAACTCTTCTTGGCAATATTTTACCTTTATCACTTACATATTTTTTTAATTTATCTATATCTTTGTAATCTACTTCGTCAACTCTTTCAGCACAAAAATTACAAACTTTTTTTCTTGGTCTTCTAAAAGCCTTATCATTTTTAGCTTTTTTTGCATTTTTATCAGCCATAAATAATCCTCCCTTCAATTAATCTAAATTAATTAGAATGGTAGTTCCTCTGTTTCATCTATTGTTATAAATTCACCATCTACACTAGATGATGGAGCAGCTGCCATACCATCGTTTGCATTAAAGTCAGAACCTGTATCTCTTCTTGAGTCAGCAAAATATGCATTGTCAACTATATAATCAGTTGCATATCTTCTTTGACCATTTTGGTCGTCCCAAGTTCTATTTTGTATTCTTCCTTCAACTAATACCTGTTGTCCTTTTCTATAATATTTTGCGCAAAATTCAGCTACTTTTCCATATGCAGTAATATTAAAAAAGTCAGCCTTTCTTTCTCCATTTGCATCTGCAAATCTTCTGTTTACAGCTATAGAAAATGTTGTAACAGGTGTATTTGTATTTGGAGTAAATCTTGCTTCAGGGTCTTTGGTTAATCTTCCCATAAATTGAAACTTATTCATTATTAATTCCTCCTTTAATTTTTACATTTAAACTACAATTAGTCTTTCTTTATAACTATATGTTTTAAAACAATTTCATCTAATCTAAGAACTCTTTCAAATTCTGCGATAAATTCTGGTTTTGCTACAAATGTAAATAGAATATAAACTCCCTCTTTTTGCTTATTAATTTCATAAGCAAGAGTTTTTCTACCCCACTCTTCTACATTTGTAAGTTCGCCATTTTTTGAAATCAAATCTTTCATTTTTTCGCCAAAAGCTACTGTTACTTCTTCTGGTGCATTTGCTGAAAGGATTATAACTGATTCATAATTATTCATGACTTAAACTCACCTCCTCTTGGACATCTGACTCTACAATTTATGTAGAGTAAGGAATTTAACAATAAGTATTATATCATATTTATTCCTTATAAGCAAATTTTTTTAATATTTTTTTTAAATTTTCAAGTATTTTTATTAATATAACTAATATTTACACCATTTTTTGCAAATAATATTTCTATAACATTTAATTTAATCTAGTAGTTGACTTTGTAACCATTTAAGTATATAATACATATACTAAAGTAAGATTTTTATATATAAAATCACTGGAGGTAATACTTTATGAAAGTCGAGAAAATAAACGAAAATAAAATAAAAATCACACTGACTTTTGAAGAACTTGAAAGAAGACAAATTTCTCTTACCGACCTTGAAACTAATAATTCAGTCGCAAAAAATTTATTTATAGATTTAATAGAAGAATCAAACTTAGATGAAGACTTCATAATAGATGATGCCCAGTTATTTATCGAAGCCTGTTACGATAACAATGATTTATTTATCGTTACAATAACTAAGGTTGATAATTTTCCTGAACTACGTAAATATGCATTAATAGAAAGTGCTCAAAAAAAAGGTTATAAAAGAAAAGATACTACAAAAAGAATAATTAACTATACAGTTGAAAGTAATATATATTCATTTACATCTTTAAACACTCTATTAAAACTTTCTGAAATATTAAGAAAAGAAAAATTGTTTTGTGGAAGAAATAGTTTATATAAATATAGAAATATATACTTTTTAATATTTAACGAAACTTCCGTAAAAAATCCTAGATTTTTAAAAACATTTTCAATACTTTCTGAATATTGCGAACGTTATTATGCTTATGAAATATATAAAGTATCTATCAAAGAAAAATCAAAACTTATTATAAAAGATAATGCCTTACAAAAATTATCTAAAATATAGTTTTTATATAAGCCTAATTTTTTTATTAGGCTTATATTTTATTATAACAAGCCTTTTTGACCTTTAAGTTAATATACTCAGTTTCCTTGCTAAATACATTATTTACTATAATACTATCTAATCTAAATTTGTATTCTATACTTAATTCAAGTTTTTCTCCAAATTTACTCTTTAGTGTTGGTACATTTATTGTTATATTTTCTTCATCAAAACCATTTGAAGTTAAATCATTCACCATTTCTTTTTTTTCCTCTGCCGTTATATATCCAAATCTTTCTAATATAAACATATATTTTAAGGCTATATTATTTAATTTTTCATAACATATAAATACATTTATAATATTAAATAGATAATAAAATATATAAACTGTTATCATAATACAAACAAAGGTAACAAAAACTACAGCTATTAAAGTTTCGCCTCTTTTATTATTTATTATTTGCAAATTTTTCAAATTTAATTTACTCCATTATTTTAAATTTTATTTTTTCTTTTATATTACATTTATAATCTTTAATGTAATTTTCAAATACAATTGATTTTAGACTTAATTCTATGTCTAATAAAAACACATTTTCTTTTTTATCATATATCATATTTAAAACTTTAGCATTTACATTTCTTTCCTTTAAAACATCATTTATATCATTTTTTAACTTTTGATTATCAATATCAAATTCAAAATATGAAAAATCATCAAAATATTCATAGCTTATTACATCTTGAAAAATATAATATATATCTTCTTTTAGGGTAAAAACTTGCATATTTGACTGAATATATAATATTATTAGAAATGAAATAAGTAAAATAATTATTAGCATTCCTAAATATATACTAAAAATTAAAATGCTTCCTTTATTTTTAAATTTCAAATAATTGCGATTTGTTATAATCATCCACATCTAATTCCTCATTTATATTAAAAATATAATGTGATATTGTATCAAATTTTATATCATAATCAAATCTGCTATTTTTAGTATATACATTAATACTCATATTATTTGGCAAATTCTTTCTTGTACCTATTTTAGTTCTATCTATATTATAATAATTTTTCGTATCTTCTCTTAATGAATAAACATCATAAATTGTAGTTTTAAGTGTAACATCTAATTTAAAAGTAACAAACATATACATTTCATCTTGCTTTAAGATTTCCACATCTTGTTTTATATCATTTATATAGATATCCACACTTTCAACATTTTTTGTGTTTAATAGTAATCGTAAGCACATATTAATACCTTTTGGTGCAATACCTGCTGAATTATAATCTCTACAAACTGATGTAAGCATTAATGGTTTAAAATATAGTTTTTCATTTAATTTTTTTATCATTCCAGCATCTATGCTTTCTACAGCATTAATAAGTTTTTCTTCTTGGTATATGGTAACTTCTTTTTCTACAGTATTTTGCAAAATTCCATCTTCTGCAAATTCTGTATATAAAAAGCTAAAAATTGAAATTTTCAAAGGAAACTCTTTTTTATTTTCATCTTCTCTTGATACTGTATATGATATTTCTTTAGATAATAAATCTGTTTTTGTAGAACTAATCACATCTACTTCTTTTCCATTAATATATATAATTGACTTTATGCCCTTAATATGTTCTACTTTTGCATATTCATTAAGATTAACAGCTTTACAGCCAAATGTTATATTTAAGTCTACCTCATCATCTTCTTCTCCAATTACTAAACTATCTTGAGTTAAAACTGTTGATACAATATCTGCACTAGCACACATAGGCGATGTTGCAAATATAGCATCCATAGTTTTACCATTTACATATCTTTTTGCTGTAACAATACCCATAGTTTTCCATGTTGCAGATGTATTTAATTTAAATTTATCAAGTCCATTTTTTATTGGTGATATATTGTACTCAACTAAATCATATGAATCTGCCGTATGATTTTTTATATCAATTCTATCAAATAATAATCTGCTTGATTTCATATAATAAAGTTGCTCTTCATATTTATACTTCATATTATCATTCCACGAAGCCAAATTCTCATTACTTGATAAAAAAATCCAACTGTCAGGTAAACTTAATGGAACTTCATCAACAGGAAAATACACATTATATACAAAATTACCGTTATAATCAGTACCTAGAATATAATATTCTCCCTTAACTCCATTTTGAGTAAATTTTCCTTTGTCCTTTACCTCTTTAAATCTTTGAAGATAACTTTTATTTTTTATACTTATAGGGTCAGAATAGACAAAAACATTATATGTGTAATAAATAAATTCATTTATTTTTTCGCCTTTTACATTATATTCTGGTATTCCTATTGTATCTATTATGAACTTAAAGTCAATATAACTTGCATTTACTTTTTCTTTAAAAGGAAATATAATTAATACAAAAATAATTATTATAACAAGTTTAATTATCCTTTTTTTCATTATATTTTTTTAAAAATATCCTCTCAATTAATTTTTTAGGTGACTTTGAAATATAAAATACATAGTTAGTTATATTAATACTTCTTGCTATAACATTACTTTTTGTACTTGTTAATACAATATATATAGGTATCCTCTTATTTTTAAATTCTTCTAATAAATCACTAAACTTAAAAATATTATTTGCTATAACTACAACAGTTCCTATTTCTTCAGTTTCAAAATCTTTAAAATTTTCTTCTTCTATTATATTTACATTATCAATACTATTTAATTCACTTTTTAGATTATCATAATAATTTGTAATTCTTGTATCCACATCTTCTTTTAAAATTAACAAATTCAATTTTATCCCTCCTTAAGAGTTAAACTAAACTCACCATACTTTTTTAAATTATTGATAATCTCTGCAAGCGTTGAATCCACCTCAATATTTATATAACTAATTAATGAGTTACTATTTTTTTCTAATATATTTCCATATGTATCATAAGCTCCAATTATACTTATATTTTCTAAAAATTTAAATGTTGTATAACCCTCGCTTTTTTTAGTGCTTGTAATCTTTTTTTGTATAGTTTTTAATTCAGTTTCATTTAATTGATTTGTCATACCCGTATAATAAATATTTACTATACTTCCTCTTGTTATTTTATTTGAAACAGTATCATCTAAATTTTCAAGTTTTATTGAAATAATCTCTTTATCCTTGTTTAATTCTAAATATTCTGCTTTTTCTTTTACATTGTTATATGTTAAAATTTCACCAGAATATATATTAGTAGTTGCTATATATTCCTCTTTAAGTGATGTTATATATTTATTATCACTATTTTTTATATTAACAAGTTTTAATTTATCTTTAACAATTTGTTCTCCTTGTAAAATATCTTCGTTTAAAATATATACCTGTGAATAATCTTTTTTTACTATAACAATATTATATATAAAATTTAGAAAAAAATAAATAATTATTGCAAGAACTAGTATATATATTTTCTTTTTTAGTCTTAACATTTACGTTATACCTATTATTTCAAGTGAATTTGAAAACCATGTATTTAAACTTTCCATTACAGTATTAAATAATTTAACTATCTGTGGATAAAATAATACTACAACAAGAACTAAAGATATAGCAATAAGTAAAATAGATTCTGCAAGTGCAGAGCCATTTCTTTTATTTTTCATTACTTATCACATCCTTTCTTAATTTAAGATATTATTTAGATTATTAATAATTTGTATTGATATTGGATAAATTACTATTAAAAAACTGTTAATTATTAGTAAGAAAGTTATAAATATTATTAAAAAAGTATTAGAACTTACTTTTAAAGAACTATTTTTTATTTTAAATTCATCAAGATAATCTAAAAAACCAATAAGTATTTTTTCATCATTACCTTTTTGTTGCACTTCTTCAATTATATTTATAAATAATTTAAGCTCTACTATGTCCATCTTTTTTGTTAAATTGTAACTTGCTTTTTTTACATTAAAATTATATAGTCGATAGTTATTTATAAATTCATTTATTTCATATTTTAATCTATCATATGTTATACTATTGCTACTTAAAATTAATGAATTATACAAAGATGTTTTACACGCAAGTGAAAGTATAAGATTTTGAACAATGTTTGAAATATCATTTATAACTTTTTGCTTTTCTCTTTTTTTGAAAATATAAATTAAAATATTTGGTAAATAAAAGATAATTAGAAATAAAATTATTGATGTTAATAAATTAATATTTTGAAAAAATGCTATAAAAAATATTGATATACTTAAAACATATTTTATAATTAAATAACTTTTTAAACTTAAGCCATATGGAAAATTTAAATTTGCTAGTTTTTCATTTACGTCTAATATATATCTATTAACAAATTTAAAATGACTAAAAGATTTTAGAATTAATGCTTTTTTATTACTAATTTTTTGTGATTTAAGTTTAACTAAATAATATGATATAAAATAATATGATGTTATAAAGGAAAAAATTATTATTATTACCACATGATTATCACCTCCTATACTAATACTATACCATGCTATTTTAGAAAAGTCAACAAAAATCGTATTTCAAAAATCGACATAAATTATATAAAATCTTTGATTTCGTGATATTTTACATGCGCAAAATCTTCGATTTCGTGATAAAGTCATAATTACATTATACTTTTATATTATGTCAAGTATATTTGATAATACATAACACTTTAGTTTAACCAAATATAATTTAATTAAACTTTACTATTGATTATTTTTACCATATTTGATATACTGAATATATCTAAGGTGGTGGTAAATGTGGAACCTGAAGAAATAACAAATGCTAAAATATTAATAATAGATGATGATGTAAATATGATGGACATTTTAACTGTCGTATTAAATAAATATGGGCATACTGTAAATAGTTTTACTGAGCCAGTTTCAGCGATAGAAGAACTTAAGAAAACTAAATATGATATACTAATTGTTAATTATTTAATGACTCCAGTAAATGGTGACAGAATAGTTGAGCTAGTTAGAGAGTTCGATAAAGAAATATATATTATCCTTATGTCTATGCACAAAGAACTTGCACCATCTATTGAAACAATGCAAAACTTAGATATTCAAGCATATTTTGAAAAGAGTACACATTTTGAACAACTAATTATGTTTATACAAAGTGGTATTAAATACTTAGAGCAAGTTAGAAAAATAAAAAATATGAATTTACAAATAGAAAAATATCTTGTTGACTTTGCAAAAATTTTGTTAAATACTGTAAGTGCCAAAGACCATTATACAGAAGAGCATTCTAAAAGAGTTTGTAATCTTTGTGTATATTTTGCAAATTTTTTAGGACTTGATAAAAATACTATAGATGACATTAAACTTGCCGCATCATTTCACGATATTGGCAAAATAGGTATTCCTGACCATATACTTTTAAAACAAGGAAAACTTACTGATGAAGAATTTGAAACAATTAAATTACACCCAGTAATTGGTGCAAATATTTTGGGTGTTTCTGATATATTTTTAAAAGTTTGCCCTATAATTAAAGGTCATCATGAAAGAATAGATGGTAAAGGCTATCCAGACCATTTAAAAGGTGATGAAATTCCTTATCTTGCTAGACTTCTTACTGTATGTGATAGTTTTGACGCAATTATTTCTAAAAGACCATATAAAGAGGCAGCAACTATTGAAGAGGGATTAGAACAAATTAGACAAGGCTTAAATACTCAATTTGACAAAGAACTAGGTAGCAAATTTATAGAAATGGTAAATGAAAATATGCAAGATATAAAAGAAATATTGGGAATATAACAAATATGAAGTGATATAATTGATTTTTATGTCACTTTTTATTTTATTGAATATATTCAACAAATTTTCAAAATTATATTGAATATATTCAATATATATGTTATAATTATATTAATAAAACGTATAATAAAGAAAGGTGATAACATTGGATATAAAGCAAAGTCTAATATTAAATAATGTATGGTGGCAAGATAAAAAAATTAATCCTGAATTTTTGTTAAATAAAAAAAGAGATGAGTTTAATACAATAATACAAAAATTAGATGAAAAAAGAATATTAAGCATTATAGGACCTAGAAGGGTTGGGAAGTCGACTTTAATATATCAAGCAATAGATTACTTATTAAATACCTTAAAAATAGATAAAAAAAGAATTTTGTTTTTTAGTGGCGATGACCCTACTTTGTTTTTTAATGAAAATGACAAATTATCAAATGTTTTAGAAGTATATTTTGATGAAATATTAAAAGAGAGCTTTACAAATTTAAAATCAAAAGTATATATTTTCATAGATGAAATTCATTTTATAAAAAACTGGCAAAATTATTTAAAAATATATTTTGATAGAAAATACAATGTTAAATTTATTATTACAGGGTCTTCTTCTTTGCATTTATTTAAAGATGCAAACGAGTCATTACTTGGCAGAATTGAAAATATATATGTTCTCCCTTTAACATTTCAACAATTTTTAAATTTTCATAGAGCATATGTTGCAAAAAAAGATGATATTATAATTCCAAAATTTGATTTAGATAACCCTGAAGAAAGTTTTACTAAACTTGAGCAATTATATGAAAATAAAAATCTACAGTTAACTATAAATGAAATACTAAATGAGTATGTTTTAGTAGGTGGCTACCCAGAATATTTTGAAAATAGAGATATTGACGTTTGGCAAAAACTTTTATTAGACGATATTATAACCAGAGGAATATACAAAGATATTTTAACTATGTATAACATAAGAAGTCCTGAAGTTTTAGAGAAATTACTATACTATATAGCAGCAAATAATTCTCAAACATTTTCTTATGCTGGTATGACTTCTAACTTTAATATTGATACTATCACTTTAATATCCTACGTTGGATATTTAAAACAAGCCTTTTTAATAAATGTACTAGAAAATTATTCTACAAATGTTGGCAAAGTAATAAGGGCAAATAAAAAACTTAGTATATTAGATAATGGCATACAAAATAGTTTATTAAAGAAAAAAACTTTAAGTGATGATGATATAGGTCATATAATAGAGTCAATGTTAGCATTTGATATTAGATTACTTTCAGAAAAAGAAAATTATAATGAATATTATTATAAAAATACAAAAAAAGAAGAAATAGATATTATAGTCGATAGAAAGATTGATATTATCCCGATAGAAGTAAAATATAAAAATAAAATAGAAACAGAAGATACTAAAACGATAAAAAACTTTTGTGACTCATATAAAGACAAAATTTTAGGTAAAGTAAATTATGGTATTATAATTACAAAAAATATACTAAAAAAGCAAGATAATATTTATTTTATTCCATATTCGCTTTTTAATTTATAACATTTTATTATTTACAAATTTTCATATTTATATTATTATATATATGGAGGTAATTTATATGGAAAGTAAAAGAAAAAATATTTATATAGCTATATTTGTTATAACTACTTTAATTGCATCTTGCCTTGCTACTTATTTTGGTATTACCAAAAATAGTGAAAGCCAAGAATTACAAGCAAAAATTGATGAATTAAATAATAGTATTAATGATACTAACTCTTCTAATACTGATTCTTCTAATACACCTAGTAAAGAAGACCTAGTAAAAAAATTTAATAGTATAACATATGACTCAAATAAAATAACATCGATTAATGATTCTGACTTTGATAGTAGTATTTTTACAAGAATAACAAAAGATTATCACCAGCTATGCTATGTTTCATTAGTATTAGATAGCCAAGATGTAGAAATAACATATGCAAATTCACTATTAGAAAATATAACTACAAATGTACAACCTAATATGGTACAACACATAGAAGGATTTAATCAAAAAATCACTGATTTTATAGTTGGTGGCTATTCACAAGATATAATATTCCCTATGGCATTCTTTTTAATGGAAGATGGTACTATATCATACTTAAATACAAAAAAAGCTGCTCAAACAGGCGATTTTACTGTTTCACATAATCTAAATAATCTAAAAAATATAGTAAAATTAGAAAGATTAAGTGGTTATGTTGATGGATATATTGCAATTGACATAGATGGCAATTCATATAATTTAGCTAGACAGTTTATTGAGGAAACAAAAGTCCATTAAGTATTTATGCTCCCCTACTCTAAATAGGGGGCTTTTTTATTCTATATATATCCCTATAGCTTTTATAACATTTTTATCAGCATTTAAACAATTCATTGTATATCCAATAACCCTAATTTCACAAGCCATTTCACTTAGTATATCTATATCCCCCTCAAGTAGTTCATTATAGAACCATATAAGTTTATCATTTATTAAGAAAAATCCATTTTTATCACTTATTTTAATTTTCTCATACTCATTATTATACTTTTGTATAAATCCAACTTCTTCTACAACTCTATTTTTCTCATTTTTATACTTTGAAGTTAATCTTTTAATTAAATCATGGTAAAAACAATTATTCTTTATTTCCGTTATATCCTCAATATTTATATATCTCCTTTGTGTTTCAATAGTTGAAGAATCAAAAGAAGAATAACTAGCACCTGTTCTTTTCTTAGTAAAATTTGAATCTTTTAAACGTTTAAAAAGCTCCTTATCCTTTGCATTTTGCTTTTCATCTTCACACTCACAAAAATTTTCTATACAAGGATCTACAGAAATTTGATTATTTTTAGTATTACTTTTTCTAACAGAATATTCAAATACTTCTATATCAAAGCCATTATCATCAACCACAGAAAACAAATTTCTTAAAAAACATCTATCAAGATATAAATAGTATCTCATGATAAACTCACCTATATATTATAATCTATGTAAATAATGGTTATTTAGTACAAATCTCATCTTTTATATTTTCAAATTTGCTTTCACCAATACCTGGCACATTCATAATATCTTCAATATCATTAAAAGTGTTGTTTTTCCTATATTCAATAATCTTTTTAGCAGTAGCCTCACCTATTCCAGTTAAAGTTTTTAGCTCTTCAAGTGTTGCCTCATTAATATTTATTTTCCCCTCATCTTCCTCATAATAATCTTCTTCCTCACTTTCTTCTTTCTTTACTGGAATAACAATTTTATCGGAATCAACTAATTTTTGTGCAGGATTAATTTTATCTAAATCCGCATTTTCTAAAACTCCTCCACATATATCTAGTAAATTATATATCCTTGCCTCTTTATCAAGCTCGTATATTCCAGGATTTTTAACCGCTCCACTTATATATACAACAATTTTTCCATTACTATTTCTTACTTCTTCATTGTTTATAACTAAACTATTCTTTCTATCAATATCTTGCATAATAATAGAAATACCAGATATTACTATTACTACAAAACATATAATATATCCCTTATATTTTAATATAAAATTTTTTAACTTTCCCATAATTTTTACTCCTTTTCTATTTATTTTCGCCTCTTTTTGTTATATAATCATTACATATAATTACGAGGTGATTTCCTTTTGAATATTACAAAAAAAATTATAATAATATTATTTATATTATCTATGTCATTTATATACTTTTCTCCTTTAACATTTGCAACACAAACACTTGCAAAGCCAAAACTATACAGTAATAACAACTTGGTAATGGACGCAGAAAGTGGTAATGTATTATTTAGTAATCATGGTTATGATAAAGTATATCCAGCAAGTACAACCAAAATACTTACAGCAATTCTTGCACTTGAGAACTTATCACTTGATGAAACAATTGTTGCTTCTAAAAATGCAATATATAGTACACCTGTCGGTAGCTCTGTTGCATATATAAAAGTTGGAGAAGAATTAACTTTAAAAAATCTATTATACTGTTTACTTATGATATCTGGAAATGATGCTGCAAATGTTGTAGCAGAAGCTGTTAGTGGTAATATGGATACATTTATTAACCTAATGAATGAGAAACTAAAAGAAATTGGATGTAACAATACACATTTTACAAATGCACATGGTTTTCATGACGCCAATCACTATACAACTCCTTATGATATGGCATTACTTATGAAATACGCTATACAAAATGATACCTTTAGAGAAATTCTTGAAACTAAAGAAATAACTATTCCAAAAACAAATAAAAGTGCTGAAAGAAGATGTAAAAGTACTAATAAAATGTTTTATGCTACTAACAAAAATGTATATTATGAATATCTTTTAGGTGGAAAAACAGGTTTTACTGATGAAGCACGTGGTACATTTGTAGGATATGGAAAAAAAGATGATAAGACTGTAATTGTAGCCTCTTTTGATGGTTCACAAAATATTGGTGACGATGAAGCAAGATTTTTAGATACAAAGACTTTATTTGAATTTACTTTTGATAATTTTAATAAATACAAAATAATTGATAAAACTTCCTTTTCGTTTAATTTAACAGATATACAAAATAAAAAGATATATACTTTAAAAATTGCAGATGATTCTTATTCTTTATGTAGTGGCTATCCTTTTTATTATAATTACGACCTTGATGTAGATTTTTCAAATATTACAGATAAAAACATAAATGATAAAGTAGGTAATATTAAGATTTATACAAAAGGTAATAATTTAAATACCGTAGAAATTAAAGAGTTAGAACTTTCAAAAGTTGAAAACTACGTTAAAGCACCAAACTATTTGTTTATTGCAAAATACATCATTTTAATATTGTTATTAATAATATTATTTAATATATTAAAAAAAGTAACAAAGAAAAAACGTAAAAATAACGTAAAACATGCTATAAAATAGAGGTAAAAGAGGTTTTTACCTCTATTTTATATTTTAATTAATATTATCCACACTTACTGTTGCACCATCTGGTGCTTCAACACTAGTATTAGAATTAAATTCTTCTTCAATAATCTTTTTTGTTTCCTCTTTATCTAACAAAAAGTATGAAACACCATCAATATATTCAGCCCCACCTGCTGCAGTATATGATATGATATTTTCTGTATTAATATTTCCAGCATCCGGTACATATTTTAGAGCATCTCTTATTGTTATATTAGTATCAGTATTTTTTAATGCAATATTTATAAGTTCTGGAATTTTAGTAATATTACTTGGAGATACTACAGTTTTTATAAATTTCTTTAAAAACTCTTGTTGCACTTCTACTCTTTTTAAATCTCCCATTGCATATCCTACACTCATATCATTATTATGCCTAAACCTAACAAACATTTCTGCTTGATTTCCATTTAAGACTTGAAGTCCTGGTTGTAAGTCTATATGTAAATCTTGAGTTGGGTCGTCATATTTCATTCTCATTGGTACATCAATTTCAACGCCACCTATTGCGTCAACTAGTTCATGAACAATTTGCGTATCAAATATTAAATAATAATCTATTTTAACACTTAAAAGTTCTTGTATCTTTTCAACTAAAGGAATTATCTTTTTTCCTCTATTATATATTCCATTTAATTTATGTCCTGAATAATATTCACTAGTAATATATGTATCTCTTGGAATAGACATCATAGCAATTTTTCCGTGATTTAACATCATATCTTACATATATCATAGTATCTGTTAAATGGTCATTTACGCCACATACAAGAGCATTAATAACATCTTTTTTCCCTGCAGTAGAAATTGTACCATCAGCACTTACTACCTCGTCATCCTCTCCACCTATCATATAGTTAAATGTAAAAAGACTTATCCAAAGTATAATACCAATAATAGATAAAACTTTAAATACTCTTGCTACTTTTTGATATTTATTTTTTTTCTTTTTACTCATATTCTCTCACTTTCAATTATATTTTTATACCAGATTTAATTAAAAATACAAATACATTATTATGATATAAGAAGCTAGTAACAGCAGATGAGTTTATATAGTTTATAACTGGCTCTAATATAGACATTGGTTCTAAAAATGATATAATTGCAAGTACAATATATACTTTTATCACTGCTTTTATAACTCCTGCTGCTATTCCTCCTATTTGATTTACCGAATGTAAGATAGGCAAATCAAATACAAGATTTAAAACCATTTGAAGTATATAACATATTACAAACACTGCTACAAATATTATAATAAAGCTCATACCCTTTAATATATACATAGTTATAGTTTTAGCTAGTTGCTCATTAGTCAAAGCATCTTTTGCAGGTCCAACTATACTATTTACTAAATTCTCATACATATTATTTTCTGTTTCATCAGTTTCATTTGTATTTAATGTTGTATTTATTCCATTATATATTGTCTGCTCTATTCCTTTACCTAAAGTTGTATCATTATATATTCCATTTGCTATAACTCCATTAAATAAAAGGCCTAAAACAATTGAAAGTATTATGCTAATTAAACTTATAGCAACACCTACTAGTCCCTTTTTATATCCTAAGAAAGCTCCTAATAATACAAAAGCAATAACTATAATATCTAAAATCATATATTTTCCCCCTTACATATTTACAATATATATCTTATTTGCATATACAAGGCCTACAGTTCTTTCCTTATTAAAAACTATTATATCTTTTGGTGGGAAAGCAAGTTCAATGTTTTTAATTTCAACGCCCCATTTATTTATTACTTGTAATTTGTTTTGATATATAAAATAATTAAGAAGCCCTGTATTTTTCATAGACTTAGGCGAATTATCTATACTTTGAGATGCAATACTTGAACTATCATATCTACAAGTTTGTATGTTATATGCATTATCATTGCCTAATTTTTTTTCAACATAACTATAGTAATTATTAGAAAGAGCAACAAACAACATTTGAGTAGAATCAAAAGTTTTTATATCAGTTAAAGCCTTTGTATTTAAATTAAGTTTTACTATCTTATTATCAAGTAATAATATAGCCTCTTTATTATTTAATATAATATCATAAACAAGATTATTATCAAACTTTGTTATTTGTTCTATATTATCTTCTTGCTTTGTACAATCTACAATATTTAAGACTGTGCTAATTGTAAATGATGAAGCATCAGTTTCAAGTATTAAAAGTTTTTTAGCATTATTTAATAATTTTATATCTATTATTGAATCAGAATTTAAAAATATATTATATATTAAACTACCACCTGTATTATATATACTAATATTTCTTTTATATCCATTAGTTGAATGTTCAACTGCCATATTTCCATTTTCATCAATATATACGCCATTTATTTGGCCTTCAACCTTTTTATTTAAAATTTCCTTTTTATTTTCAAATAAATATATAGTACCATTTGTGCTATTAGTCATTGCCATATATTTATCATATATATATATATTAGGCGTAAAGACATCCTCAAGAGTATATTCCCAAGTTTTTTTACCATATTTATTATATGTAGATATAACTCTATTTGAATATACAAGTAAATCGGAACAATACATTTTATATATATCTTCATCAGTTGATACTATATCAATTCTATTTTCTTCATTAATCCCATCAGCTTTATACAAGCTAACACCTAGAATTGGTCCATAGTATAAAAATAAATATATACAAACAATAATTAATACAATAAATATAGTAGCATATAACTTTCTCAAACTGCTATGATACTCAATTTCTTCCTCTTTATTTTCAATATATTCTTCTTTTACTTCTACTAAAGTTTTTCCAATTCTACCTTTTCTTTCTTTCTCTAAATTATCCTTATGTTTATTTACAATATCAATCCCTTTTGAAAGACTTTCATCTTCTTTTCCTTTTTTAAGTCTTTTTTTTTCGCCTTTATTTTTATTTAGAGAAATATCAATAGTTTTCATTTTTTTCATCTAAAATTTCTCCCATTTCTTTGGAACAAAATATTTTTTACCGACTAATTTATCTGGTAAATATTGTTGCTCAACTTGTGCATTTTCAAAATCATGAGGATATTTATACCCCTCTCCATAGCCAAAGTTTTCCATACCACTTGCGGCTGCATTTCTAATATGCATTGGTACAGTTCCAATATCTATATTCCTTACATCTTCAAGTGCAGCATTTATTCCTAAATATGAAGTGTTAGACTTCTTACTTAAAGCTACTGTTAAAGCTGCTTGTGCAAGGATAATTCTCGCCTCTGGCATTCCAATTTGATGTACTGCATTCATTGCAGCTACAGCAATTTGCAGCGCTTCAGGATTTGCTAGTCCAACATCTTCTGATGCTTGTATTACAATTCTTCTTGCAATAAACATTGGGTCTTCTCCTCCATCTATCATTCTTGCTAAATAATGAAGTGTTGCGTCAGGATCTGAACCTCTCATAGATTTTATAAATGCAGATATTATATCATAATGAGAATCATCATTTTTATCATATATTGTTTTCTTTTGATTAATACAATCTTTTATAACTTGAGTATCTATTACTATTTGCCCTTGCTCATTTATGTCTGTTGTAAGTACTGCAAGTTCTAATGCATTAAGTGCAGTTCTTACATCGCCATTTGATATTTTAGAAAGTAAATCTAGTGCTTCTTCTTTAACATCTAAATTATACCCTCCAAGTCCATTTTCTTTATCATTTATGCAATTATTTAATATATTTTTTATATCCTTACTTTCAAGTTCCTTAAATTTAAATACGGTAGACCTTGATATTAAAGCCTTGTTCACTGAAAAATATGGATTTTCAGTTGTTGCACCTATAAGTATTACAGTTCCTTTTTCAACGTGAGGTAGCAGAGCATCTTGTTGCAGCTTATTAAATCTATGTATTTCATCAATAAATAATATAACTTTACCTGTTGGATTTT
The DNA here is from genome assembly GCA_947632635.1 of uncultured Clostridia bacterium. Lineage (GTDB taxonomy): Bacteria > Bacillota > Clostridia > TANB77 > CAG-465 > CAG-465. Next base: position 9,587 of record CANRQA010000014.1, on the reverse strand, counting down.
CAAATATATTTCCTGCATCATCAACCACTTTTTTTATATCTGCAACACCTGCAGTAGTTGCATTAAGTGTTACAAATTTATTTTTTGTAGTATTTGCAATAATTCTTGCAAGTGATGTTTTGCCGACAACCCGGTGGTCCCCAAAATATTGCAGATGTTAGTTTATCAGCTTTAATTAGTCTATATAATAGTTTGTTTTTTCCAACTATTTCTTCCTGTCCAAAAAAACTTTCGAGAGTTTTTGGTTTCATCCTATATGCTAATGGTTCCATTAAATCACCTTTTCTTAGTAATTTATAGAATAATTATACCATTTTAGTATTAAATTGTAAAGCAAAATAAAAATATATGTTGACATATATAATAAGTAGGAGTATAATATAGCAGTAATATTAATTATGGGAGGCATAATTATGCAAAACATAGCGAATACCACTAATGAATATTCAATTGATAGAAAAAATATTAAGGTAATAAAAGTAGAAGATTTCCACGGTGATTTAGCAAAGGTTAAGGACAAGTCAGGATTATTTAATTTTATTACATCAAAACTCGAATTATTAAGTCCTAATATATGGTTTTCATTTGCTACAGATTTCTCAAATGGATTTTCTAAAGTACGTAATATTAAAGGCTTATGGAACCTCTTAAAACTCGACGGAAATTTATTATCACCAAAAATATGGTTTAAATCAATAAAAATGATTGACGAAAAAGGATTTATTGTACAAAATGAAAATGGTCTTTGGAATCTATTAACTGTAAATGGTATATTTTCTTTTTTTGAATGGTTTAAAAAGATTACCACATTAAATGATAACAAACTTCTATTAATAACTCGTCAATCTGATGAACTTTGTAATATTACAACACCTCAAGGTATTATACTTTGTGAAACATGGTTTAAAACTATTGGTACCTTTATTAATGGGATGGCAACAGTTAAAAACCAAGATGGATTAGTAAATATATTGACAAATGAAGGGAAGCTAATCAGTAAAATTTGGTTTAAAAATATTTATCCATTTAAAAATGACGTTGCTATGGTAGAAAATGCTGATGGCCTATTTAATTATATGCGCATTTCAGGAGAAATCATATATCCAAAATATTGGTTTTATAGGGTTTCTGATTTCACAAATAATATGGCTAAAGTGGCATTAGATAAGAAAAAGGTAAATATACTCTTTACTAATGGGACATTATTAAGCAATGATTTATGGTTTAGTGATGTTAATGCTATTAGTGATACTTTATTTACAGTAAAAGATGAAAAAGGAATATGGCATATTATTAATAAAAATTGTGATGTTATAAATAAAGATTTAAATTTAAAAAGTGTTGGTAAAAGCTATGGTAATAATATGATATTAATAGAGTCAGAAAACGGTTTATGGAATGCAATAGATTTATCTGGTAATCTAGTAAGTCCAAACTTATGGTTTAAAGAAATCCTTAGTTATGAAAATGATTTTCTGCATGTCTCACTAGGATTTAATAATCATAGGTATGTTTCTTTAAAAACAGGCGTTATAACTGAAAAAGAGTATAAACAAATAAAAAAACATAGTGAAACTTAAAAAAATTTAGGTAAGATTGATTTATTCAATCTTACCTTTTTATTCTTATATGAACTCTTTAATAATATTTTCTTTAGTTATACCATACATTTCATATAGATGTTTAATATCTCCTGATTTACCAAATTTATCTTGTACTCCTAGCTTTATCAACCTTTTAGGATAACTTTCACATAAAACATTTGAAATAATACTTCCAATTCCACCTATTACACTATGATCTTCAATAGAAATTAATTTATCTGTCTTTTTTGCACATTCTATAATTGTATCTTTATCTATAGGCTTTATACTATATAAATCTACTACTCTAATATTAACACCTTTTTTACTTAACTCTTCTTTTGCTTCTAATGCTATATTTACTGTACTTCCAATAGCAAATACTGTTCCGCCACAGCCATCACCAAATGTATTACTGCCACCTACTTTAAATTCATATGTTTCATCATAAATAAAAGGTAAATCGTTTCTTCCAAGCCTTATATATTTTGGTCCTTTTTCATTTATACAAAATTTAAGTATTTTATTTGTACTCATATCATCACATGGGCAAAATACTTTCATATTAGGTATTACATTCATAAGTGCAATATCTTCAATACATTGATGTGTTGGCCCGTCTTCTCCTACTGCAAGTCCTGTATGAGTAGCACATAAGTTTATATTTACATTTGAATATGCAGCCGTATTCCTAACTTGCTCATATGCTCTACCACAAAGAAACATTGCAAAAGATGAAGCAAAAACTGTTTTTTGTGATAAGGCAACTCCACAAGCAGTTCCAACCATGTCTTGTTCTGCAATTCCTAAATCAAAGTGTCTTTCTGGGAATTCATTTTTAAAGTTTTCTGTACAAGTTGCTTTTGCAAGATCAGCATCAAAAACAACAACATTTTCATTTTCTCTACCTAAATTTACTAAAAATTCTCCATATGCTTTTCTAGTTGATTTCATAATCACTACCCCTTACTTTAATTCTTCCATAGCTTTTATATATTCTTCTTCAGACATTGCTTTTCCATGCCATGAAACTTGATTTTCCATAAATGATATGCCTTTTCCTTTTATAGTATTTGCAATTATACAAGTAGGTACATTAGCATTTTGTGCACTTTTTATACTAGTTATTAATTCATATATATTATGCCCATCTACCTCTTCTACATTAAGTCCAAATGACGCTATCTTAAGTTTCAAATTTTCACAAGGTTTTATTTCTTGTGTCTTACCATCAATTTGAAGTCCATTTTTATCAATTATAATTATCATATTAGATAAATTATATTTATTTATTGTCATTAGAGCCTCATAAAACTGTCCTTCTTGTATTTCACCATCGCCAAGTAAACAATAGACAAATCCTTTTTTGTTATCTAGTTTTTTTGCAATAGCCATACCTCCAGCAACAGATATTCCTTGTCCTAATGAACCACTTGATACATCTACGCCTTTTATCTTATTTGACGGATGACCCTCTAAATAACTGTCATATTTTCTAAGTGTGTTTAAATCTTCATGTGGTATATATCCCTTGCTTGAAAGAATTGAATAATATGCAGGAGCAGCATGACCCTTTGAAAGCACAAACTTATCAATTCTATTACCACTCTCATCAACATTTAAATCCATTATTCCATGATATAGTGCTACAAGTATTTCTACACATGAAAGGCTTCCGACCTAAATGTCCTGATTTTGAATTATGTATCATATTAACAATATCAATTCTTGTATTTTTTGCAATTTCCTCTAACTTTTTTATATCTTCCATATAATCTTCCCCCATATTTTTATACAATACTTTTAAAACCTTTTCCAACAGCCTCATTTACTGTGGTTATATACATAAGTGCCTTGCTATCATTTTCACGAATAATACTTTTTAATTTTGCAATCTGTGGTCTTGTTATTATACAAGTTATAGTTGTAATTTCTTCGCCAGAGTGTGCACCTATACTATTTGTAACTGTTGCACCTCTTTTCAAGTCGTTAAGTATTGCTTCAATTACTTTATCTGTTTTTTTAGTTATTATAGTAACCTCTTTAGTATAATATACGCCCTCAAATATAACATCAATAACCTTTGTAGAAATGAAAAGTGCAATAATTGAATAAAGCCCTAAGTTTAAATCTTTAAATACAAGTATTACAGCAGATATAATAACAACTTCAATAATTAGTAAAATTTGACTTAAACTTTGTATATTTGTAAGTTTATATATAATCTGTGCAAGTAAATCAGAGCCTCCAGAACTTGCTCCTGCCTTAAATGTAAGAGATAGTCCAAGTCCTGATAATAGTCCACCAAAAATACACGCTGTAAACAAGTCAGTTGTATTTTCTGCTATTATTGAATCATATGTAAACATTTCAAGAAATGCAGAAAGTAGTACAGTTGAAAGTATTGTTTTTGCACTAAATTTTACACCAAGTTTTAAAAGAGATATTATAAACAAAGGTAAATTTATTAAAAGTATTGTTACACCCATTGGCATATTAGATATATAGTATAAAATAGTTGCAACACCACTTGCACCACCTGTTGTCATTTTATGTGGCAATAAAAACATATTTATCCCTAAACTTATAATATACGAGCCTAATATAATTAGTATAATATCTTTTGAAAAAATATATACTTTATGCATTCTTATTTTATTTGCCTTTTCTTTTATACTATATTTAACATTTTCTTTCATAATAATATAACTCCCGTTACATATATTATGTGAAAATTAATGTTTTTTATAAATTTTGTTTTTTATTTAAATATTTTTCCTTAAAACATCTAAAAACTTATTATCTTTTTTATATTCTTTAAAATCTGTTGCTAAAAGTTCATTAATTTTATCATCAAGATTTTCATTTTCAGATAAATACAATAAATAATTTTCTTTTTGCAACTCTTTGCATATTTCTAATTGATGATTATCTTTATGTTCTTTATATTTTTTTAATCTAGGCACAACTAAAATTTTTTTATGCAAATTTAATGCTGTAAATATTGTACCAACACCACCATGAGAAATAACAAAGTCACATTCATTAAGATACTTTTGTAAAAGTTCATCATCTAAAAAACTAACTGCTTTAATTCTATCATTATTACTAGTATAATTTGTATTACCAGTTTGGGCAATTACCTGCTTATCTTTTAAATAATTCGATTTTTCTATTAAATCAAAAAGCCTTGTAAATTGTTGCTTTTGCGTACCAATAGTAACAAATATCATATAAGCCTCCCTATATATTCACACTTTTTATATTTTTTTGTTAATGCATCCCATTGTACATAAAATTTATCTGCAAATTTATATACTAATTTTCCTGTCTTTGATAGTGTATTAATTCTTGCAACAGATTCAATATATATAATTTTAGCTCCAAATATTTTTCCAATAGTGCACATAATTCCACCAACCTGTGCACCTGTTGTAACAATAGTATCCGGCTTAAATTTTCTTACAATTTTTATACATCTTACTATATTCTTAAAAAAATTTACTAAATACTTAAATATATTCCTATTTGGTCCATAAACTAAATAATCAATATTATACTGCCCTTGCAATGATTTAGTTATATCTATTTTTTCTGTTACAAGCAGATATTCATATTCTTTAAATAATTCACTTAAACTTAATATTTCCGTTAAATGCCCTCCCGAGCTTGATACAAAAATTACTTTTTTCATTAATTTTATTCACCTTTATCTTCTAGTACCATTTCTACATTATATTTTTCTTTAAAATATTTTTTATTTATTCTATTTGGTCCAATAATTACAGAAGTATATTTTTTATTAGTAATAACTTTTAATATACATCCATATTTATCTATATTTTTCTTTTTTTCTTTAAGTTTATTTTCAATTTCATCTCTTGTCATTTTTGCAAATACATATTCAGCAAAATTATCACATACTGGTCCTATCAATTCTGCATTTCCTACGGTTATTTCATCAGTAGACTGTAGTCCTAAACGAATTACTCTAATATTAGTATTTTGTAATTCTTTCATTATATAATATACTCTATCTACTGCCTCTTTAACGGTAAGTGGTATATAGCTTCCCTCCATATACATATCATAAAGTTTGCTAGGTTTTATAACATAAACTGGGTATATGCGAAGTTCTTGTGGCTTTAAACTAATTACCCTTTTTATTGATAATAACTCTTTTTCTTTATCACTTCCAGGAAGTCCTACCATTATTTGATGACCTAGATTAAAGCCATATAATCTTATTAACCTAGATGCACGTATAACAGATAAAATGTCATGTCCTCTTTTTGATATGTTTAGAACTTCATTATCCATAGACTGTATGCCTAGCTCTATTGTCTTTACGTTATATTTTTTTAGCATTTTCAATATTTTGGGTGAAATATAATCAGGTCTTGTAGACAATCTTATTCCACTAACTCTTTTAAGTCTTACATATTCATTTGCAATTTTTAAAAATTCTTCTTGCTTTTTACTATCTATTCCTGTAAAACTTCCACCAAAAAATGCTATTTCAATATCTTTACCTTTATCCTTAAAATATGTTAAATATTCTTCTATTGTATTATGAACATCTTCTTTTGTAGCACTTGTTGTTTTCCCACTTATTTTTCTTTGATTGCAAAATACGCATTCATTCTTACATCCCTCATGTGGTATAAATATTGGTATGGTATATTGATTTTTTTTATTTATAACATTTCTTAAAACTTTATTTATATCTAGTTTTATACTAATCATATTTTCCGTTTTCAAGTGCATTTTTTGCTGCTTGTTGTTCTGCTTGTTTTTTTGACTTTCCAATGCCTTCTCCTATCTTTTTATTATTACAAGTTAACTCTACTTTAAAAGTTTTATCATGTTCAGGGCCAAAGTCACTTATAGTTTCATAATGTATATCAACGTTTCCATTTACTTGTAAAATTTCTTGTAATTTTGTTTTGTAATCTGTATTTAAACTTTTACCTGAAAGTACAATATTAATTTCCTCTTTTAATAATGATAAGCAAACCTTTCTTGCAATATCATATCCACCATCTATATATATTGCGCCAAGCACTGCTTCAAAAGCATCTGCTATTATAGCGTCCTTTTTTCTTCCATTTGTTATCTTTTCACATTTTCCAAGATATATATATTCTTGTCCATTTATTCTTTTCATTGCTTGAGATAGAGAAGCTTCACATACAATTGCTGCTCTTTTTTTAGTCATTTCTCCCTCTGCAAATTGTTCTTTACTATTGTATAGTTCATCTGATATTATATGCTCTAAAATAGCATCTCCTAAAAATTCTATCCTTTCGTTATATTCTTTTGTCTGTATACCCGTATATTCATATGCATAAGATTTATGTGTTAAGGCTAATTTTAAAAGTGATATATCTTTAAATTTGTATCCTAATTTTTCTTGAAGTTTTTCTATCATTTGTATGTCTTTCATTTGTTAATCACCCTTGTAATATTATACCTAAAATCTTATGTATTTTCAAGTAATATGTATTTTTTATTTATAATAGAAAACAGCACTAAAAATTTTTTTACTTTCTAGTGCTATTTAATTACTTTACTAACTTAATATTATTGATTTTTTTGTATATATTCTACTACATCTCCAACTGATGCTATTTTTTCTGCCTCTACTTCTGGTATCTCCATGTCAAATTCTTCCTCTAATGCCATAATTAATTCTACAATATCTAAAGAATCTGCACCTAAATCATCTATGAATGTTGTTTCCATAGTAATTGTATCTAAGTCTTCAATTCCTAGTTGATCTCCTATTACCTCTTTTACTCTTTCTAAAATTGCTTCCATATCTGCACCTCCTCGATATCACTATACCTATTATCTAATATTTACTCAACATTGTCAATAGTATTACTCTTTTTTTTATATTTTTTTTAATTTTTTTGCATTATTTTATAAATTATATCAAATAATATAACTAGTGAAAGGATATGTTATATTATGGAAATGTCAAATCTTGGCCTTATGGATATGTTAGAGATGACTTTTAAAAAAATATTAGAAATGTTAAATATCAACAACCTAAATAATATTGATTTTTCTAAACTTACTAGTCAAATTTTATCAATTACTTTTTTAGTTATTGTAGCAATAATTTTTTTATGGTTAATTAAAGCTATTGGACTTTATACTATGGCTAAAAATAGTGGCGATAAATATGCATTTCTTGCATTTATACCATATGGCTGTTTATATACAAAAGGTGCAATTGTTGGAAATACTAAGTTATATGGTATAGAGATAAATAACACAGCTATTTTGTTACCACTACTTGTACTTTGTATGTTTTTACCATTTACAAAATGCTTAATTTCTATGCTATTTATACTTGCATATTTTGGCGTACTTTATAGGCTTTATCAAAAACAAGTTCCAAACTATGCAACAGTTCTTTTAATTTTTAGTATTATTTTGCCTATTCTACAACCGTTTTTTATATTTTTTATACGAAATGCAAAAAATTGAGGTGTAATTTCTTACACCCCAACTTTTTTTAAAACATATTGCATGGACAAAAATAAAAACCACTTTTATCAAGTTCTTTTTGTTTTTTTGCAGTATCAAGGAGAATATCTATTGCCTTTTTAGTTAAAGAATAAACATCTCCCTTTTTCTCGATAAGAGCACTATTAATCGCATTATCAAGTGGCACTCCGCTCCACATTGCGTCTTCTTCTGTAAATTCAAGCGGAAGCTCAGGATTTTGATTTTTTACTTCTTCTTCTTGCTCATAAGTAAGTCCCTCATCATTTATAGTACCTACTTTGTGATGAAGAATCAATAAAAGATTATCCATAGCCTCAACACTTTCACCTGCCTCTTCAGTAGCCGGGTACAAAGTAAATCCCCGTCCTCTAAGCCTTACATCCTTAACACGCAAATTTTCCATAACATAACCTCCATTTGTAAATTATTTTAAAATTTTGCCATTAATAGTATATCATATTTTTTAATTTATGTCAAATTGTACCACACTTTCATATATGTATTCATATCTTGTGGATGATATTTTATACATCTTGCCATTCTGCAATATATTACAATAATAAACATTGAAAGCACTTTTTCTTTAGGTTCTTTTACTATATCATATATTTTATCTAAAGTAACTTTTGTTAAAATCTGCACATTACTTACAATTGCAAACAAAAAATCATATAACGGATCTCCAATAACAGGCATAGGATCTATAACGCCAACTAACTTTTTATCTTTTTTTATAAAATTATGTGTACCAAAATCTCCATGTATTAGTTTAGTTTCAAAATCATATTTAGCTAAATTTTTAATACACTTTTTTAAAATATCATCGTTATTTACATATCCACTTAAATATTTCTTGCTATATTCAATCTCTTGCTCTAAAAAATCTGCCCATGTATCTACCTCTTCATTTAAATATCCAAATCCACTATGATTATATTTTTTGTAATTTTTAGTTATATTATATATTTTGCTTATCAAATCATCCACATTATCCACAGATTTCATTATTTCGCCCTCAATATATTCATATACTACAAATTCATAATCTTCATCAACATATATAATATTTTGAAAAAATTTAGATTTATTTAATCTTAAAAATTCAACTTCTGCCATTAATACATTCTTTTCATTTTGTTTTATCAAATATTTGTTATTTAGTAATATTACACGACTTGAAGCTCCGTCATTAAAATATTCATGATTTTCATACTCTTCATTTAATTTTTTTAATACTGTTATAACTATTTCTTTATCTTTTTCGTTTTGTAATCCTTGCACTTCCACTGCTTTACCTCACATTTTTATATATTGATATAATAACATATATTTTTTAAAACTTCAAAGTTTTAAGTAAATTTTTAACAAATATCTACATTTTTTTCTAATTTAATAATAATTTTTGAATAATTGGATAAAATAATAATAGGATGTGATTTAAAAAATGGATAAAAAAGATTATAAACTACTAGCATTATTTATAGT
>CANRQA010000013.1 GCA_947632635.1 uncultured Clostridia bacterium | reverse complement strand
AATAGTATTTAAAAACGGAGAAAAATTTTCCCGTTAATAATTAAAAAAAATTAGGACATTTTCAAAAACTATTGACAGTCCTATTATAATTCTTTTAATAAATTGTAGTTATCAGGAAGCCCCATTGCTTCAATGAAATTTTCAAAACTTTCTTTATCAAGCTCTATCTTAACTTCTTCTATTATTGATATAAACTGCAATATAAATTCGTTATATTCTGTTTTTCCAAGTAATCTTTTAAATATTATAATTATTGCTAATATATCATTTATTCCAGATTTATATGTATTATTAATTTTATCAATATTTAATTTGTCGTGGTAAAAAGAGCCTTTTTGGTTTATTTCATATTTTATATCAAGTTTAACATTAAAAAGTACATTACCATGTGCAGATATATTTCTAATTATATTTAACATTTTTAAATATACATTAATATCATGAGGCTTTATATTAACAATTTTTGCAATTTCTTTTTTATCTTCAAATTTCATTAAAGAATAAAACTTTATTATATTACCTAAAGTTATATACGTTACAAGCATCCAAAGTGGTATGTCTAAATATTCTTCTTTGCATTTTTTTATATCTTCATAATTATCTATATTTCTTTCTACATTAGAATTAATTTTTACTATTAATTCTTCAAATTTTTTTATATTATTTTCATTTACATTAAAGTTACTTTCTTTTAAATAATTTGTAGTACCATACTTTTTAGAAAATACGTTTGATATATATGACTTTATATTTGTTTCAATTATAGATATATAATAAAACATTAGATTTTTTAGTTTTCTATCAAATTTATATATGGTATATATTTCTTCAAAATAAGTTTCAAGGGCACAAGTTTCTATACCTCTTTTTTTAGACAATTTTAAATCAGTAAATATATCTTTATATCCAGTTATTAAGTTATAATAATTTTCTCTTAAAAGAATACTTTTTGCCTTTTCTTCATTTTTAAATAAAATATTTTTGTTTTTTAGTATTTCTATTTGTTCATTTATATCCTTATACATTATTATATTTTCTTCCATAAAATCACCTTATGTATTATTATTTTAGCATTTTACCGTTAAAAAATCAATAACAAATTGACACACTGAAAATAAAGTGGTATAATACTTGAAGTGCATAAATATTATATTTCTATTTTAATAAAGGAGAGAAAATTATGAGGTTTGATGACATTATAACTCTACACGGACCTCTAGGATTTGACGAATTAAAAAAAGAATTAAGTAGAGATATGAGAAGCGGAGGAATCTGCTCTTCACGAATTGTAGGCTTAATGCCTGAAACTTTTATACATCGTTATTCTAAATATATCTCAAATGGTTATGCTTTTCCTGAGTCTATAACAACAGCAGTTTTAGAGTGGAATAATGAAAAACTTGATTTTATTTCAAAATATTATAACCTTATTATTCCAAAGGCTATTTTAGAAATATGTGAGTATAAAAAGTTACTTGTAGATATGCTTAATACCTTTTCTTCTATTTATCCTCGCACACCGTCAAATGATATAATTGAGGGGTTTAAAAGTAGACTTAGTGAGTTAAAATTTTTTAATTACAAAAAATTGTGTGAGATATGTGGTACTTACCTGCAATCACATGATGATACAACACAAAATTTTAATTTTTCTAAACTTATTAATCGTGATGTTAACCTTAAGTCAAGATTTACAAAGTATTTAAATGGCTCAATGTCGTTGCACAATCTTATTCATGATGAAATTGCTCCTCAAGCAAAGTTCATGGAAAAGTTTTGTATTAATCTTTCAAAGTTTTCAATTGAACAGTTTTGTATTTTTATAATTGCATATGATTTAAAACCGATTAAGAGAAAATAAATAATACTAATTTCTTAAAGAAGAATAGCTAAATTTAACTATTCTTCTTTCTTTATTATTATTTTTGTGTTATACTAAATTCATTAGAGGTGAGTTATTTGCAAAGTATTTTACCTGTTTTAGAAAATAATACATTAATTTTTTATATTATTATTTATATTATTGTTATAAATATTATTTCTTTTCTTACTATTTGGTATGACAAGTATCTTGCAAGACATCATAAATGGCGTATTAGTGAGAAATTTTTATTTATTGAGGCTTTTCTACTTGGCGGTATTGGAACTTATATTGCTATGTATACTTTTAGACATAAAACTAAACATACGCTATTTGTTATAGGAGTTCCCATAGTTATTATCTTAAATATATTTACTGTTATTTTGCTATTTAGTAAAATTATGTAATTTTTTACTTGCTATTATATAATAATTATGATATAATTATGTTAAATTATTTTTTACTTCAAAAAAATTTTTAGGGAGGCTAACGCACATGAAAAAAAATACAGGAAAGCTAAAGTTGTTATTTGAAACAATTAAAATTATTTGGATCGCTGTTGCACTTGCTGTAATTGCTGGTATAATTGTAACAAAAGACATTTCAATTTTTATGATATTTTGGATTCCTGCATTTATAACTATGATTTCTTTATTTATATTAGGTCTAAAAATTCTTCTTGACGATTAGGATTAAAAAAAAATCACGAAATATTAACTTAGATTTCGTGATTTTTTATTATTACATTTTGTCTGGACATTCTATTCCAAGAAGATATAACCCTTTTTTTAGTATTAATCCAGTTAAATATACTAATGCACATCTTGCATTTTTTAGATTTTCCTCACAGTTTAATACTTGTATATTGTCATAAAATTGTGAAAATAATTATGTTAATTTCTATATTATCATTTATATTTGGGCTTTAGCAACATTATGTAATTTTCTACTTGCAATTGCATTGATATTATGGTATAATTATATTGGTTTATGTATTTACTTCAAAAAATTTTTTAGGAGGCTAACTTACTATGAAGAAAGATAGTAGAAGGTTAAAACAAGTCATTCTGATTGCTGTTGCGCTTATTATAATCATAGGAATATCGTTTATTTGTTATAAACTTTATAATTCCTATAATTATTTCTTCGCTCGTTTCTTTAATTATTATATGAGATAAACAAATATGAACCAAAAAATCACGAAATATTAACTTAAATTTCGTGATTTTTTATTATTACATTTTGTCTGGACATTCTATTCCAAGAAGATATAACCCTTTTTTTAGTATTAATCCAGTTAAATATACTAATGCACATCTTGCATCTTTTAGATTTTCTTTACAGTTTAATACTTGTACATTGTTATAAAATTTTGAAAATAATGTTGAAAGCTCAATTAAATATCTTGCAAGTAATGATGGTTCAAATTCATTTGCAGCCCTTAAAACAATATCATTAAATCTTTCTAAGCATTTTATAACATCTATTTCTTCTTCTTTTTCAAGTAAAGAATAATCAATACTCTTTTTTACATCAAAATTTGCTTTATCTAAAATTGATTTTGTTCTAACGTAAGTATATTGAACATAAGGGCCTGTTTCTCCATCAAATCTTAAGGTTTCATCAATGTCAAAAATTATATCTTTTGTTTTACTTGATTTTAAATAATTAAATGTTAAAGCTCCTATTCCAATTTGTTTAGATAATTTATCTATATCTAAACTATTCTCATTTTTTGTAAGTATTATGTCCTTTGCCTTATCACATGCCTCTTTAATTAGCTCATCAATATATACTACTGTTCCCTCTCTTGTTGACATCTTACCATTTTTTAACCTTACCATACCATATGAAACATGAGTTAAACCTTTTTGATATTTTTCATCAACTAAATATTTTGCAACAGCAAAAATTTGTTTAAAATGCAATATCTGGTCAGATGCAGTTATATATACACATTTTGAAAAATCATATGTTCTTGCTCTATATATAATTGCTGCTAAATCACGTGTTGCATATATAGATGAACCATTTGATTTTACTATAATACATGGTGGAATATCAGCAGAAATATTTACAACTTTTGCTCCTTCACTTAAAGAAAGAACACCTTTTTTATCAAGTATTTCTATTACTTCACCGTAATTTATCACTGTAAAAAGCCTCTCCATTATATGAATCAAACTTTGCATGAAGTAAATCATAAACTTTCATATACTCTTTTAAAGATATTTCTCTAATAAATTTCCAAATTTCAACAGCTTCTTTATCTCCTTGCTCTAATTTTTTAAAGTTTTGACGTGCAATTTCAATAATGCTTTCATCTTCTTTAGAAAGTTTTGTCATTTTAACATAAATATCTGAAATCGATTTTAAAGGTTCATTTTCCATATCATAGTCTTTACTATATCTTTTATACCCCTCGATTATAAGGCCAAACTGTCTACCCCAATCTCCAAGATGATTTATACCTGTTACATTATATCCTAGCTCTTTATATATTCTATACAAAGAATTACCAAGTACAGTATTTCTAAAATGACCTAAATGGAAAGGTTTTGCTATATTTGGAGAAGAATATTCTATAATAATATTTTCATTATTTCCAACATTTTTTATTAAATTTTCATTTGGTTTATTTAAAATATTTTGTAAAACATCTCCTACAATATTTTTGCTATTTATATAAAAATTTAAATATCCATTTACAGCTTTAACACTTGATATTAAATCATTTAATTTTATTTTTTTCTCAAGTTCTTCTGCTATTATAACTGGTGACTTTTTTAAAGTTTTAGCAAGATTAAAACATGGATATGCTAAATCCCCATTTTTTTTATCTTTTGGTTCTTCTATTTTTATTAGTATATCCTCTACACTAGTTTCACTATCTAAAGACTTAACAATCATTTCTGCTACTTTCTTTTTATACTCTTCCATAATCTTTCTCCTTAATATTTATATATTTTGCATTGTATATCTTTTTACTATATTATATATTTCTTCTTTATTATCATCTTTTGCTACAATATTTCTTACCTTACTCCCACATTTTTTACATTTATATATTATAACTTGTCCTTTTTTACTAGTTTCTATAACATTAATTGGGATAAGTAAGCCCCTACATTTATTTTCCCTGTCCCCTGGCGTTATATCTACATGTAATGAATACAAACAATTATTACAATGGTCTCTTGATGTATAGCCTAATTTTTCTACCTTTTTGCCACAATTTTTACAAATAAATTCTGTATCATTTTTTAAAAACATATTTCCTCCATATTTTATGTATATATTGTAACATAAAATCATTGCAAATACAAGTAATCTATGTAACTTTCATTACATAGATTTTATTACTATCTATAGAAACATCCATTTCCTATAAACTCACGAACTATAGAGTCACTTGGAATATTACCTGTTTCAATAGGTAAGAAATTATTTAAATATTCATATAATCGTCTTGCCTCAGAATAGTATTTACTGCTACTATCAAGTTGCAAAAGTAATGGTTGAGCAAATATTTTCATAACACTAGGCTCATATATTAAACTAGAATTATATATATAGTCAACTGAATTTACAAATGGGAATATATATTGTTCCTCTCCTTTTTTTACGTTATGCCATAATTCAAATGTTTTTTCAACACTGTTTCCTCTTATACTATAATCTCTTACCATACGTCTTAAAAGTCTTGTATCAGAAGATGATATTTTAGTATATCCGTCAATATTTAATGTTGCAATTGGTGCAATATATATTTTATATTTATTTTCATCAGGTGTAAATTCTGTAAGTATTGGATTTAGTGCATGTATTCCCTCTATAACTAGTACATCATTTTTTTCAAGTTTTAAATATTTTCCGTTATATTTCTTTGAGCCTACTTTAAAGTCAAATTCTGGAAGTTCCACAGTTTTTCCTTGTATTAAGTCCCTCATTTGTGAGTTAAATAAATTAATATCTAAGGCTTCTACACATTCGAAGTTATACTTTCCTTCTTCATCTAGTGGTGTATCTTTTCTTTCAACAAAATAATTATCCATTGAGATTGTTATAGGGTTAAAACCAGTAAGTTTTAACTGAATTCCTAGTTTTTGTGCAAATGTTGTTTTTCCAGATGATGACGGACCAGCAATTAATATCATTTTTATATTTTTTCTTTTTTCAATATCAAGTACAAGTTCAACTAACTTTCTTTGATGTATAGCTTCTGATACTTGAATTGTATCGTTTATTTTATCTTTTAATACTACTTCGTTTAAATCTCCAACATCATTTATTCCTAATACTTCGTTTAAATTATTAAAATCAATAAATGAGTCATATAATCTATTTTCAGTTATTTCTTTTTTAATATTTAATTTTTCATCAGGAATTACTAGTAAAGCCCCATCCCTATATTGTATAAGGTCAAATAAAAATATACTTGATGTGCGTGGTGCAAGTACCCCGTCAAAACTATTATACATTCCGTCACAAAAATACATAGATAAATATGATTTTAATCTATTTCCAATATTTTTTAATTTTTGATTATCATTAGATGCTTTATATAACTCAACAGCTTCTTCAAGTGGTACTACTTTTTTTGTTATAGGTAAATCTCTTTTTATGATTTCTTGCATTTTTTCTTTTACAAGTTTTACTTTTTCTTTTGTTAAATTTATTTGATCTACAACAAAGTATTGGTCTTTATTTATTGTTGAAATAAATTCTACCTTTGTATTAGAAAAAAGTGAAGTAAGTGCCATATGAAGTATTAGCTTTAGAGTTCTTGCATATATTCTATATCCATCTATACTTTGAAATGTCACAAATTCAATACTTGAATCTTTTACAAGCTCATAATCACATGATTTTATTTCATTATTTATTTTTAATGCAAGTATTTTACCCACATTTTTCTCAACCATTTTTACCGCTTCTATTGCCGGTGTTTTATATGGTATTTCTAATGTATCATAATTTTCTATTTTTACTCTTATCATATTACTCATTTTATCAAAACCCCTTATATATTATTTTTCTTTTAACAAAAAAATATACATGATATACAAAATTGTATATCATATATATTTTAACACATAGTAATTTTTATTTCTACTTCTTTTTCATATTTTCTAATAAAACTTTTATAAATTCTTTATTGTTTTTTGTCTTTACTAATATATTTAGTATTTTTTCAACAACTTCAGCATTGTTATTTTGTGAAAGTAGTCTATGTATGTATGTACTACATTCAAGTTCTTCTTTTGAAAGTAACAATTCATCTCTTCTTGTACCTGATTTTTGTATATCTATTGCAGGTATTATTCTTCTTTCACTAAGTCTTCTATCAAGTTGCACTTCCATGTTACCTGTACCTTTAAATTCCTCAAATATAATATCATCCATTCTACTTCCAGTATCTACAAGTATTGTAGCAAGTATTGTTAAACTTCCACCATTTTCTATATTTCTTGCAGCACCAAATAATTTTTTAGGAAAATGCAAACTTGCAGGGTCAAGTCCACCTGAAAGTGTCCTTCCACTTGGCTCAACTTCTAAATTATTTGCTCTTGTAAGTCTTGTTAAGCTATCTATTAATATTACCACATCTTTATTATGCTCAACTAATCTTTTTGCTCTTTCTATAACCATTTTTGATACTTTTATATGATTTTCTGGTGACTCATCAAATGTTGAATGGATAACCTCTGCGTCTATTGAACGTTCTATATCTGTTACTTCTTCTGGTCTTTCATCAATTAAAAGTACCATTAAATATACTTCCGGGTTATTTTTTAATATACTATTTGCTATTTGTTTTAGTAATGTAGTTTTACCTGCTTTTGGTGGTGCAACTATAAGGCCACGTTGACCTTTACCTATTGGAGATAGTATATCAATAATTCTTGTTGAGAAATTATTTGTTGTAGTTTCTAAATGTAATCTTTCTGTTGGATATATAGGTATTAAAGACTCAAAAGAACGTCTTTTTAATGCTACTTCAACTCTATCCTCATTTATATTTTCAATATATATTAATGACGGAAATTTGTTTTGTGGGTCTGTTGTAAATCTTGCTATTCCCTTTAGTTTATCTCCTGTTCCTAATCTAAATCTTCTAATTTGTACTTGTGATACATATATATCCTTACTTCCTGATTGATAATTATCACTTCTTAAAAATCCATAGCCGTCTGGTAATACTTCAAGTATTCCCTCTGCTATATAATCTGTTTCAGGATTTTCAATTTGCATATCAACTTTTTCAATTATTTCATTATTATCCTCTAAACTTTTTATAATTTCTTCTACTAAATATTCTTTTTTTAATCTTTCATATCCATCAAGTTTTAAATTTTCTGCTATTTGTCTTAAATCAGCAAGCGTTGATTTTTTTAGTTCGTCTTTTGTGTACATTTTTTCTCCTCCTTTTATATTACCTTAGCGTATAAATCATAATCATTATAATCTATTATTTTAACTTTTACAAAATCACCAACAATAACTTTTTTTATACTTTCCTTGTCTATTTTTATATATATTCTTCCGTCTACATCTGGAGCTTCCATATATGACCTACATGAAAAATATTTTTCATCTGGCGTTATATTTTCAACAACTACCTCATACTCTTTTCCTACACGTTTTGAATTTAATTTAAGTGATATAGTTTTTTGCAAATCAAATATATCTTTTAATCTTTCATGTTTTGTTTTCTCACTTACTTGTCCTTTCATATCATAGGCTTTTGTATCTTCTTCTCTTGAATATGCAAAAGCACCTAATCTATCAAATTCTAAATCTATAACACCTTGCCTAAGTTCTTCATAATCTTTTTTTGTTTCTCCAGGAAATCCTGTCATAACTGTTGTTCTAAGTATTGCATCTGGTATTTTTTCTCTTATGCTTTTTATTCTTTCATATATTATTTCTTTTGTATCATACCTATTCATTGATTTTAGCATTTTATTTGATATATGTTGAATTGGTATATCAAAATATTTACATATTTTATCATTGTTTTTCATTTCATCTATTAGTTCATCTGTAGCCTCAAATAGATACATATACATTACTCTTATCCATTTTACTCCCTCTATTTTTGACATTTTATTTAATAATGTAGGAAGCATTAATTTTCCATAGATATCTATTCCATATTTTGAAGTATCTTGTGATATTACGCAAAATTCTTTTATTCCCTGTTTTGCTAAATTTTCAACTTCTTCTAATATATCTTCCATTTTTCTACTTTTAAATTTTCCTCTTATTAGTGGAATTGCACAATAACTACATCTATTATCGCAACCATCTGATATTCGTATATAACATGAGGGAAAATCTGAGGAAATTAATCTAGTATTAAAATCTAACTTTTGATTTGAAAATTTTTGATTTAAAAATGTCGATAAAATGTTATCTATATTATCATATTCATCTACACCAATGCATAAGTCAACTTCTGGCATAGTTTCTTGTATTTCTTTTTTGTATCTTTTTGCTAAACACCCACATACAATTAGTGCTTTGCATATTCCTTTTTCTTTGTATTCTGCCATATCAAGTATTGTACTTATTGCTTCTTCTTTTGCTGATTTAATGAAACCACAAGTGTTTACTATAATGATATCTGCTTCTTCTAATTTGTTTACTATTACATGTGATTTTTTCTTTAAGAAGCCAAGTATCATTTCACTATCTACTTGATTTTTACTACATCCAAGTGTTACCAAACAAAATTTCATAAAACTTTTTTCCTTTCGTCATAATTAATTATAACATAAAAAAGTCAAAAAAAAAAGGAAATTTACAAAATTTCCTTTTTTAAGCGCTTTTTCGACAAAATTTTTAATATTTTTTCATAATTCATAATTGTGTACATATTTTTTACACATTTATTTTACTATATTTTATATCATTTTACAAGACCTTTAAAAAGTTTTGTCAATTATTACCTACAACAATAGGTTGAATTTGTTTTCCCTCCATTGCAAGTTTAATCGTTTCATTTACATATCTATAATCTAATACTAGAGATTTAGGTTTTGAATTTGGTGCATCTTGCCTAAATGGAATAAAATACATATTTTTTGTATTTAGTAATGCTCCAATATTTGCAAGAGATACACCAAGTCCATCATTTGTTGATACCCCAATAACTACTGGCTTGTTATTTCTTATATGACTTTTTACTGCCATAACAACAGGCGTATCAGTTATACCATGAGCAAGTTTTGCAATAGTATTACCAGTGCATGGGCATATTAATATTACATCCACTATATCTTTTGGCCCAATCGGTTCGGCTTTTACAATACTATCTATACATTTATTTCCTGTCCTTTGCTCTAACATTTTTACATAGTCTTCTGCTTTATAAAAACGGGTATCAAAATTTTTTGTAGGATTTGAAATAATAGGGATTATCTCTTTTACTCCCTCTTTTAAAAGACCTTCTATTACATTTACTGTTTCACTAAAATTACAAAAAGAACCTGTAATTGCAAGTCCCACTTTCAAATTTTTAAGTTGCATGAAAAATATCACCTCCAATTTATATATACTATGAATTGAAAGTGATTTTGTTGAAATCTAAAATTATTTAATTATTGTATTTTTCTAAATAGCCCTACAACTTTACCTACTATTTCTACATTTTTAACAATTATAGGGGCCATTGTGTCATTTTCTGGTTGTAATCTGATATGGTCTTTTTCTTTATAGAAAGTCTTAACAGTAGCTTCTCCGTCAATCATCGCAACCACAATTTGACCATTTCTTGCTGTATTTTGCTTAGACACTATAATATAATCCCCATTATTAATTCCTGCATTTATCATGCTTTCGCCTTGAACTTTTAAAATAAAATTATCATTTTTTAATGAGTCCTGGTTAAAGAAACTTTCGCCAATTGAAAAGTAATCTTCAACGTTTTCCTGCGCAAGAATTGGTTCACCAGCTGCAACTTTGCCAACAATAGGCAGTGCAATCGTTGACTCTGTTCCAACTATCCTTATGGCTCTTGTTTTTAAATCCTCTTTTGAAATATAGCCTTTTTCTGCAAGTCTTGCTATATATTGATGAGCAGACGAAGTAGATTTAAATCCTAACGCAGCGCAAATTTCTCTTACAGATGGTGGATACCCATAATTTTGAATTTTTTCCTTAATATAATTAAAAACTCTTTCTTCTTGGGCATTTAAAGTAGACATTTCCATATAACTTTCCTCCTTAAATCAAGTTAATTATATCATACATACGTTTACTTGTCAAACAAAAGTTCATAATTTTGAAAAATTTTAAAAAACGTCTTATAAATTAATTATAAAACGTTTTTTATACCTTTACTGTATGAGCCTCATATATAGACTTAAAAAAGCATGCATAGTTAATACTAATATAAAAGTCACAATTGATATCTTAAAAGTTCCTTATTTTCTACTTTTTTACATTATATTTTACAGTAATATGCAAAAATTAAATAGCAAATCAAATATAATATTATAAAATCAATAATTACAAAACCTAAAATATTTGGAAACATATAATTATAAAATATTTTCTTTATATTTTTATACCGGTTATTATTAATTTTCTTATTAGTATCAAATACAATATAAATCGTCATAAATGAAAATACAACAAATAATAGAAATAAGACATAGAAAGTTGCAAACATTTTTTCCCTCCTAATAATTATTATAATTATATTATACAAATATATCACTCAATTAATTATAAAAAAAGTATTATAACATTTACAGACAATATTATATCACATTTAATTACAGTTGTCACTACTTTATGTAAAATTTATTTAGTTATCCTATACACCAAAACATATGCCCATATCTCTTGCAGTTCTTGCAATATCATTGTCCTCTAAATCTAAAACCCTAGGCTCTCTTATTTTTGGGAATCTAGTTTTTACTAAAACATTTTCTTTTGCGCCTACAATATATCCATGTCTTTCATCTGAAAGTAAATTTATAGCATAGTCACCAAGTCTAGCACCAAGAAGTATATCGACAGTACATGGTTCGCCACCTCTTTGTAAATGTCCAAGTACCATAGGTCTTGTTTCATATCCTGTTATTTCTTCAATTTGTTTAGATAATTTTTCTGCTATTCCACCATATCTTTTTTGTTCAAAACTATCTTTTAACACTCTTGCAACTGTTTCTGTTTTTCCTTTTTCTTTACATGCTTCAGATGCAGCAATAATTACATACCTCTTTCCTGATTCCATAATTTCTTTTACTTTATTACATACAACATCCAAATCATAATCAAGCTCTGGCAAGAGTATAATATCTGCTCCTGATGCAAATCCACCATATAGTGTGAGATAACCTGATGTTCTTCCCATCATTTCTACTACAAAAACTCTTCTATGTGAAAATGCTGTAGTTTTTAGTTTACGTATTGCCTCAACTGAGTTTTGAACAGCAGTTTCAAATCCAATTGTTGGACTACTAGCACTCATATCATTATCTATAGTTTTTGGAATACCTACAACTGGCATACCTGCCTCATCTATAACACGTGCTGAATCTAAAGTGCCATCTCCGCCGATTATAATCATTCCTTCAACGCCAATTTTCCTTAAATTTTCAATTGAAGGCTTTACCATATCCTCATATTTTTCTTTTTTCTTATCTACTAAATAATGAAATGGACATTCTTTATTAGAAGAGCCAAGTATTGTCCCACCTTTTGTTTCTATATCATATACTGAACTTTTGTCAAGATTTACATATTTCCCCTCTACAAAACCAATATACCCATCAAGTATGCCTACAACTTTCATATTTCTATTTATTGCAGCCATTACTACTGCTTTTATAACACTATTTAGACCAGCACAATCTCCACCTGCTGTCATTATTGCAATTTTTTTCAAACTAAACACCTCTACTTTTATTATTTTTAATAATATTATCATATATACTATTTTTTTACAATACTTTAATTTTTAAATTCATTTTTTTCGCTTACACTCATTTTTTCACAAGCATATGAAATAACAAATCTTGGTAATTTTTTTTTGTCATTATTTTCTTTTAAAAATTCTAATACTTCATACGGACACTTTTTATATAATTCTCTTAAGACCCAACCTACTGCTTTGTTAATTAATAAATTTTCATCATATAATACTTTTTTACATATGTATAAAGGAACTTGTTTATAGCCTCTTCTTGCATATACTAAACATGATACAACCCCAATTCGCCTTTGCCATACATTACTGCTTGATATATAATAATTAAGTTTTTCTTTAGCTTCTTCTATTTTTAAATTTGATATATAAATTCCTAAAACATTAGGCCCTATATCATCTGTTAAATCCCAATTATTGATATACTCAATATTTTCATTTAGAAAATTAATAAAATACTTCATCTTCTCCATATTTCTTAAAGTTTCATTTTCTTTTTTCATCTTATTAGATAAACAAAAACAAGCAAATCTTCTATATTCATGTATATTTGATGATATAAATTCTTTTATAGATGCTAAATTAATGTCATTATATATGCCATTTACAAGTTTTCTTAAGTTTGGTACTGTAATTCCAATTAAGTTGTCACCCTCTCCATATCCACCTTTAACAATTTGAAGAAGTTTTTTATCAAATTCTACATTAGCATCTTTTGGTATTTCTTCAATCATGTAAAGTGAATTAAGTTTTAAAAATATATCATATAAAGTTATATTACTTTTTGTTATATAACTTCCAATAACAAAACTATCTGCACCGCAAAGAAGTGGCTTTCTAATTGTTTTAAAATTTACGCCACCATCGATCTGTATTATAACATTTGGAATTAATTTTTTTAATTTTTTTATTCTTTCATTTGTTTCATCGATGTATTTTTGACCACCAAAACCCGGCTCTACACTCATTAATAATACTTTACTAAATTTTCCTTTATATTTTAATATCTCATCAATGTTAGTATTAGGTTTTAGTGCTACTCCAATTACTAAATTTCTATTTTCGTTTATCTTTAAATATTTTTTTCTTTCGTTTAAATATTTAAGGACACTTTCAAAATTTTCTATTTCATAGTGAATTGTTATCTCATCAGTACCATAACTAATAGCTTTTTCAACGTATTTATTACCTATTGGATTTTCAACCATTAGATGTGTATCTGTATATAGCCCCAAGTTTTTTGCGGTTTTTAAATATTCAATATTAACACCACTGTTTGATACAAATTTGTTATCCATTACATCAAAATGTATAATATAATTAAATTTTGAAAATAACTCTTTTTTTAATGTTTGTTTTGACCTTAATGCACTTTCTTTTAATTTTTCTATTATGTTCTTACATTCATTAAAAAATAATGGGATATTTTCTTTTTTTACATCTAAAAATGAAATTGAAATACTTTTATTTCCCATATATACTCTCATTCCTTCCTTGCCTTCGCTTGTCTGCAGAAGGCACAAATTAAATCAAAAGATAAAAACTAAATATCAATAATACTATTAAGTTTTTAGAATCTCAAGGTTACAAAGTTAGTTAATTTTATTGTTTGGTATTAATTTAATAATTTAGAACAAGCATTCTTACATGCATTAACGCTCTTTTTTTATGGGCTTTTTTCTATATTATTTTTCAACCTTCTTCCTTCTTTATTTATATTTTTTATCATCCATTTCTTTTAATTTATTATATAAATATACATATCTTTCGTATCTTAATTTGTCTATTTTTCCTAAAGTTACAGCTTTTTTTACCGCACAGACATCTTCTTTTTCATTTATATGCATACAGTCTTCATATTCACAATTTAAGTTTTTAAATATTTTGTAATAATTTTTTAGATTTTTATAATTAATATCATATAATTCGAAACTTGAAAAACCCGGTGTGTCTAAAATATATGTTGAATTTGTAATTTCATATAATTTTACTGCTTTTGTTGTATGTTTTCCTCTATTGCTTTTTTTACCAATGTTTCCAATTTCAATATTTTCTTCTTTTTTTACTAAATCTAAAAGTTTTTTTGTTATACTTGATTTTCCAACTCCAGAGTTACCTGAAAAAGCTGATACTTTTCCTTTTAGTTTGTCAAATAATTTATTAATACCATTTCCATTATACGCACTAGTAAACATAATTTCAGCCTCAGTGTTATATGTTTTTTTTACATATTCTATTTGTTTATTATCATCTTTTACTAAGTCTAATTTATTTATGCAAATTATAGGAGTTATATTTTTTGCATTGCAAAGTATTAATTCTTTATCAAGAAGCATATAATCAGGAACTGGATTTTTTAAAGACACTACTATAACTAGATTATCAATATTTGCTACTGGTGGTCTTATAAAAGAATTAGTTCTTTCTTTTATATCTGTTATTAAAAATTTATCATATGCTTTTTCTATTTCTACAATATCTCCTACTAAAAACTCTCTTTTCTTTTTTATATTTCCTTTTAACAATGCATCTATTTTTTTATTATCTTCAGTAATTAAAATATATCTATCAATCAATTTTTCTATAACTTTTGCATATGCTTTTTCTTGCATAAATTCCTCCTATTTCTTAATATATATTACTATAATAACCAAAAAAAAGCAAGAAAATTATTTTTAATTCTTGTTTTTTTGGTATTATTATTGACTATATCATTTTTTGCCATATTTAATTTCATTGCTTTGCTTTTAATTCTTTAGCTTTACTTTCAGTTAAATAATTATACTCAACCATTGCGTCTATAACCATATTTTGTCTTTGCATAGAAAGTTCAGAATTATTACTTAATGCATATACACTAGGTGCATTTGGAAGTCCTGCAAGAAGTGTTATTTCATATAATGATAAATCACTTAAATCTTTTGAAAAATAACCATGTACTGCATCATAAATACCATAATGTCCGTCACCAAAATATGCATTATTTAAATATATTTCAATAATATCTTCTTTTGAATATTTCTTTTCTAAATCAAAAGCTGCAAAAATTTCAGCTACTTTTCTTGACAATTTCTTTTCTTGAGTAAAATATAAATTTTTAGCTACTTGCTGTGTAATTGTACTTCCACCCTCAACAGCCCTCATTTCTTTTATATTAGTTGCAATAGCACGTATAATTGAGATAATATCTATACCATTATGTTCAAAAAATCTATGGTCTTCAACTGCAACTACTGCATTTACAAAATCTTTTGGTATATTTTCATATGTAACATAATTTTCAGTTTTTCTAATTTCATTTATCTTTTCGTCTAATTTATCTCCTGATGCTTTTTCTTTATACAACATATATCCCTCATATATTGAACTAGAAGCAATAATTAAGCCAAATATTATTAAAGCTACTAATATTATTAATATTAATTTTAAAATTTTTTTCATATAATTATTACCCCCTTTTTTTATTATATAACATATAATTTAAAAAAGCAAATTAAGTAAATAAATAGAAAAATAAAATACGCCTAATGATTTATTAGACGTATAAAAGATATATATATTAAAATTTTGGATTTCGGTTTACATAGTAGAAGTTTCATTTTTTACTATACCAGTCGTATTTATATAGTAATCATGTGAATTTATTATTTCCTTTGTACTTTCTGTTATATCAAAAATATCATAACAGTTTATAATATAACCAACTGATTCATTTATATCTAAATATTTATTTACTTTAGTTATAAACTCCTCTTTACCATTTACTACAAATACAAAAGTTTCATTCATATAATCATGAGTTATTTTTTCATTTAACCATTCTGTATAAAAAGAATTGTCATCCATTTTTTTATAAAACCTTGATATAATATTTTTTAGTTTTCTTTTTTCGCTCTTTTCGTTTATGTATATAACTTTTACATTTTTTAGTTCATTATTTATAAAATTATTTGCAATTATACACGCATGTGTAGAATTTACTGTAAAACAGCATAATTTAATTTTTTTCATCTTTTGTTCCCCCTCTACTAATATTATTTTAACACTGAAATATAGCAAAGTCAATTTCGAGTTTTATACAATTTAATCTACTTTTGTAGAATTTTAAGATATATTTTTGACATAATTTGCAAATTTACAAATTATGATAAAAAGACATTTTTTTAGTCAAATCTTTTAGATTATTTTTTGTATATATCTAATATTTAGTTAAATAATAATGTTAGGTGATACAAATGAAAAATTTATTTATAAATATGAAAAGAAAAATTATATCTTTAAAACAAGATTTATATAACGAAAATATCAAATATAACAAAATTACTTTACCCTTTTTTGTTTTACTTGTTATAATTTTATTAAATACTGTTATAGTTTTTAATTTATATACAAACAAAAAAGATAAAGATGATATCTTAAGATTACATGTTGTTGCAAATAGTAATGATATTTCTGATCAAATTGTTAAATTAAAAGTACAAAGCAAAATAAATGATTATATTAATAATAATTTTAATAGTAATGATGATAAAAATAAAATTATTAATGATATAAAATCACACGCTGATGATATTATATCTTTAAGTAATAAAGTATTAGATGAAAATAATATAAATTATGATACTACACTAAAAATTGGAAAAATTAATTATGATGAAAAAATCTCTCAAACATTAACTATGGATAAAGGTATATATAATAGTGTTCAAGTAGTACTTGGAAATGGTAAAGGAAAAAATATTTGGTCGTTAATATTTCCTGATGAAAACTCTATAAATAATATTTCTTCACTTGATAGTATACTTCCTGGTATTAATGATTTATTTAAAACACAAAATGATATGGAAAGTGAAAATGAAAATATAGAATATGACTTTAAAATTTTAGAAATTATTAGGAAAATTATATAATTAAAAGCTATCTAAATATTTAAACTTAGATAGCTTTTTTAGGTATTATTTTAGCTTTGTTCACTTTGTCCGTCATCAACTTTAGTGAAAAATGTGAAAGCCCATAGACCAGCAAGCCCAACTATAGTAAATATTATTCTACTAATTGCAGATGTCATTCCACCAAATAGAGTACCTACAAGGTCAATACCAAATATTCCTATACATCCCCAGTTTATGGCACCTATTATTACTAAAGCTAAAATTATACTATTTAAAGCTTTCATAAAATACCTCCTAACAAATAAATAATATTTGTCTAATCATAGTATTGCATTTTTTTCTACATTTTATTCATTAATTTTTGAGCAAATTATATTTTGAGTATAACTTTCCTTTTATATAAAATCAAAAATATTTTTAAATTTGATTTTTTCAATATTAAAATAAAATATTGTAGAGTTATGTATTTTAGCACGTACCAATTTCATATTTTAATTTTGTGAAAACTTTTTATTAAATTTTCTTATCGTTTATCTTTTCAGTTTTATTTTCAAGTTTATCCTTAGTTTTTCCGACTTATAATATAACCTAAAATTCCAAGCACTAAAAATAATGCTATTAATATAATAACTGTTAAAAACTCTCCCTCTGATAATTTATTACCTGCATATACTGTTATAAAAAGTCCGGGAATTCTTGAAAGTGTTGCAAGTGTTAAAAATTTTTTCGGCTTAATTGGACTAAGTCCTCCTATATATATAAATATGTCTTTTGGCACAAGTGGTAATACAAATACTACAAAAAGCAAAAGTTCAAATTTTCTTGTATCTTTAAATAGTTTTGAGTTTCGTATATTATCAATTTGTTCTTTTTTAAAAAATAATTGTATAAAGTCTGTTCCTACTCTTCTTACTATAAAATACACAATTGCTGTCCCTATAAAAATACCAACTAAACATAGTAACATACCACCCCAAGTTCCATATAACATTCCTGAAACTATTTCCATTGGTTGTCATGGGATTACAGCAACAACGATCTGTAAAATTTGAAGTCCTAAAACAATTAAAACGCCAACTATTCCTTTATTTGCAATGTCCTCTTTAAATTCTATTCTTGTTTCTTCATTTGAAAGTTTTGATATAAGTGGAAATGCCTCAATCGTTGCCCATGCCATTAATATAATAACAAAAAATATTATTATTCCCCTTATTACCATCAAATGTTTTTCTCTAAGACTTAATTTATTCATATATTAACCTCTTTTAGAATATTATATCATAATTTAAAAATTTATACAATTATATTTTTTCATTTTTCGACATTTGATGTTTTATCCACTCCATTATAACATTTACGATATAATCTATTTCAGCTTTGCTTAACTCTTTGTTCGTCTCAATTTTATGCCATTTTTTTAAACAACCTCTACAACAAGTAGCAGTAGCATGTTCAGCAATAAATACGGGATGACCATGCATTGGTGTTTGTTTACCGTCATTTTGTATATATTTTGGAGCTAGTCTTTTATTTATAAAATCATAGGCGTGTTCTTTTATCTTTTCAATACCTTTTGTGTTAATATAATCTATTTCTTTTTTACTTAATTTAAAACTAGACCTAAATTTTGACATTGAAAGTCTATATAATATATTGTTAATATTGTTAATATTTTTTATCATTACACTTACTTCCCTATTATAAATATTATATATTATATTAGTAAAATGTCAATTTGATTTTTTTATTTTTAAAAATTTTGTAACTATATATAGATATTTTTCATAGATTAAATTATATGAAAGGTTGTGTTAATATGTTTAAAGGCTCTGGGGTTGCTATTGTTACTCCATTTGATAAAAATAATAACATAGATTATGATACATACAAAAAACTTATAGAATTTCAAATAAAAAATCATACTGATGCAATTATTGTTTGTGGTACTACTGGTGAAAGTGCTACTTTAAATACTGATGAAAAAAAAGAATTAATTAAATTTACTGTTAAATCTGTTAAAGGAAGATTACCAGTAATAGCAGGTACTGGCTCAAATAATACAGATACTGCTATTGAACTTTCAAAATTTGCAAAAAAAGCGGGTGTAAATGGACTTCTTTTAGTTACTCCTTATTATAACAAATGTAACCAAGAAGGACTATATTTTCATTATAAAAAAATCGCAGAAAGTGTAGATCTACCAATTATACTATATAATGTGCCTAGCAGAACAGGAGTAAATATTGAACTTGAAACTTTAATTAAATTAGCTAAAATTGATAATATAGTCGGTATTAAAGAGGCAAGTGGTAATATTTCGCAAATTTTAAAAATTGCTTATTCTCTTGAAAATAAATTACAGATTTATTCTGGTAATGATGACCAAACTCTTCCAATACTTGCATTAGGTGGTTCAGGCGTTTTATCAGTTGCAGCAAATATTATCCCAAAACAGATTCATGATTTATGCTATAGTTTTTTTGACGGAAATATTGAACTTGCAAAAAAGATACAATATAAATATTTAGAATTAATGAATAACCTATTTATTGACGTTAACCCTATACCAATTAAAGAGGCAATGAATATGTTAAATCTTAATGTTGGAAACTGTAGATTACCATTATATAGTATGCCTCTTGATAAAAAAGAAAAACTTAATAAAACTATTAAAAACTTAAATCTTAAAATTTAAAAAGCCACCAGATTTTTACTGATGGCTTTTAAGAGGGAATAATCATATATTTTAAAAAATGTTTTCCATGTTAATTTGTTGTTTTTCAATAACATCTTTTAAATCGCTATTTAATTTATTTATATATACAAGTGCTTCTTCCTTATTTTCTAAATCCACATATGAATGAAGCATTGCAATTGAATTTTCTATATCATCAATTTCATCATGTGGTATAAAAATATTCCATACATCTTTTACATTTTTCCATGTGTTATCTAATTCTTTCATTTGAGCTTTTGAGCCTTCAAAATTGTTATTATTTAATAAGTTTTTTGTATATTCAATGTCTGAAAGTACAAAATTACAACTTCTCTCAAGGTGTTTAGTTTCCCAAATTCCTCCAAATATTACTAATATACTTGATAAAATTAATATAAATATTTGTCTTGTCATGAGCCACTCACCTCTTGTTTTAATTGATATATGAAATTTGATTTATCATCAATTGTACCTACTAATATATCTTCAAGTTTTAAATTTTCTTTTTTTAATATTTCTTGAACTTCCTCATTTGATATATTTAAGATTTTTGTATTTATTTCTGACACCTTGCCATCTTCAATTATATTTAATGGCATTTTAGCCATTTTATCACTCTTTTTTATAACGCTTAAATTACCATTTGTTTCTACAATTGCATATTTAACATCTTGTATCATAAATATATTACATTCTCTAAGCTGTGACATTAAATCTGGTATAGTATATTGCAAACGTTTAAATTCATCTTCAAGTATTTTCCCGTCTTTTATAATAGGAGAAATTGTTCCACAAACTACATCTTGTACCTTATTACTAGACTGTATAACAAGTGTAAATATAATGTAGGCTATAAGTAAAGTTATAATTGGTATAATTCCGTCAAGAAGTGAAATTCCACGTGATGACATTGGTGCAGACGCCAAATCTGATATTACAATTATAATTGCAAGTTCAAAAGGTTGTACTTTTGAAAGTTCACGTTTTCCCATTAACCTTATTACTACAAAAACTATTGCATATAATATTAATGCTCTAAAAAATACATTTAACATTTTTTATCACCTAAATTTATTTTTTGCATAAATCAAATAATTATACAGATAATATTATTAAATACAATTAAAAAATAAACTTAGGAGGAAAAATTAATGGAAGAAGTAGAAAGCTTTAAAAATGTTAGTGATGGTGTTAGAATATCACAAATGATACTTAGATTTATAACGTCTGTATCAATTTTTGCAGTAACAGTATTTTTTACTCCAAATTTTCAAATATCTTCATTTCCAATACTTTTACTTAGTGCTATTACTATTATCCTATTTGATTATCTAATGGCTATTGTAACTGGAATTCATGATATTCCTTTAGGTAGAGGTCTTGTAGGCTTTACATGTGCCACTCTTATAATTTATATAACTCAATTTTTTGTTGACGGTTATTATATTTCTATTACTAGTAGTTTAATTGCTGCTGCAATATATGGAATAATTGACTATCTTATTCCAAACAGTAGCAAATAACGAAAAAAAATATCCACTGTAAATTTTACAGTAGATATTTTTTTACATAATTATGAAATTAATTCTTTATATCTTTCTTCAGCCTCTTCAATTATATTGTCCTTACAATACCTTAATTCTTGATGATGAATATGCCTTTTTAAAAGTATTTCAAAAAGATGTATATAATCCTCTTCAGAATTTATACCGTTTGCAATAAGAATTGGCTCTTTAAGCTGATAATATGCAACAATTCTTTTGTCAGGACTTTTCCACCACTTATTATCACCATACTTTTCCATAGCGGTAAGTGCTTTTGTAATTTGGCTAAATTCTTTCCTATAATTTCTTGAAAAAGGAATTGCAGAAAAATTTTCCCTTAACTTAATTTCATAAATTTTTATAGCTATTAATCTTTCATCGCTTGCGCCTTCTTCCAAATACTTTAAATTTTCCAAGGTTGACTCAAAATCTTTGTACATTTAAACATCCTCCTAAAATTTAGTTTTATTTTTAATATATTAAATTGCTTTAAAGTGTTAAAAATTTTGAGATTTATAAAGTGTACTTATTCTAATCACAAATGCGTATCATGGTTACATCTTTTTCAAATTTAATGCTTCCTTTTGAAATATTAACAGCACGCTCTAACATTTCATTATGTTGAAAAGCAAGTGGCTTGTTTATAACATCAGCTACTTCATAAAAATTAACATCAACAAGTCCTTTTATGGGCTTTAAATTTTTCCTATATTCATCAACATTCCCCTCTGCATATATAGTAAAACACTGACTTGAGCCACCCCTTGTACCTATTTTATTTGGCTCTTCTGAACTGTATATTCCAACCAAGTTCATAGATAAAAATGGACTTATTATATTCTTTATTCTTACTGGTGTAGAAACAAATGACTTTTCAAGTAACTCTATTTCAAGGCCTGTTTCTTCTTTAAACATTCTAACGCAGGCATCTTCAGGAAGTTCAAATTTTTCTATTCCATCACCTGGTAGAGCCATAACATTAGGAAAGTCTATTGCATCTTCAGGGCGCTTACCAAGTAAAACATAAAGCTTATCAGTAGATTTACTTTTAAGTAAAAATACCATATCTACTGTTTGCCTTCCAGGTACAAAAATGACTTCTTCATTTTTACTTGCAAGCTCAATACTTTTAAAACATTGATAAGAACTCATTATAATAAGTACAGATTTTGGCACATAATTTTTCAATGCTTCATAATCACCATTTTTAATTGCTTTTCTAACATCGGTTGCACGATATGGAATCTCTTTGTCAAGTGGAATATCTCCAACACGTACTTTTATAGGAAAAGATGGGCTGTTTATAATGTTTTGCACCCATTCGTTACCAGATGCAATATCATCAATATGATGTTCTTTGCAAATAATCGCCAAATCCTCTGACCAAGAAACATCATTTTCATAATCAGCTAAAGGTACAATTTCATATCTGATTTCAGAAAGTCTAGCATCTTCAAGCATAGCTCTTATCATTTTTATACGTATAATTGAGGGAATAGAATGCCTGTCATTTCCTAAAGTATAAGCAGAGCCACAAATTATTATAACTTTTTTATAAAGTCTTGCAAGTTTTAAAATGTACTCTAAATGAGCATTTGTCGGTGGCTCTGTTCTTGCAATCCAACCAACCACTTTTTCTTTTAAATTTTCTTCTTGATTAATAATATTCATTATATAACCGCTCCTTTAAAAATTATTTTTAAAATTTATAACTTTTTTCGTAATAATTATATCATGAAATTTACATAAAATCAAGTATGCTTTTTGTTAGTAAATAATAAACTACTATTATATATGTAATATCGACTTTTCGTTTTACACATTCTATATAAAATAATTTATACTCATTCTTGAGTTAAAAATTGAAATTATACACAAATCTATATTATAATAAAACATTACTCTATTTTTATTTTACAAACTATTATTTTATTTTTTTCCCTCAATATACTTCTTTCTAAGTTGTCCACAAGCAGCATCTATATCAGAGCCTAATTCTCTTCTAATAGTTGTAACAATACCAAGGTCGTTTAAATTTTTCATAAACCTATTTACTGCCTCTTTATTTGTCTTTTTATATACTCCATTTTTAATTTCATTAACAGGAATTAAATTTACATGTGCAATCATACCCTTAAGAAGTTTTGCAAGGCTTAATGCGTCTTCATAGGTATCATTTTTATCTGCAATTAGTGCATATTCAAAACTTATTCTTCTTCCAGTTAATTTAATATACTCTTTACAAGCAGTAAGTAATTCCTCTATGCTATATTTATTTGCAATAGGCATAATTTCTTTTCTTTTTTCATCAGTAGTTGCATGAAGTGAAATAGAAAGTGTACACTGGATATTTTCCTTTGCAAGTTCATAAATTTTTGGAACAATACCACACGTAGAAACACTAATATGTCTTGCACCTATTCCAAGCCCTAATGGTTCATTTATAATTTTAATAGAACGCACAACATTATCAAAATTATCAAGTGGCTCTCCTATTCCCATATATACAACATTTGAAATCTTTTTATTTGTATATTTTTCAACAGTACGTATCTGCCCCTCAATTTCTGATGCTTTTAAACTTCTTTCAAAACCATCTTTTGTTGAAGCACAAAATTTACATCCCATTCTACAACCTACTTGAGTAGATATACATATTGTATTACCATGATGATATTGCATAAGCACTGATTCAATAGCTGCTTTATCATCAAGAGCTATTAAAAATTTCATAGTACCATCTTTTTTTGAAGTTTGACACTCAATAACACTAAGTTTAAGGATATATGCTTTTTCTTTTAACTTTTCTCTTAAAGATTTTGAAATATCAGTCATTTCATCAAAAGAATCAACTTTTTCTCTATGCAACCATTTAAAAATTTGTTTTGCATGAAATTTTTTCTCACCTATTTTTTCTATATATTCTTCCAATTCTGGTATTGTCATATCACAAATATCTACTTTTACCATTTATTTTACCCCTATTTATATATTATTTCCTGCAAGAAAAGCTCTAATTTCCATTCTCTTTGAACCTTGTGGCTGTATTTCAAGAATTGAGATATAGCCGTCATTACATTTTATACCAAGTTTATCTTTTGTCTTAATTACTATCTCTCCGTTATTTTTATCCCCATATTCATTAGTCTTAACAGCCTCCACCTTATACACTTTAAAAATTTTACCATTTTTAGCTACAAAATAAGTGGCAGGATATGGATATAGTCCTCTTACCAAATTATATATTTCAACCCCAGTTTTGTTAAAATCAATTTCAGTCATCTTTTTATCAATCATTGGTGCTATAGAATAATTATCATCTTGTTTAATGCGTATTATAGTTTCATCAAAAACCTTATCAAGTGTTTCTACAATTAAAGACGCACCTATTACTTTTAATTTATCATGTAAACTCTCATAGGTATCAGTATCTTCTATTTTTATTTCCTCTTTTAAAAGCATATCCCCAGTATCCATTCCAACATCCATAAACATTGTAGTAATACCTGTTACCTTTTCACCGTTTATAACGCTCCACTGTATAGGTGCTGCACCTCTATATTTTGGAAGTAAAGAGCCATGCACATTTATACATCCATATTTTGGGAAATCTAATATTTCCTTTGGAAGTATTTTTCCGGTATGCTACTACTACTATAACATCTGGGTTTAAGTTATTTAATATTTCTAATACTTCTTCGTTTTTCCTTAATTTTTGTGGTTGAAATACAGGTATATTATTATTTAAAGCTAACTCTTTTACAGGTGACATGGTAATTTTCATACCACGTCCTGACGGCTTATCCGGGTTTGTAAATACTCCTACTATATTAAAATTATTATCAATAAGCGATTTAAGTGAAACAGCAGCAAATTCTGGTGTTCCCATAAATACAATTCTTTTTGTTTTTCTGTTTTCAATATTTAACATATATATTTCCCCCTCAAAGAAAAAAGGCATAAAGAATAACTATGCCCTTTTTTATTTAAATTTTTACTTCAACTTTATTATATTGAATTTTACCATCAACTATTTTAAAGTATGTATCTACTGTTCCTGCAACTTGAGGCAGATTATCTTTAGTTGAAATATTTAAATACAATAAATTCTGTATTCCTATAAAATCAAGTGCACCATCGTCATCAATATCTTCTAATTTAAAGCTACAAAATTTATTTGCAAGATATGTAGGTCTATAACTATCCTTATTTACTCTAGTATCAGTAAACTCTAATGTGTATGCTTCATTTACCGCATTTAAATATGACCTTGCATAATTATCAAGTTTAACACTTACTTTAGATGTATTTTGATTATCAAATTCTACGCTTATTGTATAACCATTAAAGTCAGATGATATGCTATCCTTAATTATATTTTTAAATTCATTATTTACAATATTTAGAAGTAACACATTTCCAGTTAAATTGTCATTTACAAAGATATATTTAGCATTTGTATCACTTTTTATTTCAAATTTTACATCATTTGCAAATGAAAGTCCTGATTCATATTTTTTTAACTCCTTTGTATTACCGTCAATAAATACAACATCTAATTTTTCATAGGTTTCAGGAGTCTTTGTTAAATCTTCTGCTGCAGTTAAAATATCAGTTATTTCCTTTTTTGTATCTGCACTTGTTTCTTCAGTTTTTTCAGTATTCTCCTTATTTTCTTTATATTTTGGTGTACCTATTATACCAACATAGTCTAATGTATTATCATTATTCATGTCATCTTTTACAAGTTTTATTAAATTTGTACCCTCATTTATAGCTAAAACATCTTGTACTTCTTTGTAATTTTTCTTAGTAATTCCATTTTCAGAAGCGTTATATTTATCAACAAGTACCATTACAAAAGTTATTGCACCAAGTACAACTAATACAATTATTGAAAGTGTTATTTTCTTTTTTATACTCATTTTTTTCTTTCCTTTTTACTATCATTTTTCTTATTCTTAGTTTTTTTCTTATCAACTCTATCTAAAAATACTATTCCGTCTAAATGGTCTGTTTCATGTTGTATAACAACTGCCTCAATTCCTTGCACGCTTTTTATACGTTTTTTTGAATCTATTCCAATATATTCGACTTTTACTTTTTCAAAACGTTCTACATCTTCAAAAACATCTGGGAAACTTAAACAGCCCTCTTCTACTAAAACTTTTGATTTTGAAGTCCAAACTATTTTTGGGTTAATCATTATAACGGGTCTTTTTTTTGCTCCCTCTTCAATATATGTAGAATCATATACAATCATTCTAAGTTTCTTTCCTACTTGTATTGCTGCAAGTCCTAAACCGTCATATTTATACATAGTATCTAACATATCTTGAGCAAGTTTTTTTATATCTTCATCAATTACTTTTATTTCTTCAGATTTTTCTAAAAGTAATTTATTTCCATCATAAATTAATTCTCTAATTGCCATTATTTAAAATTTTCTCTCCTTTTTTATAGTCTAATAATCATATTGTGACTCATCTTTTGCACTATTCATATCTTCTAATACTTGCAAACTTGGCTCTAAAGGTTTATTTTCCTCTGTATCATCATCAGTAGAATCCGAAGAAGTTTCTATATCACTTGTTTGTACTTCCTCTATAGGTTGAGGTACAACTTCTTCTACTTGATTTTGTAATACTTTACCTTCATCATCTGGTTTTTTACCAAGTTTTAGTTCTTGCCATTCTGCCTTTGATATAAGGACTTGACGTGGCTTACTTCCCTCATAACCAGATATAAGGCCACGAGCTTCCATTTGGTCTACTATTCTTCCTGCCCTTGAATAGCCTATCTTAAATCTTCTTTGCAACATTGAAGCTGATGCCTGTCCCATATCAACAACTAAATCAATTGCATCATTTAACAAAGCATCTGCATCATCTTCAACATCAGAACCTGTTTCATCTTTTGAATTATTCTTTTCTATACTTTCTATTATATCTTCACTATATGTTGCTTTTGTATGTTCTTTAATATATTCAACTATTTTTTCTATTTCTTTTTCGGAAATAAATGCACCCTGAACTCTATGTGGTTTTGTTTCACCTACTGGGAAATATAACATATCGCCTTTACCAAGTAATTTTTCAGCACCTGCCATATCAAGTATTGTCCTTGAATCTACTTGTGATGATACAGTAAATGCTATACGAGATGGTATATTTGCTTTTATAATACCAGTAATTACATCAACTGATGGACGCTGAGTTGCAATAACTAAGTGCATTCCTGCAGCTCTTGCCATTTGTGCTAAACGACAAATTGCATCTTCAACATCATTTGGTGCTACCATCATAAGATCTGCAAGTTCATCTACTATAAT
This sequence comes from uncultured Clostridia bacterium, assembly GCA_947632635.1. GTDB lineage: Bacteria > Bacillota > Clostridia > TANB77 > CAG-465 > CAG-465. The sequence continues at coordinate 9,111 of CANRQA010000013.1, read as the reverse complement.
TACAATTTGTGGTAATTTAGCATCCTGCTCTTTTTCCATTACTTTGTTATATCCCTTGATGTCTTTTACACCTTTTTCAGCAAATAATTTATATCTATTTACCATTTCTTGAACTGCCCAATTAAGTGCACCTGCAGCTTTTTTAGGGTCTATTACAACTGGTATTAATAAATGTGGTATTCCATTATATCCTGAAAGCTCAACCATTTTAGGATCTATAAGTATCATTTTTACTTCACTTGGTTTTGCTTTGTATAATATTGATACAATAAGTGAATTTATACATACACTTTTTCCTGAACCTGTTGAACCAGCTATAAGTGTATGAGGCATTTTTGCTATATCGCCAACTATTATTTCACCTGCTGCATCCTTACCAAGAGCAAAAGCAAGTTTTGATGAATGCTCTTTAAATGAGTCAGATTCTATAACTTCTCTTAAATATACAGATTCTGCTACTTCGTTTGGAACTTCTATACCAACAGCTGATTTCCCAGGTATTGGTGCTTCAATTCTTATACTTCTAGCCGCAAGATTTAATGCAATATCATCAGATAATTTAACAATTCTACTTACCTTTACTCCTGTATTTGGAGTAAGTTCATACCTTGTTACAGTTGGCCCTTTTGTTATATTGGTAACTTTTGCTTCAACTCCAAAACTTGCAAGTGTTTTTTGCAATTTTACAGCAACTGATTGAATTGCTTTTTTATCAAAAACTTCTCCATTTTTAGGAACACCAAGTAAAGATATTGGTGGAAATTCATAATTATCTTCTTCTACGTGTTTTGTATGGTCTAAAGTCATAACTTCTTTTACAGATTTATCTTCTTTTTGCTCTTTTTGTTTTTGGAAGAATTCATCTCTTTGTTGTTTTGCTTGTATTTCTTTTTCACTTGGCTTTCCACCTAATTTATTAAAATCGAATTCTACTTGTTCAGATTTATCAAATATTAGGTTTTCTTCTGCATTAAAAATACCTTTTTCTTTCATTTTTGGAGCCATTTCTTGTTCCATTTTAAGTCTTTCTTCTTGTAACATTTTTTCTTTTCTTGCTTGTCTTCTAGATTTTTGTACTTGTTTTTCTTTTTCTTCCTCTTCATCTGTTCCAAATAATATTTCTATTATATCACATATTCCATTATATATATGTGCAAAGGTGTTATAACAGAAAATATATACTTGTTTTAAAGATATATGTAATACACAAAGTAAAGAAAATAATGCCAAGAAAAATACGATAATTCTAGATGCTATTACTCCAACAATTTTTACAAATAATGAAGAAATTATATAACCTGTTGCACCATAAAAGTTATTACCGGCTATTGCATCATTATATGTATTTATAATATTTCTCATAGGACTTTCAAACATAGTAAATGAATTTGTAAAAAATACACATGCAAATGTAGAAAAAACTATAGCTAAATATACGCCTTTTAATATTCCATTAGAGATTTTTATTCTTTTATCTGAATAAATGGAATACACTCCAACTACTATAAGTGTTGCTGGTATAACATATGAAACTATACCAAATAATCCTTTTAGCAAACTTTTAAATATGTCTGCAACTACACCTATATTTGAAAATATTAAAAATACAAATAAAACTAAACCAATAACTACTAAGAAGCCACCTAACATATCATTTCTAACTGTCTTTTTAGGTGTTCTTTTTCTACTTGAACTTTTCTTTCTTCTCCCCATTTTTTATCAACCTCATAAATGTAATTAACTTAATTCTTTTCTGTTACTTTTTATAACTTCTAATGTTTCTTTTAATACATCTTCGACTTTTTCAAGCATTGCGTCTGCATAATCACGAGTACCAATACTTATTTCTTTTGATACTTTGTTTGCGTTTTCTATTATTTCTTCTTTTTGTTCTAATGCTTGTTTTGTTATAACGTGTTCATCTACCATTGTTATAATTTTATTTTGAGCATCTTTTAATAGATTTTCAGCCTCTTGCTCAGCATCAGATATTATCCTTTGTCTTTCTTCTTTTACCCATTTTGCTTGTTTTATTTCATCTGGTAGTTTTAATCTTATATCTTCAAGTATTTCTCTTACTTCTTCCATATCTACCATTACTTTTGATGAAAATGGGACTTTCGAACCAGATTCTAATAAATCTTCTAAGTTCTCTAATAATGTAAATATTTCCATTACAAATTACCTCCATTTATATAACTTTAATACAACATTTCCATAGTTTCTATTATCAAAACATTCTAATTTACTAAAGTTATCTAATATGTCTTCATTATCTTTTAATTTTGATATGAAACTTTTATCTGTTTCATAAACAATGACTCCATTTTCTGACAGTATCTTAGGATAATTGTTAGATATTATTTCTAGTGTATTAATTCCTAGTTTACTATCATAAGGCGGGTCAAGAAATATGACATCAAAAGTTAAATTTTCTTTTATAATTTGATTTAAACATTTAATGTAATCTTTATTAGATATTTTAACACACTTTTCTGATTTAGTCAACTTTGTATTGGATATTATTGTCGAAATAGCAATTTTTTCTATATCATTCATAAGTGCAAATTTTGCTCCTCGACTTATACTTTCAAGACCTAAGTTTCCTGTTCCCGAAAATAAATCTAATACATTGGCACCTTCAATATATGGAGTTAATATGCTAAATAGAGCTTCTTTTACTCTATCAAGTGTTGGTCTTGTTTTTGTAGTTTTAGGACTTAATAGTTTTTTTGCTTTATACTTTCCTGCAATTATTCTCAAAAATTTTACATCTCCTTAACTAATATATTATATCTAATACATGAGGTTTATTTTTTAATGTATCAGCTAATTTTTTGTCAATATTATCAATATATATTGCTTGTTCTATATATTCAAACGCCTCTTCAAATTTATTTTTATCATTATATAAACATTTTAATATTGTATCTCCTTTTTGTACTCTATCTCCTACTTCATTTACAAATTCAAAGCCTACAGCATGATCTATTACATCATCTTTTTCCTTTCTGCCACCACCAAGTACAACTAGTGCTTCTCCTATTTTTTTGCTATCAATTGAAACTATATATCCGTCTTGTTGAGCTGTTATTTCTTTTAAATATTTTACTTCATCTTTTAAAACTGGCATATCTAAACTCATACCTATCCAGTCCATATATACGTTATATATATGTCCGCCTTGAGCTTTTACAAGTTCAATAAATTTGTTATATGCTCTTTTTGAAGTAATTGCTTCTAATACTTTTGCTTTATTTTGTTCAATGTCATCACCAAGACCTGCCATTTTTATCATCCATGCTGATAAATTAAATACTACTTCTCTTAAATCAGCTATGTCCTCTGAAAATATAGAAGTTTCATCAGATAGCAAAAAGGATATTACTTCTTTTATTTCCATTGCATTTCCTACATTTTTTCCAAGAGGTTCTGACATATCTGTAATTAATGCTTTTGTTTCTATTCCTGTTTCTTTTCCTATAGCTATCATTATGTTAGATATATTTTTTGCCTCTTCTTTTGTTTTCATAAAAGCACCACTACCAACTGTAACATCTAATAGCAATTTTTTTGTTCCAGATGCTATTTTTTTGCTCATTATTGATGATGCAATTAGCTCTGGTGATTCAACAGTTGCAGTTAGACTTCGTAAAGCATATATTTTTTTATCAGCAATAGCTAAATCTTTACTTTGAGATATAAGGCAGGCACCTATTTCGTTTACTTGATTTATTGCTCTTTCTAGTGGTATGTTTATATCGTATCCAACGATTGATCCTAATTTATCTGCAGTACCACCTGTAAAACCAAGACCTTTACCAGACATTTTAAATACCTTTACGCCAAGTGAGGCAACTATTGGAAGTACAATTAAAGTTGCTTTATCTCCTATTCCACCTGTTGAGTGTTTATCTACTATAAATGTTCCATTAGTTTCTATATCACTTAAATCTAAAATCTCTGATGAATTTGCCATTGCAAGTGTTAAATTTGTAAGTTCACTTTTTGTCATACCATTTAAATATATTGCCATAAGTAAAGCAGACATTTCATAGTCAGTTATTTCATCTTTGCAATATCCATTTACGAAAAATTCTATTTCAGATTTTATAAGCTCTTTCTTATCTCTCTTTTTTTCGATAATATCATACATTCTCATAAAAAACACCTCTATTATTTATACCTAAATTATATCACAGTATATCGTATTTTACAATAAATTAAAGAAATTTAGTATTTGATAATACCTACATTTTTTTATTTATATATCATTTCTTTTGTATTAAATATATTAAAAATTTTAAATAAGATAAATGCAAAAAAATTTATAAAAATGTTTATTTAAATTGCTTGACTTTAATAGGTTAATGCAAAGAGTAATATAACTGAAAAAGTTTTTTGCAAAATGTGTTTTTGTGATTCTTTTTGCATTAGCAATATAATATAATATAATATATGGTGCTTTCTATATACCAAAAGAAGAAAAGATAAAATTTTTTTCTTATATCTTTTCTTCTTTTTAATATATTTATTATTTATGATATGTTCTATCTAGTGATAAAATAACATTGCTACCATTAATTTCTTTATATTTTATTACATATGTATCAAGTATGTCTGATTGCTCATAATTTATTTTATTTACATCTTCAGATACAGTAGTACCGTCAACAGAATCAAATGTTAAAGTATATTCATCTGTTTTTTCGTTTAATATTAAACTTTTAGCTTTAAAAATAACATAGCCAATTCCAGTTGGAAGCCCAACAGCGACTTCATTATCTGTAAGTTTTGTTCCTGTATTTTCAAAATTTATTTCTTTTCCAAATATTTTTTTAGAATAATTATTTATGAAATTTTTATTAACATATTTTACAGGATTATCGTCATCATTATCTACTACATTTTTATAAAATTCATCACTATGTTTTCTAGCTGATATATATGCAGCTGTAAATAACATGTCACTATCATTAAATTCTCCATTTTTAAAAGCACTATTATCATCAGCAGGTATTTTAACAGTAATAATTACTTGAAGTATATTAGTATTAATCCTATCATCTAATATTTCGTTATATTTAATTTTATCTGCATCACTTGTAATTAATTCTTTTGCCTCATTTTTGTTTTCTTCATTATTTGTATTACTATTTACAATGTTATCATCATTTTGATTATTTTCATTATCTTTAGAATTATTATTTATATTATCTATTTGATTTTGTAAATCTGCTATTTGTGATTTTAAATCTTCTGCCTCTTTATTTTTCATAATTCCAAAATATGCAGCTAAACATCCTGCTATTATTGTTGTTATTACAAATAACGCTATATACACATTTTTTCTTTTACTTTCCATATAATCACCCTATAATATATAATAACATATTTTTGCAAAAATTTGCAATAAGAATTATATATAAAATATAGTAGCTACACAAATATTTACATAAATCCAAATTACAAATAAAAAAGGATAATAAGTAAATATACCTACTATCCTTTTTTACAATATATAACTATATGTAATAATTTTAATTTTCAGAAAATGGTGTAACTTTTCCTAATTTATCTATAGCAAGTTTAAGTGTTACTGTAGTATATCCATTTTTAAAATCATCCACTTTTTCAAATATAAATGGAAGAATTTCTTCTCCTTTAGTATTAATGAGACCCCATTTATCATTAAATTTTACTTGAGCATACCCATTTGTAAAATTTAAAACTTCCTGATACTTCATTTCAATTATCTCATTACCACTTTCATCAATAAATCCCCATTTATCGTTAAGTTTTACTCTAGCAAGCCCATTTTTAAAATCACAAACCTCATCATATTTGATAGGAGTAATTTCTTTACCATTAGTATCAATAAAACCAAGTTTGCCATTAAGTTGTACTTTAGCAAACCCATTTATAAAATTCCAAACTACATCATACTTAATCTCAGTTATCTCTTTTCCAGTAGTATCGACAAATCCCCATTTGTTATTAAGCAAAACCCGAGCAAACCCATCAGCTGTAAAATCTCCAATAAAATCGTATTTAAAAGGAATAATTTCTTTACCATTAGTATCAATAAAGCCCCGTTTGCTATTAAGTTTAACTATAGCAAACCCATTTTCAAAATTAAAAATGTAATCATATTTGATTTCAGTTATTTCACGACCATAAGAGTCAATGAAACCATATTTATCATCAAGTATAACTCTAGCAAGCCCATTTTCAAAATAAAAAATGTACTCATATTTTTCTCTACACATTTTTTCTACATCTTCGTTTACAAAGCCATTTCTAGTCATATTTATTTTCCTCCCTTAAAATTATTTAATGGTTATAAAATTTACTTTGCTAAATTATATCACAACAAATTTCATGTGTCAAATACTTAAAAGCGACTTGAAAAAATAAAAAGTGCTTCTAACACTTTGTAAAAGCACTTTCTAATATATTTCATTAACTGGTTTTGGTTCTTTTCCATTATTTATACCATTCATTACTGAATTAAATAACACCATTGAAGTATATGGATAAGTTCCTCTTATTCCAGCCCTGTATCCTATTGGTCTTGGTGTATCATATCCATTCCAACAAGCTATTGTATAATATGGAGTAAAACCACAAAACCATTGGTCTTTATCATCATTACTATTACCAGTTTTTCCAAATACAGGTATATTTCCTACTTTAATATATCCTGCACCTGTGCCATATGTTGTAACATCTCTTAAGCATTGAGTAAGCATTTTTGCTGTTGTTGAACTCATTGCACGTTTTGTATCATAAGTTTTAAATAATACTTCTTTCCCGTCTTTATCTAATACTTTTGTATAAAACTTTGGTGTATTATATAACCCGCCATTTGCAATAGTGGCATATGCACTTGCAAGTTCAACTACAGTACATCCTTTTGTAAGTCCTCCTAACGCTAAAGCTGCTCTTACTTCATCATGATTTCCATTAATAGGTTCTGAAGCTGGTACAAGACTTTTAAGTCCAGCATTTTTTGCAAAGTTAAAAGCAAACTGTACATCTACTTTTAAATTTGCCCTTACTGCTGGTATATTCATAGATAAAGCTACGGCTTTTCTTACAGGTACATATCCATAATATGAATAATAATAGTTATGAGGAGTCCAATCTCCAATTGTTATTGGTAAATCTTCTATATACGATTCAGGGTTTAATGCCCCAACTTCAAAAGCTGGTCCATAAGCACCAAATGGTTTCATACAAGAACCTGGTTGCCTATAACTTTGAGTAGCTCTATTTAATGATAAACTACCTGGCTTTGTATCAGCTCCACCAATAATTCCTAACACATTTCCGTTTGTATGGTCTATTACTACCATAGCAGACTGCATAAAACTACCGTCATTATCATAATAAAATAAACTTTGGTTATTATATACATTATCAATCGTATTTTGTACATTTTGATCAAGTGTTGTATAAATTTTATAACCGACTTACATATACTTTTCTTTTTGCTTCATCATAAGTTATGTTTTCTTTTGCCATTAAATCTTCAATTACTTGTTCAATAACAGCATCTACAAAATATGTTTGAATATTATCTTCCGTTCTTTCTTCTTTAAATTCTATATTTGTATTTATAGCATCTATATATTCTAAATATGTTATCCTATTTAGCTCTAACATCTTTCTTAATACTATTTTTTGTCTTTCAAGTAATTTTTTTCTTGATTCTTCATCTCTATATGGATTAGTTGATTCAGGAGATTGAATTGCAGCAGCAAGTACAGCAGATTCTGCTAAATTAACTTGTTTTATTGTTTTACCAAAATATTTATTTGCAGCAACTTCAATACCATAAGCCCCATCACCCATATAAATAGTATTAACGTAATCTTCAAATATTTCTTTCTTTGAAAAGTTTTCTTCAAGTACAGATGCTCTATACCACTCTCTAACTTTTCTATTAATAGTAGTTTCTGTATCTTGAGTTGTATTTTTAACTAACTGTTGTGTTATTGTACTGCCACCAAAATCTGAGTTTCCTTTGTTTATCAAATATGTATATATAGCACCTAATGTCCTTTTTACATCTACTCCTTTGTGTTCAAAAAAACGTTCATCTTCAATAGATATTATAGCATCTATAACACTTCTTGGTATATTTTCATAATCTACAAATATTCTATCTTCTGTACCATGAATTACTTCTATTTCATTACCATCTTTATCATACATAAAAGTTGTATATTGTAAATTATCTAATTTACCAGAAGAAATTGTTTCAACAAAATCTGAAGCATTTGAGACTTCTTTATCAATAAAATTATATATTTTACTTCCACCATATATTATCATTCCTATAATGCCAATTACAAGAATAAAAAATATAACTAAAAATATATATAAAATTACTTTACTATTTTTTTTATATTTTGTAGGCAAATTTTTTTTTGCTATCTTTTCTTCTCTTATTTCCTTTCTTACTTTTCTACCCATTTATAACTCCTCTTTTAGTGCGATATATGTAAACCTAATAGCTTTCAATCATATAATAAAATTATACATGATTTTACATAAAAAATCAATACTTTATTTTATATATTTTCCAATTTATGAAAATTTTTTTATGCTGTATATTATTTACTATTATATCATATGATGTAATAGATAAAAATAAAATAAAAGTAGCCTATAATCTTAGACTACTCTTAAATTTATATTATAAAAAAAGAAGGGGGGTAAACATTTTTTAACGTTTACATTATTTATTATTTGCTTAAATAATTTTTTTATACATTAATTTTAAATAATTTTAAGGAGGTAATTTTCTTGGATAAAAATCAACAATATTTTGACCCTTATAACTTTAATTTACAAGCTCAAATGAATCCAAATATTAACAGTCAAATTCCTGATAATATTCCACTTGATAATATAAGTCCTAGTATGTACTATGAACAACAATATATGTATTATAGATATCTTACACAAATGCTTGAATATAAAATAAAGTTAAAAGAATTAGAAAAATTAAATAAAGAAATAAAATAACAAGAAATAAGAAAAAATTAAAATTTTTTCTTTAATAAGGGTTCCTTTCGGAACCCTTTTCTGCTATAATCATAT